>JBLIMK010000116.1:0-10445 GCA_047638715.1 Verrucomicrobiales bacterium
ACGATGGTCTGGGGATCGTCGAGAGCGAACGCCATAAGGACGAGTCCAATGACCAGTGCCAAGGCGATAAGCATCGCTCCGCGTGCCGCAGCACCGCCGGTGGAGCGGGCGAGCGAGCCGTCGTCGGTTGCGTGATTTCCGGCGTTCGTCATCGGGCTGGCGGCTGTTCGATTTGGCGTTCGAACCGTGCACGGCGACGGCGGTCACGCAACCTGCGAAGGCGACGGATCACAAGCGGATCGTGGGCATACGCCTCATCGGAGTCGATGAGCTCGCCCAGAAGCTCGTAATAACGTGTGGTCGAGAGCTCGAAACGCTCGCGAATGATCGATTCTTTGGACGCGTCTTCTGACCACCAAGTGCGTTCAAACTCGATGATTGCGCGGTCTCGCTCTGTCAATGCCATCGCCGCAAGTGTTGCCGCTCCGGGCGACCAATACAAGCACCCGCCGTTCATTCGGCCTAGCGGCCTCACTCACTTACCGCCTTTTCGCTTCGCTTCGCTCTACGAAAACGCTCAGCCGTTCTTCGGGCCGTCCGCTCCGCTCGGGCCTCACATCGCGTTGACGCAGTCTCCGGCCGACCGCCGAGCATCGAGGAGCCGCCAGGAGACGGATTGCGACCTCGGCAACAACATCGAGCCGCCTATCGGAGTCGAACCGATGACCTACGCTTTACAAGAGCGTTGCTCTACCAACTGAGCTAAGGCGGCGAAGCAGGTGTCCCTGCGCCCGACAGTGTATGGGTTTCTAGGAGGACAGCAGCCCGTCGATGGTTGCTTCGCCTGACGTGTACCGGCGCGTTACTTCAGCCTGAACCGTGTCGATCACACCATGGAGCTCGCGGCGACGTTGCGATACCCGATCTTCGAGTGCGTTGAGCTCGGTGAGTCCGCCGAGGACGGCCGCTTCGTCGAGTCCAGCGACGTTCCCGAGATCGTCGGCAGCAATGACCGCCTCGAGCATCAACTCGAGCTGTTCGGTCACATCAGGGTCCGGTTCGAGTGAATGTGGCGGACGAACCGAGCCGGGCCCACCCGTCGATCGACTGCCTTCGGAAAGGATGTCGGGAAGGCGACTAATGAGGTCGCTCATGTCGCCGGCGGCTCCGCCCTCGCGGCGGCGCTGCATCTCGCCTCCAAGGATATCCACACGACCCTGAATCAACCTTCGGACATACGAGAGGCTGTTTTCGAGAGATTGACAACGACTGCGAACGGCACGAAGTTCATCCATGTCGCGGCCGGCGAGGTCTGAGAGGAAGGACGGGTCCGTTACCACGTCGAGTTCTGGCGTCATGAAGCGATCCTTCGAAGAGCACTGGAAGTGCGGTAGGTAGCATCGCCATCGGCGGCGCCGTATCAGTGAATCTAGTCGGCAGAAGGGTGTGCGAATGTGAGGCTCAACCGCCGGAAACCGGTGGCAGCAACGCGACTTCGTCACCATTGCGCACTTCGGTGTCGGAGTCGGCAGCTTCCCCGTTCACCCAGACCCGACAGATGGGGATCATCGATTGGAATTCCTCGCCAAATTTAGAGGAAGCATTCGCGAGCACATCGCCGACGGTTCCTCCATCAATCACAACTTTGCCAGTTCCAGCTGCGACTCGGACCGTTGCGAACAGGCGAAGGGTAGGCACGTTTGAAGTGTACGTTGAGAGCCATGCCACGCATCCTCCTCGTTCGCCACGGCCAATCGGAATGGAATGCCGACGGGCGCTGGCAGGGGCAAGCAGATATCGCTCTGAGCGCGCTCGGAAGACGCCAGGCGCACGTCGCGACCCAAAAGCTCGGGACGTTCGATGTCATCGCTGCCTCGACCCTGATGCGCGCCGCCGAGACGGCCTACATCATCTCGACCGAACTGGGGATCGGGCCGATCGTTCCGGTACCCGATCTGATCGAGCGCAGCGCTGGCGAGTGGAGCGGCCTCACCCGACACGACATCGAACGAGACTGGCCGGGTTATCTAGAGGCCGACCAGAGGCCGCCCACGTACGAACTCGACGACGAACTCTGGCCGCGTATCGACGCCGGACTGCGGGCAGTCGCCGAGCTTCTCGCAGATCCGCGGGACGAAGCGCTCGTCGTGGCACATGGTGGCATCATCTACCTTCTCGAAGATCGCGCGGGGTGGCGGCGAGGACGCTGCCCAAACCTCGGAGCCATCTGGCTCGACGTTGCCGATGACGGATCTTTCACGGTCGGCGAACGGGTGGAGCTGATCGATGAGGGCGAACTCGCGAGCGCGCAGGCATCTGACATCCTGTGAATGTGGACGCGCCGCGGAAGTCCGACATTCCCGTGCGGATCATCACGTCGCCGCGACGAAAGAAGACCGTCTCCGCTCGATTCGTGGGCAACACGATCGAGATTCGAATGCCCGAGGGCCTATCGGATGCGGAACAGAAGCGCCATATCAGTGACCTCACGTCCAAACTCTCTCGAAAGCGCACAGCTTCAGCCGTCGACCTGTCCGGACGCGCCGAGATGCTCGCGAAGAAGTATTCGCTCCCCAAACCCAAATCGATTACTTGGTCGGCCCGTCAACAGAACCGTTGGGGGTCGTGCACGCCGGCTTCGGGCGCGGTTCGGATATCTCACCGCATGGGCACCTTCCCGGCATGGGTCATCGACTACGTCATCGTCCACGAGCTGGCGCACCTCGTCGAACCGAACCATTCCCCCGAGTTTCACGCGCTCGCAAACCGTTTCCCCTACTGCGAAAAGGCGGAGGGATTCCTCGTCGCGGTTTCGCTGGGGCACGCCGGAACCCTGAGCGACTTTTCAAATCCTGAGCATTGCCTTGACGAATGACGACGCAGCAATGAGTGATGATCCAGCAATTGAAATCGCCGACGTCGAAGCCGCGGCCGTCCGAATCGCACCCTTCGCGCGGCGGACGCCGATCATCGAATCGACCCTGCTGTCATCGATCGTCGATGCGCAGGTCTTTTGCAAAGCGGAATCGCTGCAACGCACCGGTTCGTTCAAGTTCCGCGGGGCCACGAACGCGATTGCAGCGCTGACCGACGACGAACGCGCAACGGGCGTGATCACATATTCATCGGGCAACCATGGCCAGGCGATCAGCCGCGCCGCTGGCCTGCACGGATGCGCTGCCACCGTCGTCATGCCGAGCGACGCACCGGCCATGAAGAGGGCAGCGACCGAACACTGGGGCGCGAAGATCGTCGAGTACGACCGCTACACAGAGGATCGTCCGACGGTGGCGGCAGCTGTTCAGGCCGATCTCGGCGGAGTTGTCATCCCCCCGTTCGACCATCGCAACGTCATGGCAGGCCAAGGCACGACAGCGCTCGAACTCTTCGATGATGTAGCCGATCTCGACATGCTCTTCGTCTGTCTTGGCGGCGGCGGGCTATTGGCTGGTTGTTCCACCGTGGCCAAGGCGCTCAATCCGAACATCATCGTGGTCGGTGTTGAACCCGAAGCGGGCGACGACCATCTCCAGAGTCGAGCCGCAGGGAAACGAGTGACCTTGCCCGAGGTCCCGCGCACGATCGCCGACGGCCAGCAGACAACAGCGCCCGGCGAACTCACGTGGTCGGTCACGAACCGCCGCGCCGATGTCTTCACAACCGTGACCGATGACGAAATCATCGCCTCGATGCGATTGTTGTTCGAACACCACAAACTTGTCGTCGAGCCGTCCGGAGCGTCGGCGCTTGCAGCGGTCTTGAACCGAGGCCTCGTCGAGCCCGGGATGCGGGTCGGCGTGACGTTGTCAGGCGGAAACATCGACCTTGAAACTTTCGCCAAACTGACCCGGTAACTCTCCGCGTTAGAGCTGTCGAAGCGCGGAGCGGATCTTCTTTTCGCTGACCTTTTCCCTGGTGCCCACCTGTTGGGCGAATGTCGCGATCCGAAATTCTTCAAGCTGCCAATTGATGGCGACGAGCGCGTTAGAGGGTGGAAGGCGCTCCGCGTAGTGATCGAAGTCAGCTTCCAAGGCGCGGCATTTCACCATGAGTTGGAGATCCTGCGTCACGCGATCGGCGAGTTTGGCCAACCGAATCTCGATACCTCGGAGATACCGCACGACGTCGCCAAGCCGATCTGCACCCACACCGGAAAGATGGTTCGGGTAAACGAGCCGATCGAGTTGTTGCAACATGTCCTGGCGTGCCGGTGCCACCGCTGGCGCTGTTGTACCGGAGAGACCCGCTCGGAGTTTCGTTCCGAGAATGAGAATCTGCACAGCCGAGGGGCCGTGATGAGCAACGCCGCTCTCCAGGCCGTTCCGTACTCGCTCGACCAGAGATCCCCAGTCGGCCTCGTTCCACACCACTCCGCCGGCGTCGGCCAACAGTGCCGAAAAGATGCAGTCAGCCGCATCGTTCACCCACGCGACCTTGCTTCCGTGCGGGCTCGCCGCGATCGCAAGATTGGCTTTGGTGTCGAGCAGATCATCGAGCCGTCTCGCCGCCCCACCGACGTTCAGCCGCAACAGTCGCCGAGTGCCGAGCCACATCGACTCGTGCTGAGCGGATGCTCCAGCGAGCAGGTGGAGCGACACGGACGTGCCGTTGTCGACGAAGGATGGAAACGCGTCGACCTCTTGGCCCGCCGCTTTCGTTCGGATACGTCGTGGGATCTCGCCAAAGGTCCAGGAGGTCTGCGCGTCCGACACGAGCGGATGGTCACCACCGGCCAGCACATCGCTCACCTCGTCGGCGAGCTGGACACGCAGTGCATCGAGATTTCGACCCTGCACGATGAGGTCTCCATCGTCGGTGACGACGCGAAAGACAGGGCGAAGGTGATCCGGGAGGCGATCGACGACGAGGGCGTCAGCGGGCAAGGGTTCGCCGCGAAGTTCTCGAAGCGCTGCCCGCACGGACTCGACCAGGCTCCCTGAGGATTCTTCGAGTTGCGGCAAGATCGACTTCACGGTGTCGGGGATGGGGACAAACGGCTTCCGGACCGCCTTTGGCATAGTGCGCAGCAGCGCCGTCACAAGCTCTTCACGCAGTCCCGGTACGTTCCACTCGAATGCGTCTGCATCGATGTGGCCGAGCAACGACACGGGCACGATCACGGTGACACCGTCGTTGGCGGACGTGGAGTCGAATTCGTAGTCGACCGCGAGCTCCAGATCACCCGCCTGCCACGTTTCGGGAAACGAATCGGCAGAGTCGTCCGACGATTCTGCTTCGAAGATGTCATCGAGTCGAAGGTCGAGCTGGCGGGGATCCTTCTTGCGTCGCCTGTTCCACCACCGATCGAAATCTGCACCGGAAGTGACGTTCTCGCCCACTCGTTCGTCGTAGAAGTCATACAGCACGTCGTATTCGACAAAGAGGTCGCGCCGTTGGCGGGCGCCCAATCGGCGCACCTCTTCGAGCACCGACTCGTTCTGTACAAAGAACGCGTGATGGGTCTGCCAGTCGCCCTCGATGAGCGCATGATGGATGAACAGCTGCCGCGCTGTTTCGGGATCGACTTGTCGGTAGTGCACTCGACGACCGGCGACGAGAGGGACGCCGTACAGCGAGACCCGTTCGATGGTCATCGCGGAACCTTTGTCTCGATCCCACTCGGCTTCGTCATAACTTCGCTTCACCAAGTGTTCGCCAGCCCGCTCGGCCCACTCGGGCTGAATACGTGCAGCGCTATGCGCCCACAGCCGGTTTGTTTCGACGAGTTCGCCCGCCATGACCCAGTTCGGCGGTTTCTTCCCGAGCGATGAACCCCGTCCGATCAGGAAGCGTGCGTTTCGGCCACCGGTGAACTCGTTCGTCGACGCGTCCTTCACGCCGATCTGGGAGAGAAGGCCGGTGAGTAACGCCTGGTGAACAACCTCGTGCTGCGCTGGATCCGCATTGATCTTCCATTCCAGCGACTTCGCGGTGCGCTCGAGCTGGCGCAAGATGTCTTGCCATTCTCGAATCCGATTGAAATTCAGATACTCGCGCTTACACATCTTGCGAAACTGACCATTCGACCGCGCCCGCCGCTCGGTCTCGATGTAGTCCCACATGTGCAGCCATGCAATGAAGTCTGAGCCCGGCTCGTTGAATCGCGCATGGAACTGGCCTGCATCCTCTCGTTTCTCGGAAGGACGCTCGCGCGGGTCCTGAACGGACAACCCGGCCGTGATGATCATGACCTCGCGAAGACAACCGGTGTCGGCCCCTTCGATCACCATGCGACCAAAGCGGGGGTCGATGGGGAGCCTGGCGAGCTCCTTTCCCATCGGCGTCAACCACTTCTTCGTTCCTTGCCGATCGGGGTCGACCGCATCGAGCTCTTCCAAAAGGGCGACACCGTCACGGATGTTGCGCAGCTCTGGGGGCTCCACAAAGGGGAAACGTTCCATGTCTCCAAGACCGAGGGAGGCCATCTGCAAGATGACAGAGGCCAGGTTCGTCCGGGTGATCTCGGGTTCGGTGAACTCTGGTCGAGTCGAGAAGTTATCGTCGGAGTAGAGACGAATCGCGATGCCGGCTGCGACGCGACCGCAGCGGCCAGAACGTTGGTTCGCCGAAGCCTGGGAGATCTCTTCGATCGGCAAACGTTGGACTTTCGTGCGGTTGCTATATCGACTGATGCGAGCTGTGCCGGGATCGACCACATAACGAATACCCGGAACGGTGAGCGAGGTCTCGGCGACATTGGTCGCGATGACGATGCGGCGTCGGACACCACTTCGCTTTCGTTCGAACACCCGGTGCTGCTCGGCGGCGCTGAGGCGACCGTAGAGGGGAAGGATCTCGGTATCGCGCAGCCGGGCATCGCCGAGCGCGTCCGCCGCTTCTCGGATGTCTCGTTCCCCAGAACAAAAAACTAAGACATCGCCGTCCGCCTCGTTATCGAGTTCAAAGATCGCATCGACAATCGCCTCGGCCTGCGTCAGCGATTCCCCGGTCTCGTCATCTTCAGGGGGTCGATACCTGATCTCGACCGGGTAGTTGCGCCCCGACACCTCGATGATCGGCGCGTTCTCGAAGTGTTCGGAGAATCGTGCCGTGTCGATCGTGGCGGAGGTGACGATGACCTTCAGATCTGGGCGTTTCGGCAATAGCTGCTTGAGGTAGCCGAGAAGGAAATCGATGTTCAGGCTGCGCTCGTGCGCCTCATCGATGATGATCACCGAGTACTTCGACAGCTGCCGATCGTGCTGCATCTCCGCCAGGAGAATGCCATCGGTCATTACTTTGATCGCTGTCTTCTTCGAGACCTGATCAGTGAACCGAACCTTGTAACCAACAAGCCCGCCGAGCTCGTCAGCCAGTTCTTCCGATACGCGCTCCGCGATCGAGCGAGCAGCGATTCGTCGAGGTTGCGTGTGCCCAACCCAACCCGACTCGTGGAGCCCGAGCTCGAGGCACATCTTCGGTAGCTGGGTACTTTTTCCCGAACCGGTCTCGCCCGCGACAATTACCACTTGGTGGTCGCGAATAGCAGCCAGCAGTTCCTCGCGTCGTTCCGCGATCGGAAGATCAGGTGGGTAGCGAATATCCACGGACGACCACGGTACGAGATGTCGGGGAGGAACGTCCTTCAGCCAGCAGAAGTGTTCAGATCCAGCGCCTGACCGAAGCCATGAAGTCCGTGTACTCCGCGCCGAATATTTCGGTCAGCATTCGCTCTTCGGGGAGTATTTGCAGGCGCGTCATGACCAGAACGAAGCTCGCCGCCCCGAGTACAAGAGCGATGAACCCTCCTCGCCCAAGTCCCGCCGCGAGCACGACGCAGAACATCCCGAGGTACATCGGATTGCGGGTGAGCCGATACACGCCGCCCGTCACCAGCGTCGACGCCCTAGCGATCGAGTGCGGATCGACGGTCGTCTTCGCCTTCCCGAATCCAAAGACAGCCGATCCGAGAAACCCCAAACCAATCACGATGAACGCGAGCGCAGCCACCCTCGCAGCGCCGCCATCGAGCCACTGCTCGTCGAGGGTTGCCGAGACCCCGGCGACGATGAGAATTCCGAGAACCATCCACACCAGTGGCGGGACGAGGGTTTCGAGTCGGGTCACCGCACCTGCCTCAACGGACTATGCGAGGCCATGTTCCTGCTTAATCGTTTGGAATTGGAACCAGCCAGCGAACGAGTACCCCGTCTCTTGGTAACTCAACTGGGCGTACTCGTCGGGAATGATCTTCATTTCGCCCGCGGCCATCGCCAAGAGTTGGCTTTGGCATGCCCGTTCGAGCGCTACGAACCACCACGCAGCTTCGTCTACAGATTCGCCGACCGTGATAATGCCGTGGTTCTGATGAACGAGCGCTTTCTTGTCACCCAGCGAATCGGCCATCTTCTCGCCCGACAGAGCATCGGTAACGACCGCCCCACCGTCGTCGCTATGCATTGCGATGTCGTCATAAAACATGCAGTGATCTTGAGTGATCATCTCGAGCGGAATGCCGAGAGCCGAAAAACTCTTCGAATACATCGCGTGGGTGTGACACGCCGAAACCACGTCGGGCCGAGCTGCATGAATCGCTCCGTGGATGGCAAACGCAGCGTTGTTGAGCGGACGATTCCCGTGCAGGATCTCGCCGTCGTGGTTCACGCAGAGAAGGTCATCGACCTCGACGACCTTAAAACTCAAGCCGAGAGGGTTGACCCAGAAGCGGTCGGAGAACTCGGGGTCACGAACCGTGATGTGGCCGACAGCGCCCTCGGCCAGCCGTAAAGAACCGAGCACGTGGAGTGCATCGATCAACATCTTCTTGCGGTATTCGCGCTCGTCTGACACATCGTCAAACGTCGGCGGAAGCGGAATGATCATGTCCCCGGTGACCGTGACTACGTCACCCGCGAGTTCGCTAACTTCTTCGGCGGTGCTCATGGTTCAGTCTCGCGCAGATCCAATGCGATCCTCAAGGGCCTCGATCGCTCGCTCTGCGGCATCGAGGTCACCAACCTGGATTTGATCCATGGCGCTCTGCAGATCGTGCAGGCGACCTTCGAGTTCATCGACGTTGGGAGCGTCTTGGCACACATCGCGCGCGGCGGACTCCTCAAGGACATCGTTCTCGCCGTCCTCACCATCGGCTGCAACATGTTCGATCATGCGCGTGAGTTTATGCCTCAAAGCGCAACAGCGATGGCCTGGGCTTGCCTTTCGGTATGCGTGAGCGTGATCTTCCATTCGGTGATCCCAAGCTCGTCTGCCTTTGCAGCAGCCGTGTCGTGCAGCACGACCGTCGGCGCGCCCGATTCTTCTCGCACGATCTCGATGTCGGACATCGAAACGGCGCCGAGCCCGACCCCCATCGCCTTCATCACTGCCTCTTTGGCTGCCCAGCGAACCGCGTATCGCTCGGTCGGATCGTTCTTCGCATCGCAATACGCCTGCTCGGCAGAGGTAAATGTGCGGGTCTTGATTCGGGGCGTGCGTTCAAGCGTCATTCGAAATCGATCCAGCTCGACGAGGTCCATACCAATCCCAATCACGCTGGAATTGTAGATCCACGCAAGTAGTTTCAATTCCATGGCCGATCATCAGTGGGGATTCCGCACGCGAGCGTTGCACGCAGGAGCGAGGCCAGATCCCCATACGGGGGCTCGAGCCGTGCCGATCTATCAGTCCACGAGCTTCGTGTTCGAGAACAGCCAGGACGCCGCCGATCTGTTCGCGCTACAGAAGTTCGGAACGATCTACACCAGAATTTCGAACCCCACGATCGCCGCGTTCGAAGAACGGATAGCAAGCCTCGAAGGTGGCATCGGGGGCGTGGCGTGCGCGAGTGGGCAGGCCGCTGAGTTCCTCGCCATCACAGCGTTGGCCGGGGTGGGCGACAACATCGTGGCGAACTCCTCGTTATACGGCGGCACGGTGACCCAATTCGATGTCACGCTGCGACGTCTTGGCATCGACACCCGTTTCGTGAACGCGAACTCACCAGATGCTGTGCGGGCAGCGATCGACGATGACACCAAGGCCGTCTTCACCGAGATCATCGCCAACCCGAGCGGCGAAGTCGCCGACCTCGAAGCGATCTCCGAAGTCACCCGCGAATTCGGGGTGCCGTTCGTCGTCGACAACACGTTCGCCACCCCATTCTTGTGTCGCCCACTCGAACATGGAGCCGACATCGTTGTGCAATCAGCCACCAAGTTCTTGGGTGGCCACGGAACTTCCATCGGCGGGATCATCGTCGACAGTGGTCGATTCGACTGGGGGAACGGGCGCTTTCCGCTCATGACCGAACCAATCTCGAGCTACAACGGGCTTCGCTGGTGGGACAACTTCGGCGAATACGCCTACGCCACCAAGTTGCGGAGCGAGCAGCTTCGAGATGTCGGCGCATCGATGTCGCCATTCAACGCGTTCATGTTGCTGCAAGGTGTGGAAACCCTTCCTCAACGGATGACCGAACACGTGGCCAACGCCCAGCGAGTAGCCGAATGGCTCGACGCTGATCCACGGGTCAGTTGGGTCAAATACAGCGGGCTGCCCGCGTCTCC
>JBLIMK010000117.1:0-9977 GCA_047638715.1 Verrucomicrobiales bacterium
GAGGATTCCTCTCATGGAGGCCTTCCGAAACCGCTCCGCCGAGTCTTAGCCGCCGACGATGTGCGCTTCGCGACGAAGCGTCACGCTGTCGAGGTCACTCCGTCCGATTCGACCGAGCGGGATCCAGTTCGGGCCGCGGTCGCGAAAATTCGCAGTGCCCGATCCGAAACCTCCAAGCCATCAATTTGAGTCATGTCTCGATGACAAAATCACCGGATTGACCACTGGTCAAATCGTTCTTACGCTCCCAACATGAACGAACGCATTGGATTTGTCGGGCTCGGCAACATGGGCGGGCCAATGGCGGTTCGTTTGGCAGCGGCCGGCTACGAGGTCACCGCATTTGATATCGATCCCGATGCACTGAGCGCTGCGGTCGCTGGCGGCTGTATTGCTGGTGCCGATGCGAACGGCTGCGCGCGAAATGCCGACCTGCTCATGACGTCGCTCCCGAGGCCCGATCACGTGCGGGCCGTGATGGTCGATGGCGGAGCGCTGGGTGAGTTGCAACCGGGCAGCGTCTGGGTCGACCTCACGACGAACCGGAAGGAGTTCGTGATCGAGCTCGCGTCACAGACACCCGAGGGCGTCACCGTCGTCGATAGCCCGGTCACCGGCGCTGTCGATGGGGCTCGAAACGGGAAGCTCACGCTGTTCGCCGGCGGAAGCGTTACCGATTTGGATCGTGTCGTGCCCGTTCTCGAACAGCTCGGCAGGGCGATCCGCTGCGGCGAACTCGGCACCGGCAACGTGACCAAACTCGTGACGAACCAACTCTGGTTCATTCACGCTGCATCGCTCGGTGAGGGATTCGCTCTGGGGATGGCCAACGGCGTCGAGCTCGACGTGCTGTGGGAGGCGATTAAGGATTCCGTTGGCGACAGCTTCGTTGCTCGCCACGACGCTCCATCGATCTTTGCTGGCCACTACGACCCGAGCTTCACCCTCGACCTCTGTATGAAAGATCTCGGCCTCACCATGGAGCTCGCAGAGAACGTGGGCACCGACCTGCCGATGACCACCCGTGCGCAAGAGACGTTTGCTCGGGCGACCGACCGCTACGGAGCGGACGTGGGCGAACTGCACGTAGCGAAACGAATCGAAGACGACGCCCAGCTCTCGTTCCGTCTCGAAGGCGACTGGGTTCCGCATTGGGAGGCATGAGATGTTCGCCTCGCTGAACGACCTCATCGATCTCGATCGGAACCCGCTCGATCAACCCGACTCCGAGGGGTACGCGGCCGCTGTCGAAGCTGCTCGAGTCGGGCTGCGTGCCAGGGGTTGCGCCATCGTTCGAGATCTCGTTCGACCAGATGCGCTCGCACAGCTCGGACGGGAAATCTGGGAGCGGAAACACACAACACATTTCTCGACGCAGGTGATCAACCCCTACTTTCACTTTCACCACAACGCTGACTATCGGGACCGTCACCCCATGAACACGTTCTTGGAACGATCGAGCGGTTTTATCCCCGGCGACTCATGGGAAGCCTCGACGGCGATGCGCGTGATGTTTGAACACCCCGATCTCGCTCGCTTTCTCGCCGACTGTCT
The DNA here is from genome assembly GCA_047638715.1 of Verrucomicrobiales bacterium. GTDB lineage: Bacteria > Actinomycetota > Acidimicrobiia > Acidimicrobiales > SHLQ01 > SHLQ01. Next base: position 1,555 of record JBLIMK010000117.1, read on the forward strand.
CGAGATTCCCGAGTTGCATCCCTACGCCGATCCACTCGCCGGGCTCACCGCCAACATCCTCGACCCCGATCAACAGTTCACCTGGCACTTCGACACCAACGAGTTCGCGGTGACCGTGCTGGTCGAGGAGGCCGACGACGGCGGTCTGTTCGAATACGTCCCGAACATCCGCGCTGACGGCGAGGAGGGCTTCGACCACATCCAACACGTTCTCGAGGGTGGACGAGATGGAGTACACACGCTCGATCTTCGTCCCGGTGACATGCAGATCTTCCGGGGGCGATACTCCCTGCACTCGGTCTCTCGCGTCGCCCGCGACTCCCGACCACGTCACGCGGCGATCTTCGCTTACACCGAAAAGCCGAACGTGATCGGACGGCTCGAACGCACCGAGCAGTTGTTTGGACGTGTCCTCAAAGCGCACATCGATGCCGAAGAGGCACGCGTCCGAAGCGACGCCCTCATCGACTAGAAGCCGGCGACGTTGACTTTGCGAACAACTCGATCTGCGGTCATGCGCCTAGCTACCTCCGAACTAGCGACCTCCGAATGGGTGCTTGGGGACAAGCCTCGTAAACTCAGGGAGTCCATCGGTTAACAATGAGGAATTTGCATGGCGCACAAGGTAGGCATCGTTGGTGGCGACGGAATCGGTCCCGAGGTCATTGAGCAAGGCATGCGCGTGATCGATGCCGCAGGAGTGCAGCTCGACACGGTGGATTACGACCTTGGCGGCGCTCGTTATCTGAAGGATGGCGTCATCTTGACCGATGAGATCCTCGAAGAATGGCGCGGTCTTGACGCCATCTATTTGGGGGCCGTCGGCAGCCCTGATGTGCCTCCTGGCGTGATCGAGCGCGGGCTTCTTCTTCGGATGCGTTTCGAGCTCGATCTCTACATCAACCATCGGCCGTTCCTGGCTCCGGACGGCTCACACGAGTTCATCGTCATCCGAGAGAACACCGAAGGCACCTATGCAGGTGAAGGCGGTTTCCTCCGTAAGGGCACCCCGGCCGAGATCGCAACACAGGGTTCGGTGAACACACGGATGGGCGTCGAGCGAGCCTGCCGATATGCGTTCGAACTCGCAGCGACACGTCGCAACCACCTCACGTTGGTCCACAAGACCAACGTGCTCACGTTCTCGGGAGATCTTTGGGAGCGGACGTTCAACGACGTCGCCCGTGAGTATCCCAACGTCGAGACCGCGTACAACCATGTCGACGCTGCCTGCATCTACTTCGTCGAAGACCCACAGCGTTACGACGTGATCGTTACCGACAACCTCTTCGGCGATATCCTCACCGATCTCGGTGGAGCCGTGTCCGGTGGAGTCGGACTGGCGGCGTCGGCGAACCTCAACCCCGCGGGTCTATCGATGTTCGAGCCCGTTCACGGATCGGCTCCAGACATCGCCGGCCAGGGAATCGCCAACCCCCTCGCTGCAATCTTGTCGGGAGCAATGATGCTCGAACACCTTGGTGAAACAGAAGCTGCAGGTCGCATTAGAACAGCTGCCGAAGCGGTGGCCTCAGAGTCGGGAACGACCGCCGAGATGGGTGACAAGGTAATAGCCGCGTTATGAGCGTCCAGAGCGATCTTTCCGGAATCGACCGAACAACTCGACAGCCAGCGAAGGTCGAGATCTACGACACGACCCTGCGCGACGGCAGCCAGCTCGAGGGCATATCGCTCACGGTCGAAGACAAGTTGAAGATCGCTCGTCAACTCGATCGATTGGGCGTTGCCTACATCGAGGGGGGTTGGCCAGGAGCGAATCCCAAGGACGAGGAGTTCTTCACGCGGGCGCGCACTGAGCTCGACTTATCGACCTCGAAGATGGTCGCGTTCGGCTCGACTCGACGTGCGAAGGGCAAGACCGACACCGACCCGACGCTCGCCAATCTGTTGACCGCCGAGACCGGCACGGTGTGCATCGTCGGAAAGACCTGGGACTATCACGTCGAGGGTGCGCTCCAAACAACGCTCGACGAAGGTATTGCAATGGTGGCCGACTCGATCGAGTTCCTGAAGGCCGAAGGGCGCCAGGTCTTCTTCGATGCTGAGCACTTCTTCGATGGCTATCGTCGAAACCCCGAGTTCAGCCTGGCTGTTCTCGAAGCCGCGGCGGTCGCCGGAGCCGACTGTTTGGTCTTGTGCGATACGAACGGTGGTTCGCTGCCCACTGACGTCGAGCGAATGGTGGCTGAGGTTTATGACCACCTTGGCGGTCCGGACGGGACAAGCTCGATCGGCGTGCATTTGCACAACGACACTGGCTGCGGGGTCGCCAACGCGCTTGCGGGAGTCCGCGGTGGAGCGTCTCAGGTGCAGGGGACGATCAATGGATATGGCGAACGGGTCGGCAACTGCGACCTCGTCCCAGTCATTGCGAACCTCAGTTTGAAGATGGGTGTGGAGACGATCGGCGAGGACAATATGCGGAACCTCACGAGCGTTGCGCACAGCGTCGCCGATCTCGTGAACTTCGCTGCCGATCCACAGCAGCCCTACGTCGGCGCTACGGCGTTTGCACACAAGGCCGGCCTGCACACGTCGGCGATCGCCCGTCGTCCCGACGCCTACGAACACATCGCCCCCGAGACGGTCGGGAACGGCACGCGGTTCCTCGTGTCGGACATGGCCGGGCGTTCAACGCTTGCACTCAAAGCCAAGTCTCTTGGAATCGACGTCGATGGCAAAGTTCTCGGCGACATCACCGAGACTCTCAAGAAGCTCGAATACGAGGGTTACCACTTCGAAGCCGCTGATGCATCGCTCGAATTGCTCATGCGCGCCGCGAACGGTTGGGAACAAGACTGGTTCCGGCTCGAGGCGTTTCGCGTCAACCTCGATCACCGGTCGGGTTCGGGTGACCGGGCGTGGACCGAGAAGACGGTCGAGGTCGAGACGGAAGCGACGGTCAAGGTTTGGGTGGCTGGAGAACGAATTATTGCGACGGGCGAGGGGAACGGCCCGGTCAACGCGCTTGACTCCGCGCTTCGTTTCGCGCTGCGCCGTCATTACGCTGACCAGCTTTCGACGATTTCTCTCACCGACTACAAGGTTCGAGTCCTCGACACCGGCCGCGGTACTGGCGCGGTAACCCGCGTGCTTCTCGAGTCGACGAACGGTCGGACGTCGTGGTCCACAATGGGCGTGTCGGAAAACATCATCGAAGCCAGCTGGCAGGCGCTCGCGGACTCGATCGTCTACGGCCTTCTCCATCAACCCACGTAGTCTCTCTGTATGGCAGCACCCGAGTACGTCCCTTCCGCGCCGACTACAGCGAAGCACTACACCTCGCCTCCTCAGCGGGCCGGTGCCTGGTCGGCGAATCGACCTGGGGAGACCTTCGCTGCCGACAACTCCTCTGGACCTCGACTCGGAGCGCAGGGCCCCGACCAGGGTTTCGCGCTCACGCTCACACGTGTGTTCGACACCAAGATCGAGCTCGCCGATGGGGAACATCGCAGTGATGTCGATGCTGGATGTGTTGGTGTTGCGACCAAACGTGCGTCGATGTTCCGTCGAGCTCCCGTCGTGCACGATCTGCGAATCGCCTACACGTTGTTCGGTTTTCTCGACGACACTCCCGTCGAAGACCTCGTCGAGTTCCGCAAGAGTGCCTTCGCTGAAGTGCACTACTCCTTCCACTACTTCGAGTGCCGGGCGATCGCAGATCTCGTCACGAACGACGTTCTCGCTCAAACTCCCGATGAGGTGGACACCAGATATCGAGCTGATTGGCGCGATCAACTCGGTCAGTAGTGGCCCACGTTCGCGGAGCGACATTCAGGGTGAGGCGTCGGTAGCCTTTCTGCCGTGACTACACGAGTTCGATTTGCTCCAGCGCCCACCGGCTTTCTTCACGTCGGGTCGGCTCGTTCCGCCCTGTTCAACTGGCTTTATGCAAAGTCGACGGGCGGCGAGATGATCCTTCGCATTGAAGACACTGACGCGGCGCTCCGCAAACCCGAGTTCATCGACGCGATCGTCAAACCACTTCAAACGCTCGGAATCACGTGGGATGAGGGCCCGTACTACCAGTCCCAACGCCGGCAGTTTCACGTCGAAGCGGTCGAGCAACTGGTCGATTCGGGTCATGCCTACTTCTGCAACCTCACCAGAGACCAGGCCGACGAGCTCGCGAAGGAAGCTGGCCTGCCCGCTGGCTACCACGGTTGGTCGAGAGACAAGGGCATCGAGGACGGCCCGGACTGCGTTGTTCGGTTTCGGACTCCCGATGAGGGCGAGGTCGTGATCGACGACGTCATTCGCGGCGAAGTGCGCTTCAAATGTGCCGAGCTCGAAGACTTTGTGATTCGACGTAGCGACGGTTCGCCCACCTTCCTGGTCGCGAACGCTGTTGACGATGCCGACATGAGCATCTCGCATGTGATTCGCGGTGAAGACCTGCTGAACACGACGCCGAAGATCATGTTGATCTGGGATGCGCTAGACCTCGGCGAGAAGCCGACCTATGCGCATCTTCCGTTGCTGGTGAACGAGCAGCGCAAGAAGCTGTCAAAACGACGTGACGATGTTTCGCTGATGGACTTCCTTTCCGGCGGATACCTTCCGGCGGCCATGGTGAACCATTTGGCGCTTCTGGGATGGGGACCCCCAGATGACGTCGAGATCCGTCCGATCTCTGAGATCGTCGATCTCTTCAAGCTCGAAAACGTCAACAAAGGTTCTGCCTTCTTTGATGTAACGAAGCTCAACCACATCAATGGGGCCTACATCCGGGCGCTACCGACCGAGACCTTCATCGAGATGGCTGAACCGTTTGTGTACGGCGTCGATACCGAGATCGATTGGGAGACGACCGATTACAAGCCCGAGGTGTTCGAGATGGTTGCTCCCGATGTGCAGCAGCGGGTGAGTACCTTCGACGAGATTCCTCGGTTTATTGGATGGCTCTTCACCGATGCGGTCTCCTACGACACCGAGAGCAAGGGCTGGAACAAGGCCATGCGAAAAGGGAAAAGGGTTCCCGAGATCCTCGACGCAATGGCCGAGGCATTCGCCGACGTCGAGTGGACCGCCGAGGCTATGAACTCGGCGGTCGCTGCCATTGGCGACAACCTTGAAGTACGAAGCCAGGTTCCTGCACGTGTTGCGATCACCGGAACAAACGCGGGGATTCCCCTCTGGGACGCAGCGGCAACCCTCGATCGCGATGTCGTCCTTCGACGGCTATCAGCAGCACGCCAGTTGTTGTAACCGCGCGGTACGCAAGGATTGAACAGCATCTAGTTCACTCCGGCCGGTCGAGGTTGAACAGCGTTCCAGCAGTCCGGCTGTATAACCCGCCGACGTGGCGACCGATCGCGCGCAGCTCTTCTTGGTCAACGTGAAAGGCGTCGTCGATTGCTCGCTCGGCAACGTGCACACGCTGTGCCTCGCCGATGACCAACATCGAGCCTCCTGGCAGGTCCTCGGTGGGCATCCCGACCGGGATGAGCTGGGTCACCACACATTCGAAGTTCGCTGTCGCTTCGCCAACCATCGGCGCAGCAATCGTTTCCGAAGGCACCGCTGTCAGTCCGCAGAACTCGAACTCATCAACATCGGCGGGGAAGCTGCCGGCGGAGAGATTCATGGCTTCGACCGTCTCTTCGGTCACCACGTTGATGGTGAATTCTCGCGTTTGCTCAAGATTTGCCAGCGTGTCCTTTCGCGCTGTGAGCGATGGCGATACGACGAAGGTCGGCGGGTAGCCCGAGACCATGTTGAAGAACGAGTACGGCGCGAGGTTGCGGACACCGTCGATTCCGAGCGTGCCAATCCACCCGATCGGACGCGGGACGGTCAGCCCTGAGCCGAGCTTGTACGCGTCGACCTTGCTCATCTCGTCGATCCGGTATGTGTGTTTCGGCTCTGTCGTCATGAAGGCAGCTTCGCGGGTTGTGGCCTCGAGCGGCCAACCAACGCCGGTAGGAAATTGAGTGAGTTCTCGGCCAGACTCATGAAATGGCAGCGGCAGGAGCGCGACGTGGTTTTGTGCGCGTCGCCTTTGTCGCTCTCGGCCTTGGACTGAGCTGGTTCATCCTCGCATTCATATTGGTCAGCAGCGCAGCCTCGAGCGCGCAGGGTCGGGCTGCGACCGGCGATGCGATCGTCATCCTCGGTGCAGCGCAGTACAACGGGCTGCCTTCACCCGTGCTAGAGCGTCGCCTCGACACCGCCCTCGATCTCTGGATGACGGATGCTGCACCCCGAATCGTGACGACGGGTTCGAACCAGCCTGGCGACAACTTCACCGAGGGTTTTGCTGCCTTTCGATACCTCCGGAACGCGGGCATTGCCGAGGACCAAATCGTGGTGATCGTCGATGGCGGAGACACCTATGAATCGCTTCTTGCGACCGTCAATCAGCTCGATGCTGACAAACGATCCGTCGTGCTGGTGACCGACGCGTATCACGCACGGCGCAGCGAAGACATCGCGAACGAGGTCGGCCTCGACGCAACCGTGGTCGCCGCCGGATCTGACATCGACCTAGGACGTCGACTGCGTGAGACCGTTGCTGTGGCGATTGGCCGCGTCGTGAGTTACCGCCGCCTCAGCGCCTGGCGTTGACGAGCAGCTCTACTCGGGGGTGACGTAGGCCGCTGTGAGCCCGCCGTCGACGAGGAGGTTCGTACCCGTGACATAGGAGGCATCGTCGGAGGCTAAGAACAATGCAGCGCTCGCAATCTCGTCGGCCTCGCCAAAGCGACCCATCGGCACGTGCACGAGGCGTCGGTGCCGTTTCTCTTCGGTGTCCAGAAAGGACATGAGGAGTTCTGTCCGGAGCGGCCCGGGCGAGACCGTGTTGACTCGGATGCCTTCCTTGGCGTGCACGACCGCCAACTCGCGGCTGAGCGCCAGGACGGCGCCTTTCGAAGCTGTATAGGCGATTTGGGGCGTGGCGGCTCCGACCGAAGCAACGAAGCTGGCCGTGTTGATGATCGAGCCGCCACCAGCACGGCGCATGGCGGGCACGGCGTACTTGCAGCCGTTCAGCACACCCTTCACGTTGACATCGAGCGTGCGGTCGATCGTTGCCTCGTCGGTCTCGACGGCGTCGGTGTCGCCATCCATCATGATTCCCGCGTTGTTGAAGATGATGTCGAGCCGACCGAAGTTCTTTTCCGTCGTCTCAACAAGCCCAGACATATCGGCCGGACTCGTCACATCGGCTCGTACGGCAAGTCCGTTTCCTCCGGCTGCCCCGATTAACTCGAAGGTGTCGTCGAGCGGACCGATCACGATGTCAGAACCCACGACGATCGCTCCCTCAGAAGCGAATCGAAGTGCGGTTGCTCGACCGATTCCGTTTCCCGCGCCGGTAATGATTGCGACTTTGCCGGCCAGTCGACCAGGTTGGGGTGCGGGTGGTTGAGTCATGTCGGTGATGCTCTCGTTCGGGTGAAAGGGCTTGGTCACGGGTCGCGTTGTGTGACGCAGTAGACGGCACCCGTGGGGTCATTGAATACTGGCCAATGTGAGCCGTCGCCAACATGCTCGGCTGACCGGTGCGGCTCGCAGGATCGAGCGATCATCCAATCGATGCCAGCGCCGACGTCGAGGTGGGCGCGAACGGCCGTGCCCGAGTCGTCCTGGCCGAGCCGCTGAAACAAGAGTCGAAACGCCATACCCTCGGGCATGAGGAGCGCACCGAACTCCGTGCTCAAGTTCGGTCGGAGCGCCCACCCCGTGAGCTCGCTCCAGAACTCACACTCAGCACTGAACAGCGATGCAGGGATGTCGATACAGACCTGGCTCATACGGCTCTTCAGCCCGTCGAACTCGACTGCGGACGGGACGACACGCTCACGGTCATCGTCGGCGATGTTGTGCTGCACGATGCAGAAAGTGAATCCTCCGGGAGAGGAGAGGACGGTCACGTCGTTGACAGCGATGACCGTTGCACCGGCTGCGACGGCAGTGGCTATGGCCGCCTCCATGTCGTCGACATGGATGTCGAGATGTATGCCACCTGGACCATCGACCACTTCTTGGACACGAAGAAATGCGTCGCCGTTCGAGGGTAAGAGTGTGGCGAATTCGTTGTTTTCGCGACGGCGTTCCGACATGGTCGTGCCGGTGGCTGCGGACCAAAAGGTCGTGCCGTCGTCGAAGGACTCGGCGGTGAAGTCAAGGAACGCAGTGAGCCATTGGACCGTCATGACCTCACCTTAGGCAGCGATGGTCGCCCAGGACAGCGCTCAGGCGACAAGCCAGACGCTGTCGAAGGTGAGGTCCGCGCCGAGGTCGCGTCCGGCTAGGAACATTTCGGGGCGGTGGGTCACTCCTGCAATGAAATCGAGGTCCCACAGCGAGTTCCAAGACAGTCCGGCAGCGACGCATCGGCCGAGAAATCGATCCGCCAAAGCAACCCCGTCGCAGCGACGATCGGCGAGCGCGATGTT
>JBLIMK010000118.1:0-9815 GCA_047638715.1 Verrucomicrobiales bacterium
GGTCCTCTGACCTCGATGGAAAGTCGCCGAGCAACTGGGATGTCTTCTGTCGGACGGAAGGCAAGATCGCGGACGGTTCAAACGGTGATGTCGCCTGTGATCATGTCCGCCTGTACCAAGACGATGTCGCGCTCGTCGCGCGGCTTGGGCTGGACGCGTATCGATTCTCGATTGCGTGGACTCGCGTAGTGCCCGACGGTGTTGGCCCAGTGAATGCGGCTGGACTCGACTTCTACGATCGTTTGGTGGACGAACTTCTGGCCGCGGGAATTACTCCGCTGCCAACGCTGTACCACTGGGACCTCCCGCACGTCCTGGAGGAGAAGGGCGGCTGGCTTAACCGTGAGACGGCTTACGCCTTTGCTGACTACACCGAGGCGGTCCTCGGCGGCCTCGGTGATCGCATCGGGACGTGGACGACGCTGAACGAGCCATTCGTGTCGGCTACGCACGGATACGTGAACGGTGAACACGCGCCCGGGGGCACGTCTCAACGAGACGGCTTTGCTGCCTCGCATCATCTCCTTCTCGGACATGGACTCGCCAGTGAGCGGATTCGTGCGTCGGCTCCAGACGCCCGGCTCGCCATAGTGTTGAATTTCACGCCGGTCGAAGCCGCAAGTGACGACGAGTCCGACAAGGCAGCCGCGTTCCATCAGGACAACCTCGATAACCGTTGGTACGTCGATCCAATCGCGGGGAAGGGTTATCCCGAAGAGACAGCGATCCACCTTGGCTGGGACATGTCGGAGGTTCGCGACGGTGACCTCGACCTCATCGCCCAACCGATCGACCTCTTGGGCGTCAACTACTACACCCGACAGATCATCGCTGCTGACGGTCAAGTGCGGTTGCCCGACGATGCTCCCCGAAACACGATGGGGTGGGAGTTACACCCACCTACGCTCGGACGCCTCCTGCGTTGGCTGCACAGCGAGTTCGAGTTCCCGAGCATTCTGATCACCGAGAATGGCTGCCCCATGCCCGACACACGTCGGGAAAATGGGCAGATCATCGATGACGACCGTTTGGACTTCATTCGTGATCATCTGACCGAAGTGCATTCGGCGATCGAGGACGGCTGCCCCGTTGAGGGGTATCTCGTATGGTCGTTGTTCGACAACTTTGAGTGGGCTTGGGGGTATGGGCCCACGTTCGGGATCGTCGAGGTCGACTACGAAACCATGGAGCGTCGACCGAAGAAGAGCGCTGACTGGTTCAGCGGGTCGGCGCGAGCGAATGGGTTTTCATTGCCGGCGAGCCAACCGGTCTATTTGCCGTGGGTGAGCCACGACCCAAACGCCTAGTCGAGGTAACGGCGGGCCTTAGCTTTCTTTCCCTTGACGGTCGAGCGCTTGATCGCCTCAACTACCTCGTCGACAGACCCGTCGGGTACACCGACGACCGAATAGTGATCCGAGATGCGGATCGGGCCGATATCTCGTCCGGAAAGGCCGGTCTCGTTCGCAATGGCTCCGACGAGATCGCCGGGTCGAACATTGCCACGCGAGCCCACGCCAATGTAGACAAAACCGGTGTTCGGATCGACCGGACGCGGCTTTCCGCCGCCACCGCCACTGTCGCGTCCACCGCCACTGTCGCGTCCACCCCCACCTTCGCGGCGTGGGCCGCGGTCACGATCTCGGTTACGTCCGTGTTTCTTGCCGCCGCCGTCGTCCTGGTTGAAGTTGTCCGAAGCGTCGGGGATGTCGGGCTCATCGAGGACGGCACCGCGCGCTGCGTGCACGAGCTTGATAGCAGCGAGCGCGATGTTTCGATCGGAGTCTTCACCCTTGAGTGCGTGAAAGACACCCTGGTAGTCGTCGAGGTCACCCTCGGTGAGCGCCTCACGCACGGCCTCGACCGTGTCAGCTACCTGGCGTTCGCGAAGGTCGGCCACGGTCGGAACTCGGTGGATGGTGATCGTCTGCTTCGTCAGCCGCTCGATGTTTTGTAGAAGGCGTTTCTGACGCGGTGTGGCGAGCGTTATCGCGACACCTTCTCTGCCGGCGCGACCGACGCGGCCGATGCGGTGTACGTAGCTCTCGGGCGCTGATGGAATGTCGTAGTTGACGACGTGGGTCAGAGTGTCGACGTCAAGACCTCGAGCTGCGACGTCGGTAGCCACGAGGAGTTCGGCCGTTCCATCGCGCAGACGGCCCATCACCCGATCTCGTTGGGCTTGATCCATACCGCCGTGCAATGCCTCGGCGCGGAAACCGCGGCCGTTCAGGACGACGGTCAATTCGTCGACGTCGGTTCTCGTCTTACAGAATACGATCGCCGATGTCGGATTTTCGATGTCGAGAATTCGACCGAGCGCCGAAGCCTTGTGCGCCTTGTGGACGACATACACCTTCTGGTCGGTGAGGTCTCGGCTGGCAGCCGACTCGGCGGCGCTGATCTTTACAAGAACCGGGTCGTTCTGGTGTCGCTTGGCGATCGAGGTGATGCGAGGCGGCATGGTCGCCGAGAACATCACGGTCTGGCGTCCGCTCGGCGTGTTCTCCAAGATGAGCTCGATGTCTTCGGTGAAGCCCATGTCGAGCATTTCGTCCGCTTCATCGAGAATGACGGTTTGAATGCCATCGAGATCGAGGGAGCCTCGTTTGAGGTGGTCGATCGCTCGACCTGGCGTCGCCACAACGATGTGTACGCCTCGACGGAGCGCATCGAGTTGACGTCCGATCGGCTGGCCTCCATAGATCGGTGCGACCTTCACGCCCTGCTTTTTCCCGTACGCGAACATTGCCTCGCTGACCTGGACAGCGAGTTCACGCGTCGGGGTCAGTACGAGCACGGTTGGGACTGCAGGACTTCCCGGATCGATGTTCTGAAGTACCGGGAGTGCAAAAGCTGCGGTCTTGCCCGTTCCTGTGGCTGCCTGACCGAGCACGTCGGCGCCGGCCAGAAGGTGCGGGATTGCCTGGCGCTGAATCGGCGTTGGTTCTTCGTACCCGAGTCCCTCCAGGGCCGCGAGCAGCTCCTCGCGGAGACCCAGGGCTGCAAAGCCATTGGGGTCTTGTTCAGTATGCGGCTCAGCTTCTGTTGACACGGCCAGACTTTCCAAAGAGCGAACGCTCCACCCTAGGTCAGCCGGGATGAACAGCCTCTGGGTCAACGGGCATTCTCTGATGGTCGGTGGTCACGCTATGGTCAGCGCCGTGGCGATCGTCGATTTCGAGCGCTCGGCCCGATACTGAGATCAGGCAGCGAAGAGCAGCCAGAGTCCAGCGACCGAATACAGCACCATCACGAACAACATCGTCTGCTGACTTCGGGCTGCCTCACGCGCGGGAAACCGCCCAATCGCGAGATCGTGGGCGTAGAACACCGCGAGTACGTGGCCAACAACGATGGAGATTGCTTGCACCCATGCAACCGCATCGACGTCGAAGAGATTGAGATCGACCGAATTGCCGGCCGCTCCGAACAGGTCGGTGGTTGGGTTGCCGGCCGCATCGAACTTCCCGTATGGATTGGAGAGCCGAAACCAGAAGCTTTGCGCTTGGTCGACGAGGAGCTGGGCATAGTGCGCAACGGCATACGCCCACACGATCGGAATCAGTGACGGAGCGAAGAGGTCGGCAGCCTCCTGGTGTTCGAGGCCGGCGACCCGAGCTGTTGTGCGCGCACCGATCCAATAGAGGATCACGGCGATGCCGATCATCGCGACCAGCCCGATCGACTTTGGAGCTACGGCAGCCCATCCGATTGGACGGCCGATGATGTCGGTGAAGATCGGACTTTCGCTGAACCCATCGAACGAGGTTCCTCCGAGGACGCTGAGCAACAGCAGTGTCGTTCCCGGCCGGACATCGACCGTGGACAGCCCCGAGAGCGGCCGGCGGAGCTGTAGCGCTCCATCATTGGTTGTTGCGAAGGGAGAGATCGCGGAGATGGCGGTGAACAAGATGGCGAAGCCATCAGCGCGGTCGAGCCACTGCCGACCGTACCGGAACATTCCTCCCACCATGATGATCGAATAGACGACGATGGCGATGCCCAAAATAAATGGGCTGTCTCCACTCGGATGTACTAACTCGAGGATGAGAAAACCGACGAGGGTTGCCGTGCCCACCCAATGGTGAGCAGGAACTTCGTCTCGGCCCTTCTCTGGAAACAGCAGCCCGATCGTCCGAAACGGATTCAGCGCTCTCCAGATATCTCCGAAGAAGGCGGATGCGACCGGAATCGCGACCCAGACCATCACATAGATCGTGACCGGCGCCAGATTGACCGCCTCACCCCCGACGTCGGCGCCAAACAGCGCCGCGCCCAGGGTGAGGCCGAAAAGAACCAGTCCGAGGACACGCAGAACCCACCGAAGAACGCCCAGGATGGGTTTACTGCCGCGAACGACCAGCGTCGGAGCGTCTCCTCCAAGCCTCGGGGTTCGCCAAAGCGCTCCCAAGCCTACAAAGGACAGGACGAGGGCGGCGATGGCCGCCCAGACGAACAGCCAGAGTGGGAGCGGCAACGTCCCCCGCGAACCCACGCCATGAGCGAGCCACGTTGGAATCATGAGATGAACCTCGGAGATCTGATCATGATCGAACCGGCTAGGAGACGATCAGTTCGACAATGAACGCGCCCGAATTTTCGAATTCGAGCTCGAACTTGCCCGCGGTATCGGCCCTGAACAATATCGTTGCAGATTCGGCTGGACCGACGTCGACGAGGATGTCGTAGCCATGAAGGTGGGCGTGCTCTTCGGCATCGCTGTCGAGCAGGATCAGAACGATGTCGCCAAGGGCTACTTCGATACGATCGCCGCCATCTAGCGTCACCTCACCTGCCACGAGCGCGGCCCTCAATGCGACGTCAGCCTCAGATTCGCTAAGTGCCTCGTCGTTATCTCCCTCGTCCGCATCGTCATGGCCCTGCTCGTGGTCATCAGCGTCACCGTCGATAGCCGCTCCGGCTCCGGTCACCGTCAGGCCCGATCGAATAGGTATACCTTCGATCGAATATGGAAGGTGATTGTTGGCATTGAGCTCGACCTCGATGAGATGTTCACCATCGGGCACCTCCACCTGGCGGATGACCTCGGTGAATCGCTCTACCTTCTCGCCATCGATCAGCAGGTGCATGTGTCCTTCGTTGTCGACTGGTTCACCATCGATCTTGTCGGGAGCGATCGTGAAGTTCGTCAGCGATACGACGAGGTCAAACGTGCCGAGCAGGTCCGTCTCGGTCAGCTCGATCTCGACCGACGGAACTGCGGAATCGGCGCTGACGTCGAGCGTTTCTGCTACTGATGACGCCTGAGCGCCGCCCATTGCATCGTGTTCGGTGTCAAGTTCGTCGTTATGGTCATCGGTTTGCTGGGCGGTCGAGGCCTCGGTTGATGGATCGACCTCAGATGTTGTGGTGGCGTTACTGCCACATGCCGACACGATGAGGGCGAAGGCGAAGGTTGCGCACGCGAAGCGGCGCGGGGTTTGAGTCCACATATTGGTGGTCCTTTCGTTCGGTTGAGTTGCGATAAACGCGGCGGAGCCGCGCGTTCAGAAACGCAGAACTCGTGGTGGGCCGCGCCGTGGAGCGGCGAACAAAAGGGGAGGAAATGCTGGACCGATGAGCGCAGTTGTTGCGAGAGGCGGTTCTGTGTTGCTCGGTTCGACCCGGTCCGGTGGTGTAGCGATGAAGACGCCGGCCAGGCGTTCCACGGTGCGGACCGACCATCGAAGCGCGACGGCGACGATCGGCGCAGCGATAAGCCCGAGCCAAAAAACTGGCTCAGCGAACAGTGAGAACGTGGTCTGGCCATCGATGGACCGCTCGAGCTGCTCCATCAGCAAGTAGCCGCCGGCGATCGATCCAAAGAGCTGGTAACCGCCGACAACGCCCTGATTACGTGCTCGGAGACTTCGCGTTACCGCTCGGGTGAGAAGCGCGAGTGCGGCGAGGGAAGTCCCAATCCAGGCGATTGCAAGGTATCCGTGGACGATGGACGTCTGGACTCCAGCGATCGCCGATGTCGTGTACGCGACCTGATGAACGATCAGCACACCGATTCCGGCGAGAAGGATCTTGTCGAGCCGCCTCATACCCAAATTCTACGCGCCGCCCGCAGAGATTGGAAATAGGCCCTCCGCATGAAATTGGAGCCCGAATTGCGAAACATCATTTATTCAAATAAGGATCACCACAATAAAGGGGAACCAACCATGGCGAATGATGTGACAAAACATCCATATGGCCCAGGTTCACACGCACCCTTCGCGGACGTGCGTGAGATGCCGGCCTGTTATCCGATCAAGGGCAACTTCGATTCGATGTTGTATCACCGCCCTGATTCGCAGAATTACGGGGCGACGATCGCAGAGGTTTGGTTTGATTCGCCGTTGGGTGCCGAGGCCGCCGGATTTGTCCTGGCGCCCCGCCATTCCAAGGATGCTGTGTCCACCGACTACGAGCCCGGTGGTTCGAGACATCCGTGTTCGATCGCTGTGGTCGATGAAAACAGAAGCGCTGTCGTTGGCGTTGACGGTGCTCCCGCCTGGGCCGATGACGCGGGTGCACAGCTGTCGGGTTCAACGTTCGGCGGCGCGGCGGTCGTCGCAGGCGCGGCAGGCCCCTCGGTTGCATTACCTGCCGACAAAGCAGACGAGCTCAGCGACGCGACGGGCCACAAGATCGAGCGCGCTGTCGATCCCGATGACGACAGCCGTGGGCTCCTCGTACGTTTGCCGAAGTGGTTGGTTTGGGCGCTGGTCGGCTTGCTCGCGCTGTTGCTCATCGGCTGGCTGCTCGCCTAGGCCGTGGCCATGACCGAGCGGCCGTAATCGATTCGCTGCACGTTCATCCAGCTCACGATTAGAAGCGTCAACGCGACGACGCCCGACATGCCAAACGGCCCACTCGGACCGTCGGTAAGGTCGTACATGATCGGCGCGATGAATGCCGAGATCGCGCCAGCGGCCGATCCACCCGCCTCCAACAGGCCGGTGGCGATCGCGGATTGATTCGCGTCGGTCTCGTTGAGTAGGACGCGCGTTGCGGACGGGAAGAGCACACTTTCCATGGAGGTCTGGATCAAACCGAGAGCCAAGAAGACCATGGCCCCGACCCATAGGCCAACCGCTAGGACAACTGGGACGAACACGGCTAGCGCGATCAACATGATCGTGGCGGGTTGTTCTGTCCGGTCGAGTCGGCGTCCCGCGATACGCGGCAAGAAGAGAAGCGGCGCGCCGATGACGATCAGCGTCATTCCGACCTGTGTGTTCGACAGACCCAGATCGGTCAGGTATTCGTCGATGGTCGCGTCGAATACGCCGATATTGAAGAAAACGGCGACATGTGCTGCCAGCGCTGCTCGCACGCCGGGTCTCTTGAGGAGGGGCAACATCGCTCTGCTCGTAATCTCCTTCGACGTCGCTATCTCGACGGTCCGAAGCCACCGCAGCGTAGGAAACGAAACGATGATCATGAGCGCAGCGAGAACGATGTAGGGCGTTTCGATACCTCCGAATTCGGCCAGCTGTGCCCCGATCCCGGGGCCAGCGATGAACCCTGCGACGGCCGCCGAAAGGAAGCCGCCTACCTTCTCGGCGCTGTCTTTCGTCGATGCGCCGATCAGCGACTTGCGCCCAACGACGGAAAACACCCCAGCGCCTGTTCCGGTGAGCCCTCGGCTGATCGAGAGACTCCACAAGTCATCCGCAAAGCCGATCCACAGGTTGCCGGCGATCGCCGCAACGAAGGCGATCGCTCCGAGTAGTTCGAGATGGCCCCGGTCGCCGAACGGAGCGACGACGAGCGCGGCGAAGATCGCTGTGATGAAACTGAGTGAGGAGATCAAGCCGATCCCCCACGCGGGAAGCCCGTACGCGGTTTCGATGTCTTCCAAAAAGACGAACGTGACGCCCGTCGACGCGACCATCAGCATGTACGCGATGTAGACGAGTCGATGCACTAGAGCAGCCTAAGGACAGGGCGCAAGAGCAGACGCCTAAGACCGCGGACGTTGCCCCGATTCTTGGGCGACATGTAGCGTCCCGGGATGGCATCGACCCTCTTCGCGAGCGACCAGCGCGGACTCACCTTCGCAACGATGTCGACCATTGCGGTCGCGGGATACAACAACCTGTCGGTCAGCGCTGCACTTCCGGCCATTGGGGAGGACCTCGGCAACCTCGAACTGCTTCCGTGGATCATCACCATAGAGCTCATCGCATCGGCCGTGGCGGTCCTCGCGATTGGGCCTGTGATCGATTCATTTGGAACCCGAATCGTGTTCCGAGCGAGCCTTGTAGCTTTTGGCGTCGCTAGTCTGGCGTGCGCATTTGCGCCCACTCTGGCCACGCTCATCGTCGCCCGCGCGTTTCAGGGACTCACGACGGGCGCGATCATCGCAAACGTCATGACGGCGATCGGGCTCGGCGTTCCCGAAGCACTTCGTGCACGTGCCTACGCGGCCAACTCGTCGGTGTGGGGAATAATGGGCGTTGGTGGGCCGGCGGTGGCGGCACTGATCCTCACCATCGCCGATTGGTCTGCAATCTTCTTGGTCAACCTGCCCGTTGCCCTCATCGCTGGCATCGTTGGATGGAATGCGTTCCCGGAAGCCGAGGCGGAGGCAACGACACATCCATCGGATCGTCGAGGGCTTGTGATCGTCGTGTTCTTTACCCTCCTGAGCCTCGGGGCGTTGTCGTCGCTCAGTTGGTGGTCACCGATCGCTTTCGCTGTATCGCTCGTTTTCATCGGCCTCTATGCCGTGCATGAAAAGATGGTGGAAGCTCCCGTCGTGCGGGTTCGACACGTCACGGCGCCAACGATCCGGTTGTTGCATATCGCTGCATTCCTGACGGTGACGAGCGCGATTTGCGCGAGCACGTTTCTTCCGGTTTATGTCAAGGGTGCGCGTGGGGCATCGACAGCCGAGGCCGCATTCACCGTGGTCTTTCTGACGGTCGGTTGGACGTCGGGCGCCTTCATCTCCAGCCGCATTTCAGAGTTACGACGAGGTGAGTTCGCGATGCTGATCGGGGCGGGAATGCTCGCCGTTTCGGTGACCATCACGGCTCTTGCGGTGTGGTTCACCTGGCCGCTATGGGCGATCTTCGCCGCGTTGACGGGTGTTGGAATGGGCGTTGGTGGCCTCTCGAGCGCCACTTTGGGGGTGTTGCAGTCAAAAGCGATACCGGCGGAGATGGGTCGGGTGAACTCGGCTCATCAGTTCATGCGGACCCTCGGATTCACCTACGGTGCGGCGCTCGGCGGAGCGGTGTTGTTCAGCGTTGTCAAATGGAGGTTGGGTGATGCCGAGGTCGTGCGCGATCTTCTTGGCGACGATGCCGTGACGGTCGAGGCCGGCACGATCGACGCCCTCGCTCGGGGTTTCGCGTGGTCTGCGGTGGTTGCGGTGATCTTCGGCTACGGCGCGTTCATGTCTGTGTGGCGGCTTAACCGAGCGCAATAAACGAGACCCCGATCGCGGTTCCGACGACGCCGATCGTCTGCCACCAAGCGAGACGTTCTCGATCGAATAGATACGCCAGCAAAACTGCAACCGCGCTGAATTGTGTGCCAGCGACTGCAACCGCTCCGACCTGACCACGTTGCGAAGCGATCGTGAGGAGCATGATGCCTAGCGAACCGAGAACACCGACGACGAACGGACGGCGCAACAGGTTCCGAGGGGGCAGAAAACGTGGGCCGGTCGCACGAGCGATGAAGACCGCCACGACGAACCCGACCGCACGCTGGGGGACCAGCGGCCAGACCCCGGACGCGGCCGACGTACGGCCGAGCAACGTGAGCGCGATGCCAAAGAGGAAACCAGCGGTAGCGGCGAGTCGAAT
>JBLIMK010000119.1:0-9032 GCA_047638715.1 Verrucomicrobiales bacterium
GTCGTTGTCGGTGCAGCAGTTGTGGTCGGTGGCGGTGGTGGGTTGCAGCCGATGCCAGCACCGACTGTGGCGCCTGCGCCGATGGAAACGTACGAAGTCGCTGAGTAAACGGCGCCTCCGCAAGTGTTGCTGTCTACGCCGCTTACGTCTGAAGTTGCGCCAGTGCTGACGTAGGTGTTGGCCATTATCGTGCCAACGATGTTTGCGCCTGCACCTACGGAAGTGTAACCGCCGTGAGCGTTCCAGATAACACGGACGTTAGGTCCACCGTTTACGACGACTACGTCGACGCCTGCACCGAAGGTCAGGTAGTTACTGACATTGAAAATGAACTCGGCATCGAGGTCGCCGCCGGCATTAAGGGTGATGGTTGTGTTCGCGGTATACGTGAGCAAACCGGTGACTTGATGGACGCCGGGAGCGTAAGTAGCGCCCGTGGCAATGTTGCCAGGAGGAATTACGACGTCCGGAGACAGACCACTCAGGAAGCTTTGCGCAGCCATAACGTCTTGCATCTCACCGCTGACGCTCGGGGTTGTCGTCCCACCGGCAGCGGCAGGGCTTGCACCCGCGCCGACCGTGAAGGCAGTTCCAGTGTTAACGCTGCCAGCAACTGCACCCGCGCCGAGCGTGGTGGCAGTGCCAGAGCGAACGTTGCCAGAGACGTTTGCACCCGCGCCGAGCGTGGTGGCGCCTGCGGCTACGGTGCTGCCATTGATGTCAGCGGTCGCTCCAGTGGTCAAGTACGTCCCGGCTAGAACGTCGCCATTGATTATTGAATCTGTTGCACCGGTCGTTACATAGGTTTTGGCAAAGACGGAATTGTCAAACGCCGGTGTACTCATTACGGACGCTACGGTCGCGTGTGTGGCTGCTATTGCGCTTGCCGCAGGAGCAAGTAGGGCCACCAGACAGAGCACTGACAGTGCTCCAACGGCTTTCCTGGGAAGTTTCAGGTGTCTTGTGAGTCTCATGGATTTTATATCTCCGTCGCCTAGTTGGTTTCTAACACTCCACGTGAGCTTCTATCCGCTGGGGCTACACCCTGTGTAGGCGAACGAGTCCCGATAAACACTCAACGTGAGAATGCTTTGCAAATGGTATGTAAGCAGCAAGGGAAAAGCAAGGGCCTGCAATGCCTTCTTCTGATACCGCGCGAAGTATCGATTGAGCAACGCGCTGCCATTCATCGACGTGAAGACGAAGGCGTGCAGCGCTTCTTGGGTGAACGCGTCGAGATCGTCAGCGAGCATCTCAGCTGCGCTCGACGGGTAGTCGTCGTCGGTGTCCATCATCGTGCGGAACAGCCGATAGATCTTTGCCACGGTGTTTGGATGACGCCCCGAGGAGAGTTCGGTTTCGATCGAGGCGAGCCATGTCCCCGGGCGATCTTCTAGGTGGCGAGGGTCGAGTCAGCCGGGACCTGTTTTCCGAGGCGGTAGTAGCGCGCTTGATAACGACCACTCTTCAGCTTTCGAATGTTCCCAAAGGGTCTAGAGCTGCCCATCTGTGCCTGCTCGTGCGTTGCCCGATCTTCTAGGCACAAGGTTGTGACAGGCTCAGAGCTGTGACCACTTCAGAGGCGAGGTCTTGGAACCCATACGAACGAAGGGATCAGCGGAGAGCGGGTGACGGGAATCGAACCCGCGTATTCAGCTTGGGAAGCTGACGTTCTACCATTGAACTACACCTGCGAAGAGGCTCAGAATAGCCTGCGACTTGGGTGATCCGGTCAAGCGGGCCTGATCTTCGTTGGGCGGGTCGCCGCGGCTATTGTTCGGGAATGGCCCCACGATGGAACTCTCCCCGCCTTCTCGCTGCGCTTCTAGCACTGGGCTTGATCGCCACTTCATGTGGCTCTTCGACCGATGCTGATACCGATGTCGCCGACGCTCCGGCGACCACCGCAGCGAGCTCGCCCGCTACGACCGCGGCAACAACTACGCAGGCACCGCCTGAGACAGAACCCGGATCGACCGAAGCTGAGGATGACGAGCCTGCCGATGCCGACCCGGTCGACGCACGAGCCGCCCTAATCGAAGAGATCACGGCCGTTCTGGTCGAGTGGCAAGAGGGTGGAGGAATTCCGGCTGCTTCGTTGTCGGTTCGGCTGCCAGGCCAGGAGGCGATCGAGATCGCGATCGGCATCACCGACATCACCACTGGGCAGGAGGCCACGACCAATGACTTCTACCGAATCGGCAGCATCACCAAACCAATGACCGCCGCAATCGTTCTCCAGCTTGTCGATGAGGGCCTGATCGAGCTCGACGAACCAGTGCAGACGTACATTCCCGGCTGGCTGGCCGGCCATCAATATGCGAGCGAAATCACGATCCGACAGCTCATGAACCACACCAACGGCCTTATCGAATATGCGCTATCACCGGTCTTCTTTGCGTTGGCCGGCACCCGACTCGAGCAGCCATACGACCCTGCCGAGATCGTGGAATGGCTTGCGCGACAACCACCGCTGTTTCCTCCCGGCGAACAGTATTCGTACGAGACAGGCGGCTTTCTCACACTCGGCACCGTGATCGAGTTGGTCACGGGAAATAGCGCTGCTGCCGAGATGCGAGCACGGATCTTCGAACCGGCGGGAGCCGAGAACATCTATCTCACACCTGAAGAATTCCCGCCGACCCCGACGATCAATGGTTATGGCCGCGCAGAGATGTACCTCGCTGGCACCATTCTTGTGGGTCGGGCCGACGAAGCGAAGCTCACCATCGAGAATGAATCGGTCGTCGATGTGTCTGGGCTACCACAAGAGGGTTTGCAATCCGCTGGCTGGACCGGCGGTGGGAACGAAGCACGACTGGAGTCGGTGTCGGCGGTCATGAAGGCCATGTTCGATGGAACGATCCTGACCGACGAACAGATCGACGTCATGACCGAACCCACGCTCGACGTCACGTACGGTCTCGGAATCGACGATCAAGTAATCGACGGAGTACGGGTGTTGTCACACGGTGGCGGAGTCCCCGGCTTTCGAAGCCAAGGCAACTACTTGCCTGAACTCGACCTGTCCTGGGCCGTATCCGTAAACCTGGTTCCGTTGCCCGAAGGATCGACGGTCGGCGATCTACGGCGAGCGTTGTTGCCGGTTCTTGTCGCCGCGGTCGAGTAGCGATCGTCGTCTATGACTCGGCAAGACCCTAGCTAAACGTGAAGTGGCGACCGCCGCTCTCTATCGTCATGCCGGGCTGCAGGGTCACCGATTGGCTGGCACGCAGCTTCGTTCGTGTCTGACGTTCGCCTCGAAGCATCGTGTACGTACCGTTCTTCGATTGCATGTCGACGATCTCAACGTTCCAGCCGGACAAGCGAACCTCGACCTGCACGTCAGAGACGCCACCAACACCGTCATCCAGACGGACGATCGTTGCTGGTTCGTCACCGACTACGTATCCGGTCGGGACGTTCGCCCCGATGACCGCTGGACGGTCGATGGTGAGAATGGCACCGTCATCGAAGGTGAGGGTGCCCATCGTCGGACGGTTGCCCGTGGCTTGTTGGGCGTCCGAAGCAATTGGCTCGCCACAGGTTCGACAGCTCGATTCGTTGGGAGCGGTCAGATGTTCGTTCAAGCAGAGGACGCCGCGTAATTGTGGGCGTTCAAGCGCGAGCGTGGGCGCACTTTTGAGGGCCGATGATTCAGTGACCGTCGCGCCGTCGTCGGAGACTTCAGCGGGACCTGTTCTCGTTTCGTTCGGTAGCGAATCGCCGTTCGTTTGGAAGGCGCTCTCAGATCCGAAGAGCCGTGGAACACTCGGGCTCTTGAGTTCTTCGATGGTGAGCGCGTTGTCCTCGCGGCCGAACTCGTCGATTCGAGCGAACATGCCACGGGCGGCTGGGGCAGGGATCGGGCGATCTTCGTCCTCGGCTGACCCGAGTTCATGATCAAAGATCTTTAACTTCACGGCAGCAAGTTCGACAGGTGAGCTTTCGAACTCGCCGTCGGACTCGATCGCTTCAGGCTCGATCGCTTCAGGTTCGACCGCTTCTGGCTCGGCTTCGACGGTCGCACTTGCGTCCTGAGCGGAGTTGGCGATCGCAGCCCAGCGCCCTGAGGCGGGCATCGGTCCGCCCGTGTCGAGTAGAAATCCACCCGCGGGCACGACGCCGTCTCGGAGGACTCCCACCACGGTGGACTCGGATTGGATGCCGGCGTGGACGCGATCGACCTTTCCACGAAGCGCTACGTCAATCCAGGTGCTCGAGTCGCGGCCGTCAAGAATTGTTTCTGCTCCATCGATCGTGATCGAAAGAGCGGTGTCGCCAAAGACGAGGGCGGCCACGCGATCTTCGTCGACGGACACACAAGCGAGATGTGGGTGGTGGTCGTACCCTGCCTCCACAATCCCGGCGGTGAGGGTACGAACAATCTCCTGCCATGGGGCATTGGCCAGAGCATTGAGCTGAACCAAAAGCTCGTTCAGACGTGTCTCATCGCCCGTTGCGTGGGCAGTCAAATTCTTCACGTGGGCGACAATTCCGTCGCCCGCGGAAACATGCACTGCCCGTACTTCACGTTCCACCGACATACGAGACTCCTTCATCTCCTGACAAACCAGCTATCGGCCGTGCGTGAGCCGAAACAAGGAGTTCTGAGTATCTGCGGTCTTTCGGTACCTTACGAAACTTGGCTACGCCACGGAAAGTATCGTGTCGCCAACCCTGATCTTGTCGCCAGGCATCAGCGCCTGTGTTTCGTCAGGCTGCGCCCGGATTGATTCGCCCGATGCGC
The DNA here is from genome assembly GCA_047638715.1 of Verrucomicrobiales bacterium. Lineage (GTDB taxonomy): Bacteria > Actinomycetota > Acidimicrobiia > Acidimicrobiales > SHLQ01 > SHLQ01. Next base: position 4,751 of record JBLIMK010000119.1, read on the forward strand.
GGATGACCCAACTGCCGTTGTGCGAGCCACGATCGATCAAGGAGAGTCCATCGGCCGCTGGTTGCACGAGAGCGTGCAGCCTCGACACGGCAGGATCGCTCAGGATGAGCGGCTCGAGGGTGTCATCGAAATCGGGGTGTGAGTATGGCCATCTTCCGATCACCAAACCATTGCCGATCTCGATGCTCTTGCCGTCGAGTTCGAGTTGAAGATTGCTCACCGGTAGGGCGACATCGGTGTCGCGATGTCCGCTCGTTCCCCAACCGCGATGCATGTGCAGGCGCAGTCCACTCGCACGAACGACGCCCTCGACGAGCATTCCAGACGCCTGCTCATCGTCATCGTTAACCACGAGGCTTGCGATCGTCCCCACGGAGACGGCTTCGGTGGTCGTGCCGAGGTCGAGGCGATGGGTTTGCTCGGTGGCTGCCTCAGTCACGCAAACGGCTGGTATGTCGTACGTCATGAGGCGCACCGAAGAGTCGAGGTTCACCAACAACATTGCGGGTAGAGGACGGCCGGAGTGAATCCAATCTCGGAACGTCGCGAAGCTGTCATCGACATCTCTGGGGATCAGAAGCGGCTCGATCACATCGTGTGCGACATCGATCGTCTCGGCCTTTGGGAGGAACACGATTCGATCGTTCTCGCGGGCGAGCCATCCGCCACCCGGCTTCATCTCTACTAGGACATCCATGGTCTCGGAGTATCGCACAGGCAGACTCTGCACATGAAGACAATCGGGTTGCTCGGCGGTATGAGCTGGGAATCATCGGTCCTGTACGAAGAGCTAATAAATACTGCGGTTCGTGAGCGACTGGGAGGTGTACATTCCGCTGATCTGGTGATCAAGAGCTACGACTTTGCCAAGATCGAGGCGATGCAAGCGAGCGGCGACTGGCAAGCCGCTGGAGCGCTTCTTGCCGACGATGCCGGACGTTTGGTTCACGCAGGTGCCGAATTGATCGTGTTGTGCACGAACACTATGCATCGAGTCGCGGAAGAAATCGAAGCAGCGATCGATGTCCCGTTCATTCATCTCGGTGACGCCACGGCCGCAGCGGTCAAAGCCGAAGGGTTGACGACGGTCGGCCTGCTCGGCACACGTTTCACGATGGAGGAAGACTTCTATCGAAACCGGTTGGAGTCGCACGGCTTGAAGGTCCTCATACCAAGCGAACCCGAGAGAAAGATCGTGCACGACATCATCTATGAGGAACTCGTGCGCGGCGAGCTCAATCGATCATCTCGCGAGGAGTACCTCGACATTATCGACCGCCTCGGCGCAGCCGGTGCCGAAGGTGTGATCGCGGGCTGCACCGAGATCGAACTGCTCGTCACTGCCGACGATGTCTTCTTGCCCTACTTCGCAACGACCCAAATCCATGCTGATGCGGCCGTACACGCCGCGTTTTCGTAAGCGAGATGTTCTCAGTCTCTCCGGGTTTCTGCCGATTCAAATGTTGTGAAGCAAGCGCGGATTGAGGCGGTACGTCCCACGTCGATATTTCAACGCGCCCTGACGCCGTTCATAGTTCTGCTCGCCGGTGTTGGCCTCACGACCTTGATGGCGTCGCTCGAACAACAATCCGCGGAGCGCGAACAACAGCTCCTCTTCGAGCAAGCAGTCATGCTCGAGCAACAGACGTTCACCGACGGAGTCGACGCGTTCTTCGACGAATTCGATCACGCCGTGGACTTCATCGCCGCCACATTTCCCGGCACCGAAGAGCAGTATCAGCGGTTTTTCGCCAACTCGCCACTCACCAACAAGTTGAGCGAATCTGACCCCGGCGTCACGCTGATCGAGCCCGTCGCACTCGACGGCGTGGAAGCGCTCGAGGCTCGCGAACACGCCCTCGGCAATAACGACTTCCGCATGCTGGCGATCGGGCCGCCGATCCACGGCGAACACTTCGTGATCACCCGGACGGCTCGTCCTGTGGTGTTCGGCGGGTTGTCGCTTCTTGGGCTTGAGGTTGGGAGTCTCGCTGGTGAAGGACTCTTTAACGCCCTGCCCCAAAACGGACGACTCGTATACCCGCTCGCCGAAGAGGACGCGCTCAACGCATTCTTCGAGCGCGATGAGACCGGCATCGAGCGGCCACTTCTCGTTGCGATCCTCGAAAGTATCAACGAGGACGACTCGGACAAGGCGGTTGGTTGGGCAACCCGGTTCTTTGAGCCCACCGCGATTGTCGATCAAATCGGGCAACGTTCCGACCGTGCTCTCAACGTGTCGGTCGAGACTCTCGGAGTGACGAAACGTATGGTCGATGTCGACTCTGGGAGCGAGACAAGTTATGCCGATGCAGCCCTATCGGATCATCGGACGTTCGAAACGCACGGCCTCGATTGGACATTGTCGATGTGGGCCGATGAGTCCTTCGGTGTCAAGGCCGGTCTTCTCGATCAGACACTGATGTGGACCTTCGGTCTGCTTGTCACCGCAGCCCTTGCTGTGCTTGCCATCTGGAGAGCAATCCATGGGCATCGTCTCAGTACTGCGACCTTTGAGCTCGAACATGCCCGCACTCTTGCCAGCACGGACCCCCTCACCGGCCTTTTGAATCGCCAGGGTTTTATGGAACTCGCCAATCAGGCCGAGTTCGCTAAGGGCGGAACCGTTTTCTTCATCGACCTCGACGGTTTCAAAGCGGTCAACGACACGTCGGGTCATGCAGAGGGCGATCGGATCCTGCGAGATCTTGCGCACAGAATTCGCGAACAATTCCGCGGTATCGACCTTGTTAGCCGCTTCGGTGGCGATGAGTTTGTGGTCTTCGCGCCAGGCCTAGTCGGGGCCGAGATCGAGGCAGGCATTGCCGAACGCGTGGTCACCGCTGTATCGGCCAGTGACGCGACAGTGTCGTGCAGCGTGGGGACAGCAAAACGCGTGCCCCACGACACGACCAAGATTCAGGTGTTGATCGATCAGGCTGACGAGGCCATGTACCGAGCCAAAGAGCAGGGCGGCGATCGATTCGTTCGCTTCTAGCCGAAGCTGACTACCAGTTCGTTGCGATGTACTGCGTCTCGCAGAACTCGTAAATCCCTTCGCTCGCGCCCTCTCGCCCAAGTCCAGATTGTTTCATGCCACCGAATGGCGCGGCCGGATCCGAGACCGCGCCGCGATTGAGGCCGATCATTCCCGCTTCGATCTGCTCGCTCACCCGTAGACCACGAGCGAGATCTTGTGTGTACACGTAGCCGATAAGGCCCATCTCGGTGTTGTTCGCCATCTCGATCGCATCATCTTCTGAGCTGAATGAAATGAGCGGCGCAATGGGGCCGAAGATCTCCTCCACCGCGACATCGTCGTCTGTCGAGACGTTGGTCATCACGGTCGGTGGGTAGAAGAATCCAGGACCGTCGAGCGGCGCTCCGCCCGTGACGACGGTTGCGCCGCCGGCGACAGCACTCGTGACAAGGCGTTGGAGGTTGTCCACTGCGTCCTGATTGATCATCGGACCCACTTGGGCACCCTCGGTCGCGCCATCCGCGACCTTCAAGCCCGCCATAGCGGCCGCAAGTTTCGATCCGAACGCTTCCATGACGGACTCATGGACGATGAATCGATTCGCTGCCGTACAGGCCTCGGCGGAATGTCGCATCTTGGCGACTATGGCGCCTTCGACGGCGAGGTCGAGGTCGGCATCATCGAACACCACGAACGGCGCGTTGCCACCGAGCTCCATCGCGACCTTGAGAACGCGATCCGCCGCTTGTTTGAGCAGTACCTGGCCAATAGGTGTCGACCCGGTGAACGAAACCATACGAACTGCCTTGTGGTTCATCGCCGCCTTGATGGGCTCAGATGCGGACTTCGTGGTCACCATGTTGATCAAGCCAGGAGGTAGACCAACCTCGTTCTCGAACAGATCTGCCAGTGCGAGCGCAGTCAGCGGTGTGTCCTTGGCCGGTTTGATCACCACAGCGTTGCCGGCGCCCAGAGCTGGGGCCATCTTCCGGGTAATCATCGCCGCGGGGAAATTCCACGGCGTCACCATCAGCACAACACCGACCGGCGGGTGGTGCACCAGCATCTTCGTCGTGCCGGCGGGGTTTTGGCCCATAGTCCCGTGAATCCGGACCGTCTCTTCGCTGTTCCAGCGGAAGAACTCGGCGGCGTACGCGATCTCACCGAGCGCGTCAGACTTTGCCTTGCCGTGCTCGGCGACGATGAGGTCAGCGAGGCGGTCCTGGTTGGCCATCATGACCTCGAAGCACGCGCGAAGCATTTCGGCGCGCTCTCGCGGTGCGACCTTGGCCCAGAGTTTCT
>JBLIMK010000120.1:0-8571 GCA_047638715.1 Verrucomicrobiales bacterium
GGGCTGTACGTGTCCGCACCTATCGCAACAGTGAGGTCGACTATTCGCATGGCTCTCCTAGGGGTTCTCGCGCTGGCTCTAAGATGGTTTGATTCATTCGTCGTTTCGCCACTTTCGGCCCGGCATGTGGTTGTAGATGGAGGCGACGATTCCGCCGTCGACGACGAGCGCGGTCGACGTGACCCAGCTCGAGTCTTCCGACGCCAGATACAACGCGGCCGAAGCAACATCGGCCGGCTGTCCGATTCGCCCGAGTGGTGTGACCGCTGTTCGTCCCGCTCTGATCTCGGGATCCTGGAGGTAGGCGGTGAGCGGTGTCTCGACGTGCCCGGGGCAGATCGCGTTCGATCGAATTCCGTACTCTGCCCACTCGATGCCTTGTTGTTTGGACAACATGATGAGCGCAGCCTTGGTCGATGAGTATGCGCCGGCTCCGGCGTATGGGGCCAGGCCCGCGTTTGATGACAAGTTGATGATCGACCCACCGCGGCCCTGCTCGACCATGTGGCGAGCGACCTCGCGTCCAACCACGAAGGCGCTGTGTAGCCCAACGTTCACCAGTCGCTTCCAGTCGTCGGTGGCGAGTTCGAGGAGCGGTCCTGGCGCCATTGCGATGGCGGAACACACGGCGACGTTGAGCCCGCCGAACCGGGCCGCTGCATCGTCTATTGCCGCAACGACCTCAGACTCGTTTGTTACGTCGAGAACGTAGGGAACCACCGATTCACCGAGCTCGGACACCATGGCCGCAACCGCGTCGGCGTCTCGATCGAGGATTGCGACCTGAGCGCCCTCGGACACGAAGACTCTGGCGATCTCCGCGCCGATCCCGGATGCTCCGCCCGTGATCAGCGTGCCTTTTCCTTCGAGTTTCATGTTCGCCTCTGATTTCAAATGGCCGGGCTCAGGCCTTTGGTGCTGATGGTCGGAGTCATTGGCCTGGACGGATCATCCGCGGTCACGAGCTTCGCCAGAGTTGCATCGATATCTTCGGCGTGCTGCCACGTGTTGCTATATGCGACATGCCCGTTGCGGTCGATCACGTAGGCCATGTTTGGGAGGTTGCCGAGGGCGAGGTGTTGCGCTTGGCTCATGTCGTCGACGCCGATGGTGATCTTCACGTCTTTCAGCTCTTGCAGTTCGAGAGCACGTTCCATCTTGTCTTCGAAGTCGGCGTGATCGCGGTGATCGGGAAAGCCCCGCTCACCAGCGTGGGGCTCACGCACGTACATGGCGACGAATTCGACGTCGCGATCTTTGTACTTGACCCGCAACTCTTCCATTGGCGACAACTGCCGCCGAAAGGGCGGTCAAGTTATGGCGCCGGTGAATAACACGACATGTTTGTGGCCAACGAGTTCTTTTGTGCTGAAGGTCGAACCGTCGGTCGTCGTCAAGATGGTTTCGGGAAACTCTGAGCCCATGGGAACGGCCGAAGGGAAGTCTTCATAGAAGGCGCGAACCCGCTTGGTGGTGATCATCCGGAGTGTCTTGCGTTTGTCGAGATACTTCCAGCTCCACAGCCCGGCTTGGGGTCCGGGGGGACGTTTGAAGAAACCTTTTGGTTTGACCATGACGTATCTCCTACGTGCGAAAGCATCATCTCGCGTGCTGTAGGTTTATCGCAGATTCGGTAGCGGGGCCCAACCTCCGCACGACACAAAGGAAGATTCATATGAGCGAGGCCCCCAATTTCGAGAAGGTACGTTTGGGCTCGGTGGGCCTTGGTTGGTGGGGTGGAGTCCTAGCTAACGGTGCAGCCGCAGGTGACGAAGCAACCGTCGTGTCATGTTTTGCGCGCACGCCCGAGACTCGCCAGAAGTTCGCGGCGGCACATGGAGTGCGCCAAGCTGCCAGCTTCGAGGAAATGCTCAGCGATGACGAGATCGAAGGAATCCTCTTGGCGACGTCTCATGTGAGCCATGCGGACCTCATCGAAGCCGCTGCCGCCGCGGGGAAACATGTCTTTGTCGAGAAGCCGTTCACGCTCAGCGTCGATGACGGAAAACGTGCAATCGCGGCTGCAGAAAAGGCAGGGATCGTGCTGCAGGTCGGACACAACAAGCGCCGCCAACCAGCGAATCGCCGCATCAAGCAGCTCATCGATACTGGCGAGCTCGGGTCCGTCGTCATGATCGAGACCCATCAGAACGCGCCGAAGGCGCTCGAATTCAAGAGCGAGTACTGGCGGGCCAGCCGCGAGGAGAGCCCGCTCGGTTCCATGACAAGCCTCGGTGTCCACATGCTCGACACGATGCACTATCTGTTGGGTCGGGTGGAACGTGTTTTCGCCTTTTCGAACACGGTGCTCGACTCGCCACCGATCGACCACGTCACGTCGATCGTGCTCGAGTTTGAGTCTGGCCAGCAGGGATATCTGGGCACATCATTCGTGGTGTCGCCAGCGGTCGACGTCACCGTTCGAGGCACCGGCGGCACGGTGTGGAACGCCGACGACGGATCGAAACTGTTCCGGCAGGCCCCTTCGGGGATGGCGAGAGAGTCCGAAGACATCGAGACGCTCGACACGATCGCCGACGAGATTTCTGAGTTTGCCCGTGCGATTCGTGGCGGCCAATCGCCCGAGACCGGCGGCGCTGAGGGGCTTGAGGTCGTCTCGGTGTTGGCCGCAGCTGTTGCGTCGGTCGCGTCGGGCAAGGCAGAAGCAGTAGCCGACTTCCGCTGAACTCATGCGTATCGAAACGGTTTCAATTCCGACCGACTCCCAACCCCTAGAGGGATTGTTGTATTTGCCCGATGGCGAAGTGCGGGGCGCAGTGCAGCTGTTTCACGGCAACACGATGAATTTTTATGTCGGACCGCCGCGTTTCCTTCCTCCGTACCTGACAGAACTCGGGTTTGCGTGTCTTGCGTACAACCGTCGAGGTCACGATGTTCTCTCGAATCGGAACAGCCGCGACCTCGAGGGCGGTGCCTTCCAGACGATCGCCGAAGCGATCGATGACAATCGACTCGCACGACGCTGGCTGGACGAGCGTGGATTTCCTCCACCGGTAGTGATCGGGCATTCACATGGCGGGATGCTCGCTGTTCGCCACGTATCGGATCACCCGGATACGCCTGCGATGGTCCTCCTATCGGCCCATCGCGGCGGATCAGGGCTCCTGCGATTGATGGCCGACAACGGACTCATGGCCGGTGAGCGCTACGAGGAGATCACGGCCGAGGCACGTCGCCTGGTCGATGAAGGAAGCGGCGAGCAACTGCTGCTCGTACCGGGTTGGTGGTACGTGATTTCGGCGAATACCTACGTCGACCTTCTCGACAACTGCCCCGACATCGTCGAGTGGGCCACTGGCATTCCCTGTGACACGCTCTACCTCAGGAGTACCGAGGAACCGACGTCGCTCTATCCAGGCGAGCTGATCGCGGATCGGTCCGATTCGACGGTTTCGGTATCGGTGCTCGACATCGGCGGTCACTATTACGTTGGTCACGAAGACGAAGTAGCCGACGTCGTGGCGACGTGGTTGGCCCCTCTAGTCTGACGCAGTGAACCGCTCTTCGACCCGAAAGCGCTGAGGTCATGCCGGGTTGGGCTTGGGCGGTCATCGCAGGTGCATCGTTCGGGATCTCGCAGCTCTCGAACCGAGGTCTCAACCGGGAGATGGACGCGCTCCGCGCCACGACGGCGATGGTCACCGCCCTGTTCGGCGGCCTGATCGTTGCGTCAGTGGTGACCGGAGCGTTCTCCGATCTTGGCGACATCACGCTGATGGCCGTCGTCTGGTTTGCTCTGGCAGCGCTTCTGCATTTCCTGGCCGGTTGGACGCTCTTCGCGTTCAGTCAGCAGCAGATCGGACCATCGCGTACTGCAGCGATCTTGTCCGTCAATCCGGTGATGGCGGCGATTATTGCCTGGCTCGTGCTGTCGGAGGATCTTCGTCCCATCACGTGGGTTGGCGTACTCACTGTTACCGCGGGTGTTGCCATCGTCACGACAGCGCGGCTCACAGGGGGCCGCTGGTCCAATCCCTCTCTCGCTCTCACCGCAACCGTATTTTTCTCGGTCAGTCCACTGTTCGTGAGGTGGGGTCTCGACATGTTCGACCACCCGTTGCTCGGCCTCACCGTTGGCATGGCATTTACGGTGCCGGCCATGCACGTGGCGTCGAGGCTCTTCACGGGAATGTGGGTGAGCGTTCCACGCGGCCTGCGCCGATGGCTTTTCTCGGGGGGATTTGCCGCGGCGATTGCGCTCACCGCGCAGTGGAGCGCCTTCGCGTTGATCCCCGTTGGCGCTGCGATCAGCCTTCAACAGCTCAACACACCGCTGGTGCTGTTCGCTGGACCGATCTTGCTTGCCGCCCCAGCGGAACGAGCGACCCCTCGATTGGTTGGCGGCACGGTGCTGATTATCGCTGGATCCGTACTGGTTGCGCTGTTCGGTCGGTCGCTCTGAGGCCCTAGCGAGTGAAGGGTCATGCGGGTGGTCCTGTCCTGGCGTACTGTCGAGAGTCACAGGACTCCTAAGGGGATGCACATGTTGGACGAACGCACACTCGAACTGTTGAACGAAAAGAACTTCGGAACCGTGTCGACGATCATGGCGAGCGGTCATCCGCAGACCCAGATGATGTGGGTCGACACCGATGGCGAGAACATCATCTTCAACACCGAGATTCACCGAGCGAAATTCAAGAACCTCGAACGCAACCCGCTCGTGACCGTCATGGTGATGGACGCTGGCAACCCATGGCGATACGTCGAGGTCCGAGGTCATGTGGCCGAGACCGTCGGGGGACAAGAAGCACGCGACCACATCGATCAGCTGGCTCTGAAGTACCTGGGCAAGGCCGAATATCCAAACCCAATTCAGTCCGAGCGCGTGATCGTGAAAATCGCGCCCGACCGACAGAACAACTTCCCACCGGCGTAGTCCGTCGTCCAAGCGTACGAAGCGCCGGGAGTTACTGACATGAGCGAGCCTGGAACCGTTGCCCTCCTCGGCGTCGGCCGCATGGGTGCCGCGATGGTGCGGGCGCTTCGTCGCGCTGGTTTCGACGTGATCGTCTGGAATCGCACATCGTCCAAGGCCGATGCGATCGCCGCCGAAACAGGAGCCTCCGTCGCCGACACACCAGCCGACGCCGCTGCTCGGGCTCCGGTCGTGTTGAGCGTCCTCGCCGATGACAGCGCGGTCATCGAGGTTCTGAGCGCCGCCAGTGCCGGCCTGAACGCTGGCACGGTCGTTGTGGAGATGAGCACGATCGATCCGTCGACACTGTTCGCGGTGTTGCCGAAAATCGAAAGCGCAGGAGCGGTCTTGCTCGACGCTCCAGTATCTGGAAGCGTCCCGCAGGTCGAACAGGGCGCGCTGACGATCATGGTCGGTGGGTCTGTCGAGGGTCTCGACCGTGTTCGCCCGGTCCTCGATGTTCTGGCTACGCACGTGTTCCACCTCGGCGAGCTCGGGTCAGGAGCGACCATGAAACTTGCGGTCAACTCGATGATTCATTCGATCAACGTCGCGTTGTCGGAGGCTCTGGTTCTCGCCGAAAAGTCCGGGGTCGATAGACTTCGGGCGTACGAGGTAATCGCCAGCAGCGCAGCGGCGGCGCCCTTCGTGCACTACAAACGGTCGGCATTTGAGAATCCCGAGCAAGGCGAAGTGGCGTTCAACCTCGATCTCGTAGCGAAGGATCTCGATCTGATCCTGGGTCTTGCCGACCGCGTTGGGGCACCGATTGCGCAGGGCGTCGTGAACCGTGAAGTGGTCGGACGGGCAATCGCCGCTGGCCTTGGCGACGACGACCTGAGCGCCATCGCTCAACATTTACGACGGACGTCTTCGGACTGAATTAGGCAAGAGCGGAGTACCAATCGGCGACGGCGGCACCTACTTCGTGCGGTGAGTCCTCCTGGTAATAGTGCTTCCCAACCACGGTCACCTCGGTCTGATTTGGCCAGGTCCGACAGAACTCGCGGTTGCGTCCGATCAGCGCGTGTCCTTCGGTCGTGTTGATGAATAGCTTCGAAACGTCGCTTGTCGAGAGCCAGTCAGCGTATGCCTGGATGATGGTGTGGTTGTCTGCGGGTTCGCCATCGAATGCGATTTCACAGGGAAGCTGCACGGTGGGGATGATCGCCTCGGGCGAATCGAACCGTTCGGAGTACACGATTGACTCTTCCGCGGTTAGATCGCGGATGATCCCGTTCGCGAAGACGGTGTTGATGAAGAAGTTCTCCGAGACGGCTTCACGGAACCCTTCTTCGGTACGCATGAATCGGAATCGGTCCTGGTATGCCTCGGGCAGGTCGGTCATGCGTCGGGGTTGCACCATTGCCTCGCCGTAACAGATCCCGCGAACTTGGTCGCGATGTCGATTTGCCCAGTCGAATCCCAGTGCGGCGCCCCAATCGTGAACGACCAAGGTGACGTCGTCGGAGCCGATCACCGAATCGAACCAGGCGTCCATGTATTTGATGTACTCGGGGAAGCGATAAGTGCCAGACGACATCTGGCCCGAGAGTCCAAAGCCGGGGAGGTCGGGAGCCAGACAACGGGCGATGGGCTCGACATGAGGCAGGACGTTGCGCCAGAGATATGACGTGGTCGGGTTCCCGTGGAGAAACACGATCGGGGGTCCTGAACCTCCGGTGTCGATGTGGGCAATGTGTGAGTCGAGAACGTCGCTCACGTGGTACTCGTACGGATTGACGGCCGAGATACTGGACATAGGAGCAAACGTAGCGCCCTCGGTTGCCTAGGGTGCAGGGAACCCCGAAGGGACCTGATCGTGGCTGATATCGACTCGACGATGCGATACGAAAAGCGCGAAATCGAGGTGCATGGCAAGAAGATGGCCTACGTCGACGCCGGTGGACCTGGCGATCCAATCGTGTTTCTGCACGGCAACATCACGCAGTCATATATGTGGCGAAATGTGATTCCCCACGTGGAGCCTTTCGCTCGGTGTATTGCGCTCGACAACATCGGGCAGGGCGATTCTGAGAAGCTTGACGATTCGGGGCCCGACAGCTACCGACTCGCAGAACATCAGCACTATGTCGACGGCTTTCTCGATCTTCTCGACCTCGGTGACGCTGTCACCCTGATGATGCACGATTGGGGTGTGCAGCTCGGTCTGACCTGGGGAAACGCTCACCGGAGTCGCGTGAAGGGGATCGCCCATATGCAGGGCCTGATGGGGAACCTCACCTGGGAATTCTGGAGCCCGGAAGTCTCAGCTCTGATGCGGCGCTTCCGTGGTGATGATGGCGAGGACTTGGTTCTCGAGCAGAACTTCTTCGTCGAAAAGGTGCTGCCTGCAATGGTGATCCGAGATCTGCCGGACGATGTCTGGGACGAGTACCGCCGGCCGTACGGCGAGCCGGGGGAGGGTCGTCGGCCGATGCTCACGTGGCCTCGTGAGATCCCAGTCGAGGGCGAGCCATCGAATGTGCTGGCGATGATCGAGGCGAACAACCAGTGGCTGGCAGAGAGTCCGATCCCGAAGTTGTACATCCATGTCCAGCCCGAATCGGTGATGAAGGGTCACATCCTCGACGAGGTTCGTACCTTCCCCAATCAGATCGAAGTTGTCGTGAGCGGCCTGCACTATGTGCAAGAGGACAGCCCTCACGAGATCGGTCGGGCACTCGCCGAGTGGTATTGCGGTCTTGGCTAGGCGCCCTGACAGCTGGGCCGGTCGTGCAAGGCATGCATTATGTATGATGTTCCGAGACGCCGACCTAGAACACCCACAGGGGATATGGAACTCAACCATCAATTCGAAGTCGCTGCACCAATCGAGACGACATGGCCCGCCTTCCTCGACATGCCTCGAGTCGCCCCGTGTATGCCTGGGGCCGAGATCACCGAAGTGATCGACGAAACCAACGTCAAGGGTGGAGCGAAGGTCAAAGTGGGCCCTGTCAATCTCCGGTTCGCCGGCAAGGCCGAGATGACCGAGATCGATCACGCGGCGCACTCCGCCCTCATGGTTGGGCAGGGGAGCGATGCGAAAGGCCGTGGCAATGCTGCGGCCGATGTCCGTTTCTCTTTGACCGACCTCGGAGATGGTCGGACGAACGTCGACGTGCACACGACACTGAACCTCACCGGCTCGGTCGCTCAGTACGGGCGGGCCAGCGGTCTTATCGACGAAATCGCTAACCAGATGATCGCCGAGTTCGTGCAGAACCTCGAAGCCGAGCTTGGGCGAGATGGTGCGACCCCTTCGAGCGAGGAGGCCGACGAGACCGTTGGCGATGCGTCCGCTCCTAAAGAAGCGGTCGAGCCGGTCGGAGCGAAGCCAGCCTCAGGGCTGTCGCTCTTCTTCCGGGCGGTGTTCGCAATGATCAAGAAAAAGCTCAAACGCTCTTGATGGGAACGATAAAAAGATGAAACCGGCACCGTTCACCTATCACGACCCGACGAGCGTAGCTGAGCTCGTCTCGCTGCTCGGCACGATCGAAGATGCCAAGCTCCTCGCGGGTGGCCAATCGCTGATGCCGATGCTCAATCTTCGGCTCGCCCAGCCCGACCATCTGATCGATCTCAATACGGTCGAGGGGCTCGCCGACATCGAGATGACGACCACCGGC
>JBLIMK010000121.1:0-8234 GCA_047638715.1 Verrucomicrobiales bacterium
AAACGAAGCCGACGAATGCACCGAGGGCCAGCATCTGCCCATGTGCGATATGAAGGAAGTTCTCGGTCTGACGAATCAGAGCGAACCCAACCGTCGCTGAAGCAAGGATGCTCCCAGTGATTAGACCGAATATGATGTTTTGCACGGAGTTTGTGGGCCCCTACTACTAGCTCGGCCGCAGTACAGGATCCAGGGCGATAGTGCCAACCTGAGTCCATGCGCCGTCGATGATCTGCATTTCTCCCATGCTTGGGCTGAGCAGGTTTCCGAAGTTGTTCAGATCGAGTGAACTCGATGCGCCCTCGAAGTTGATGTCGTCACCGTTGGCGAGAGCAGCGAGACCCTCGGCGTAGCTGTAGACCTTCGTGCCCGGAGCGTTTACGACCTCGAGGATCTTGTCACGAACCGCTGGCCCGTCTGTGGTGCCAGCTGCAGTGGTCGCCAGGGCCAGCACGATGTACTGGTCGTACTGGTTTGACTCATACAGGCCAGCGGACGGCGCTTCGCCAGTTCGCGACTCGTACTCAGCTGCGAAGGTGGCAAATGTAGCGCTGTCCTCGTTCAACCCGGCGATAGCAGCCAGTGCAACGCCGTTTTCGAGCGCTTCGGTCAGGCTGGCGATCTCGGGCACGATCAGGTCGGGCGACATGATGATGGTGCCCCCATACGCTCGGCGTTCCCACTCACGAAGGATCGGCACACCCGATTCGAACCCGGCTGCGAGATATACGGCGTCGGGGTTGTTGCTGAAGGCCTGTTCCACCTCGGCTTGATAGCTACTGCGCCCTGGGTCGAACTTCACAACATCGACGATTTCGCCACCGGCCTTATTCTCGAACACGTCCTGGAATATCGCGGCTGGGCTCAGTGTGCCTTCGGTTTGTTGCACGAGGATTGCGACTCGCTGGAACCCTCGGTCTCGTGCGAACTGCGCGGCGATGATGCCGCCGTCCGTATCAGAAGCGGTGATTCTGAACACCCAATCGCCACCCTTGGTGTCGAGTTCGGTGCTTCCGCAGGCGGGGCACATGGTTGGGATCTCTTGATCTGCAACCGTGTCCAGAACTGCAATGGCTCCATCGGACTCGACTCCGCCGAGAGCATCGATTTCTTCTACGTCCGAGAGGATGGTGTAACCGGATACCGCTCCCTCGACCGTTGACTTGTTGTCTTGGACGACCAGTTCAACCGGTCGGCCGAGCACTCCGCCCTCGGCATTAATTTCGTCGATGGCAATTTCCGCGCCTACAAGACTGGGTTGTCCCCAGGGCGAATAGTCGCCGGAGAGTCCGTTCAAGAATCCGTATTTCACTGGGTCGCCAGTCGGCTCGGCGGCGTCGTCGGTTGCTGCGGCTGCTGCGGCTGCTGTAGTCGGCGATGCAGTCTCTGCAACATCATCGCTCCCACATCCGGCAGCAACTAACGCAAGTGCGCAAATGGTTAGGACTAAACGAATTAATCGTTTCATAACGAACCCCCTCAGGTTTGCATGCTATTCAAACAAACATCAGCCACATTCACAAGTGAAAGTTTTCGGCGTGGCTCAGTCTGCAGCGGAGGGCTCTCGCAGACCGAGCACCGAGTTGATCATCAAGACCACGACGATGACCACCCCTCCGACCAACGCTTCACCGTTGGGTAGGTCTCCGAGCCACCACCAAACCCAGATAGGACCGAGCACGGTTTCGAGCAACATGATGAGCCCAGTTTCGGGTGCCGATAATCGACGCGGCCCAAGTGCGATGAGCCCGAACGCGATGGGCATGACGACGAGTCCGCTGAGCAACAGCAACAAAAAGCCGTTGCGGTCGACGCTGAATGGATCGGCGAGGAACACGGAGAATGCGGCGGCTAGTAGTGCGCCAAGGCCCCAGGCTGGGACCATGCTCACGCCCCGGCTCTGACGGATAATCGTGAGGCCAACAGCGAAGGCCAGAGCCGCTCCTAGTGCAGCCAGATCGCCGGTAAGTCGACCGGAGTTGATGCTTCCAATGAAGATAAAGGCGACTGCACCCAGGCTGACGACCGAAGCGAACCAGACTCGGAGGGGGAACTGAACCTTCAGCGCGACTCTGCCGATGACCGCGGCGAACAGCGGAGCGGTTGCGAGAATGACCAGCGTATTCGCCACGCTGGTCCGAGTGATTGCCGTGACAAAAAGCGTGAGCTGAGCGCCGAATAAGATGGCCACAGCGAGTCCGGGGCGCCCGATCGATCGAAACGTTGAGAAGGTCAGACGACGCGACGACACAGCTATGGCGCCCGTCAGGCTCAAACCGGTTAGCACGGTGCGCCAAAAGACGATCGTCCACGCGTCAGCATCGATCAAGCGAATGAGCAGACTGTCCGGGGTTAAGATCAGGACGCCCGACGTGGTGAGAAGGAGTCCGAGCGCGTGCGGCGAAATGCCACGAATGCGTTCGATCAGGCCGGGTTGTGATCGACTTCGTGTATCCATGAGATTCCTAACTCGGTGATCCTGATTTCCGAGCTCGCCTCGACGGTCTAGGACGTAGAATCTCTCGGATGTACAAGTTGAAAACTTCAGCCGCATAGTGAAAGATTCACTAGTGTTGAAATTCAGTACTGCTAAAGTATTGCACGTACTGGTAAGCAGCCACGCCAACGTTTGAGGATTCGGAACATGCCGTTTGAAGTTAGAAAGATCCCCTTCGAGCACGTCCAGGACACATCTGGTCTCGAGAAGGTAATCGCCGAAGGAGCTTTTCGGGCGGACCAGATCATTGGTTTGGTCGGAAAGACAGAAGGAAACGGCGGCGTCAACGACTTCTCGAGAATTCTTGTCGACAAGGTTCTTCGCGAGTTTCTGATGGAGCACGGCGGCCATACCGCCGAGTCTGCAATGCAAATTCCACTCGCATGGTCGGGCGGCACCGACGGCGTGATCTCGCCGCACATGACGGTGTTCGCCAAGGTCGACGGTCCCGCAGAACCTGCTGATGAGAAGCGACTCACCGTCGGTCATGCTATTTCCGAAACCATCCTGCCAGAGGAGATTGGTCGGCTGCCGATGCTCGACAAGGTGGCCAAAGCGGTCACCGAAGCAATGGCGGCCGCTGGCATCGAAGACCCTGCGGACGTGCATTACGTTCAGACGAAAACACCGCTACTCACCGCAGAACGGATCAATGACGCCTTGTCTCGAGGAAAGACCGTCGCTCTCGAAGACACCATGGAATCGATGGCGGTCTCGAACGCAACGGCCGCACTCGGAATCGCAACGGCGCTTGGAGAGATCGAACGACCTCGAGAGGACCAGATCGGCAAAGATGTGTCGGTCTATTCGTCTGTTGCGTCGTGTTCCTCGGGCGTCGAACAAGCCGAGGCCCAGGTCGTTGTCGTCGGCAATCGGCTCGGTGTCGGTGGGCGCTACCGCTCCGGGCACTCTGTCATGGAGGACAATCTAGATTTCGAAGGCATCTATCGGGCGATCCGAAATGCGGGACTCGACCTGCCAGAGCGAGCGAGGGCATCGGACCTCAAGGGCCGGGTCGTTAACTGTTTCATCAAGTGTGAGGCCGATCCGAGTAGCCGTCTCCGAGGACGTCGCCAAGTCGCACTTAATGACTCCGACATTCATCACACCCATCACACGAAGGCTGCGGTCGGCGGTGTCGCAGCCGCAGCGCTTGGAGATCCTGCCGTATTCTGTTCGGTCGCAGGGCTGCAGTCGGGACCTTCAGGCGGTGGCTCGGTCGCCGCGATTGTAGATCTCGGGTGACATCGAGCCGTCTCCCACGGCTAACACGCGACGTTCTCGACCCCGATCAGCTTCGAGTCTTCGATGCGATCGCGGGTGGAGATCGGGCGAAAGACGGGTCGTTTCCCCTCACGGACCGCGACGGTGCGTTGGTGGGTCCGTTCAACGCTTTGCTCTTCAGCCCGAACGTCGGTGACGCGATCCAACAGGTTGGCGCAGCGCTTCGGTTTCACTGCGGACTCGAGCCCGCAGTCCGAGAGCTGGCGATTCTTGTCGTAGCCACGCATCATGACTCTGAATTTGAACGATGGGCGCATGAGTCGATAGCGCTCCGTGTAGGTCTGAGCGACGAGCAGGTCGCAGCGTTGCGCGCAGGAACGCGTCCCGAGTTCGATTCTGATGAGCTCACGGTGGTCTACAACCTCTGCGCTGCCACGGTGGCAGGCGGGCTCGTCGACGATCTGACCTATCGACAAGCCTCGGACACCCTCGGCAACGAGGGTGTCGTCGAACTCATCACCGTCCTGGGGTACTACGGACTCCTCGCCCAGCTCATGAATGTTTTCGAGGTCGGACTTCCCGAGCTCTGATTAGTCGAGGACAGCGCGACCGCTAGCTCGGAATGACCGGCATCATGACCCAGTTCTGGTGCTCCGGGCCAAAGTGCAGGGTGACCTCGTTGTCGAACATCTCTGGCGGCCGACTTCTGATGTCGTCGTGAAGGAATGGACCGCAACCCGTCAGTTCGTTCTTGAAGTTCGAAAGTTTCACGCCTCCGGTATCTCCACCCCAGACATAGTCGCGGCCACGCACGGAGAACCCGAGTCGATAGCCCGCCGGCACCACGATGGACGTGGGCCAGATCTCGATGTCCAGTTCGACAATTTCGCCCGGCGTCAGAGGCTCAATTTCGTCGTGCGTGTGATAAGGCCGCCACGGCTCAGACAGCTCGGTATCGAGCTTTCGGTGAGACGCTCGCAACCAGCCCTGCGCGATCGGTGTGTGTGGGTCGATGGCACCCATGAATGTCACTTCATCGCCGTTGGGATCGAACACGCCGAATATGACGAACAGATCTGCATCGGCGGTGGACGAAGAAACGAAGAGCTTCGAGGCGAGAGGGCCCGTGATCTCGGTCTCCTCAGCCATTGGCTCGCTGTAGAACGTGAGGCCGTCGCCCATTGCTTCGTACGTGATTGAGGTCTGGTCCGTTGGAGCCGTCGTGTCGAGCGTCTTGTCGCTGGGGTTCAGGTATGCCTTGGTCCACGCCGTGCTGGGAATCGGCCAGTCCGACTCGCCCCGTTCGACGAACTTGTCGACATGTCGAACGAGCAGTTGCACCTTTGCCTGCTCCTCCCATGCCGAGTCATCGTCCTTTAGGTACTTGGCAAAGAACCGCTTCTGCAACTGGACGCCGTAGTCGGTGTAGTACTCCGTCCAGTGTTCGATTCCGTGCGATTCGAGCCACTTCTCGGTGGATGCAGCGCGGAAGTATCCTTCGAAGTTTCCGCGTGGGTGCAAACCCTGCCCACCCCAGTTCGCTGACGACAGGAATGGCACCGTGACTTTGGACCAGTCCGGTGAACGGTCCTTGTGATACTGATCGTCGAGCGGGTGTGATGCGATCTCGTTTCCGAAATCGCAGCGGTTCGCCGCAAGCTCTTCGTCGGTCAAGGTCTCGGGTCCGGCCACGAGTTCGCCGGTCACGACGCTGCGCGCACCGCGTTCGCCGACACCATGTTGCACGGTCATCACTTGCATGTCGTACCAGTTGTCCCAGAACGTCGACAGGATTCCGCCGTGGTACGTCATGTCTCGATACCAGTCGGCGGCGCCTTCCCACGAGATCATCGCCGTGAGGTGCGGAGGCTGTAGGGATGCGACATGCCACTCGTTAATCGCGTAATACGAGATGCCGGACAGGCCCACTTTTCCATTGCACCAGGGTTGAACACCAGACCATTCGATGCAGTCGTAGAAATCTTTGGTTTCGCGTGGTGAGAAGTGATCGATGTAGCCGGGACTACGGCCGGCGCCGCGCGAATCGACACGAATGCAGACGTAGCCATCGGGGACCCATTTCTCGGGGTCGCAGACTTCCCAACTTTGATACTTGTTGGTCGAGCCTTCTACGACATCGGGATGTTCCTCGGCCATTCGGTTCCAGGCGCTGGGGTAACCCTCCTGGAATGCGAGGCCCTTTGCGTAGGGGCCGTAGGTCAAGATGGCGGGATATTGTCCATCGTCGTCGGGACGATAGATATCGGCACGTAGTTCCAGGCCATCGTCGACCTGTATCACCACATCCCAATCGATGCGCATGCCATCTCGTACTTCACTGCTGTCGGTCACTTATGCCCCCTTGGCGTCCGTCTCACTCTAGGCCGGACATAAATAGGGCTCAAGTTGTGTTGACTCCTATTTCAATTACGAAGAAGTGATCTGATCGCTTGGGGCGTGATCGGCAACGTGGAAATTGCACCTGGTCTCCCAATCGCTTCTTCGATGGCTGTGGTGAGCGCAGCGCCACAGGCATTCGTACCACCCTCGCCCGCTCCCTTAACGCCGAGTGGGTTGAGCGGACTTGGAACATCTTCAGAGATAAGGACCTCGACCTGAGGCATCTCTGTCGCCGTGGGCATCAGGTAGTCCATGAACGACGTGACCAAAGGATTTCCGAGGTCGTCGTAGAGAAACTCCTCCAAGAGGGTTCCGCCGATTCCCTGAGCGGCGCCCCCCAGAATCTGGCCTTCGATCAACATGGGATTGATGGCGCGACCCACGTCGTAGGCCACGACGTATCGTTCGATCGTTGTGCCCCCCGTTTCGGGATCGATACGCACCACAGCAGCATGGCCTCCATAGGGGTACGTCATGTGCTCGGTCGTGAACGTGGCCTCGGAGCGGAGCCCGCCCGGCGCCGCTTCAGCAATATCGGCCAGAGAAAGTTCGACATCGGGCTGGCCACGAACGCCGATCGCGCCCGAGCGGTATTCGAGATCCTCGGCGCTGACTTCGAGAAGACCTGCTGCGATCCGGCGGGCTTCATCTTTGATCGCGTCGGTGGCCAGGCGCGTGGCAGAGCCCGCCATTACCGTGACCCGGCTGGCAAAGGCGCCAATACCTCGTGCGATCCGATCGGTCTGCCCATGGATGACAGTCACGTCCCGATAATCCATATCGAGGTCCGTTGCGCAGATCTGCGCTATCGCAGTTTCCATTCCCTGACCAACCGAGGCCGCACCTGTGACCACCTCGACGGTTCCATCGGGTCTCATCATCACATGCACGTCCTCGAACGGCCCGAGGCCAGACTTCTCAACGAAGAGACCGAGCCCCAATCCGACCAGTTCCCCGGAATCACGTCGGGCCCGAAGCTGTCTGCTCAACGTATCGACGTCGATGTGTGTAAGAAGGCGATCGAAGAGTCGCTCATAGTCGCCGGAATCCAACACGACCGACGTGCCTAATGCGGTGAGACGACGATCGAACGGCATGGCATCAGCGGGAATCAGATTCCGTCGCCGGACCTCGACCGAATCGATTCCGACGGTACGTGCGACCGCCTCCATCATCCGTTCGCACACGAACGTTGCCTCGAAACGACCCGGAGCGCGGTACGTACCCGCCGGCGTCTTGTTGCTAAGGACGATGTGCCCACGTGAGCGATACGCGGGGATCACATACGGGCCCGGGAGCATGGCAGCAGTGAGCGTGGGAACCGTTGCGCCGTGGGTCCGAACGTACGCACCTTGATCGCACCAGAACTCGTTCTCGATAGCGGTGATGATGCCATTGGATTGCGTAGCAGCGCGAATGTGATGCTTTTGGTCGCGGCTATGATTCGCCGCGATCAGATGTTCTCGACGGTCTTCGATCCACTTCACTGGGCGATCGAGTTGAAGGGCCGCCCACGCAACGAGCACGTCTTCGGGGTAGAGCTCGCCGCGAATGCCGAAGCCGCCGCCGACGTGCCCCTCCCTGCCAACGACCGCCTCTGGATCTAAGCCGAGCATGTTGGCGATCGCTGTCCGCGTGTAATGCGGCACCTTCGACGCGCCGTGGAGCTCGAGCACTCCGCTTTCGGGATTCGGTCGAGCCAGAAGACCTCGTGTCTCCATTGGGATACCTGAGTGCCGGCCAACCGCGAGGTTCAAAGTAATCACGTGATCGGCACGTTCGAACGCTTCGTCGACCTCACCGTATTCATGATCGAGTTGCATGATTTCGGTGACGCTCAGGTCGGTCGGCTCGATCTCGATATCGACCAGCTCGGCAGCGTCCTCCGCGATGTACGGATCGACGGCGACGACGATCGCGACCGGCTCACCGACATAGTGGACGGTGTGCTGCGCGAGCACGTTTTGGCGATGGGGGAGAAGCTCGGGGTACCCGATCTGGCGAAAGTCGATCGGTGGAATGTGCGCTACATCTGCGCCTGTCCAGACCGCAAGAACTCCATCGAGGCTTGCCGCCTCAGTCGTGTCCACATGAACGATCGTTCCGCTGGCGA
>JBLIMK010000122.1:0-8088 GCA_047638715.1 Verrucomicrobiales bacterium
CCGATGTGCTGCGTCGATTCGTGACCGATGGTGAATGGTCGACTCCGGTTTTTTCGGCCGCCGATGTCGAGGGTCCCGGCTTTGTTGGGCTCGCGAATATCAACGGCCAGATCGCCCTCCTCGATTCCCCGAACGGATTCGACGTCGTGGCCGGGGAACCAACCGACTTTCCGTTCGGCTATTTCACGAACAACATGAAAACCACAAGCGCTGGGTATCACGTCGTCGGAAAGCTCGGGTTTTTCAACGACGCCGTGTTCACCTCCGACGATGGCATTGCCTGGGAGCGCTTCGAGATCGAGCGGCCCTTTACCGCAACAGCACTACAGATCGATCATTTCCATCGCACAGCGACGACCGCGGCACTGTCTGGTTCGCTCGGTTGGGCCGACGATCTGAGCCGCACGGAACTGGTCGCCATGTGGTGGGATTCGTCGGGAACATCGCACCTCGTCCCGGCAAGGCCATGCGAGAACACGGTGATCGCGTGCACGATCACGAGTCTCGCCGCCACGAGTGATGGGTTGCTGGCCGCTCATGGATTTGGTGGACAGAGCGCCGTTTCTCGATGGACGCTCGAACGTGGATGGTCGACGACGCTCAATCTGAACCTTCCGAACTCCCGGTTGACATCGACCGACATCGACGAGATCGTCGTGTTGGCGCAGGACGACCTGTTGTTTAGCGCAAATGGCGGGATCACTTGGGTCGCTCTGGTCAGCTCGCCATCGCAAACCGCAGGTCGTTTTATCGGCGTCCACGAACCCACCGGAACGGCCGTCTTCGAGAGCGACAGTGAGCTGTGGCTGGCCGCCGCCGGACGCTGGATCCGTTTTGCGAAAGGAGAGCTCGAGATCGGCAACGTTCTGGCCGTGACCGACGGAGTCGCATTGTTCAGCGGATCGCTACCCACGGGCCCCGTGGTCATTCGATTGGTGGCTCCGGACGCGTCCTAGGCCAGACTTGCATCACTGCGCAACACACGGGAGTTCTCATGCGACTTGGACTGATGGCTGGATATTGGGGCGCAGGTCCTCCGGCGAATGCGGTTGAAGCGATCGCGGCAGCTGACTCGTTGGGTTGGGATTCGATCTGGACTGCCGAGGCCTACGGTTCCGACGCGCTCACACCCCTCGCGTGGTGGGGCGCAAATACCTCGAACGTCGACCTTGGGACCGCGATCATGCAAATGTCGGCACGTACACCGACAGCCACGGCAATGGCTGCGCTGAGCATGGATCATTTGAGCGGCGGCCGATTCCGCCTCGGTCTGGGTGCGTCGGGCCCACAGGTTGTCGAGGGCTGGTATGGCCAGCCCTATCCGAAGCCGCTCGCCCGCACGCGTGAGTATGTCGACATCATCCGTCAGGTTTTTGCCCGAGAGGCACCGGTCACCTTCGACGGTGACCACTATCAGCTACCGCTCGACGGCGGAGCGGGTCTCGGGAAGGCGTTGAAACCCACGGTTCATCCACTGCGCCAGGATCTGCCGATCTACCTCGCGGCTGAAGGTCCGAAGAACGTGGCGCTTGCTGCCGAGCTTTGTGATGGCTGGCTACCGTTCTGGTTTGGGCCGAAGGGCAACGACTTCTACATCGATGCGTTGACGCGGGGTTTCGAAAAGGGTGGTCGCCACTCGTTCGAGACGTTCGACATTGCATGCACCGTCCCGATCGTGCCCCACGATGATGTCGAGGTCGCCGCCGACTTCATCCGCCCGTTGCTCGCTCTTTATGTCGGCGGCATGGGCGCCAAGGGTGCGAACTTCCACTTCGAGGTGTTGGCCCGTCAAGGCTGGGAAGCAGAGTGCCACGTTGTGCAAGACCTGTACCTGGACGGCAAGAAGGACGAGGCGATCGCTTCGATCCCGGTCGAGATGATCGAAGACATTGCAATGGTCGGCCCGCTCGACAAGATCAAAGACGAGCTCCTCGGCAAGTGGAGCGAAACGGTCATCACCACGTTGTTGGTCTCGGGCGACGCCAACCTCGTACGGACCGTCGACGCCATGGTGAATGGCGGCTGACGTTCCCGCGTCTAGAAGTTCAAAACGAGGAAGACCAGCACGATCAGAACCGCCAGCGCGGCGGCGATGATGATCGTGAAGATCCGGGTCGTCGAGTCCGCCGCGCTACTCGCCGCCTCAATCTCTTCAGGGCTCTCGATCGGGGCACCTGCGGTTCTCAGCGCGTCGATGACCTCGTCTATCGACTTTGCCGTGGTGTCGACCTCGATGAAGCGACCATAGGACTCTGCGCGCTCGGCGAGCATGCTGGTGATCGTCGCCTCAGGGTCATCAGCATCCGCGAGGAGGGGACGTGTGTCGAGCCCCTCAGCCGAGACGCGTCGCAAGATCTCCGATGGCTCTGCGGTGAGGGTGAATACTTCGGCACCTAAGAACGCGATGACGTTGTCGGGGTCGAGCATCGTGCCGCCGCCAGTCGCTATGACGAGGTTTCGGCGTGGAGCGATGGCGCTGACGGTGTTGCGCTCGAGTTGCCGGAAGTGAGCTTCGCCTTCTTTGTTGAAGATCGACGGGATGTCGCCATTTGTGGCGACGATCTCGGCGTCGATGTCGACGAACTTTCGGTCCGTGAGTGCGGCGAGTCGTCGGCCGACGGCCGTCTTGCCGGTCCCCATGAACCCGGTGAGCACGATGTTTGGTCGCAGTTCGTTTGCCACACGAACAAGCTAGGCGAGAGCGCCGGTCACCTCAGCGACAATGCCGTCGTCACCTCGGAGACGATACCGTCAGGACACAATCCGTAGCGGGTGAGAATCGCGTCGGGTTTGTCGTGGGACACGTAGGTCCGCGGCATTCCGAGCACCCGAATTTCGCAGCTGGCAGCGTCGACACCGGAGTGGTGCAAGTACGACTCGATCTTGTCGCGGAAGTTGTCTCCCGCCCCTCCGTTGCGAAGGCCGTCTTCGACCGTGACGACGAGGCGGTGACTCGCCGCTCCCTCGATCATGAGCGGATCGGGTGGAGAGACGACTCGGGGATCCCACACCGTGGCCGAGATGCCCTTCGCCTCGAGCAGTTCGGCCGCTTCCATGGCGTCGGCGAACATCTTGCCGACTCCGATGATGCAGACGTCATCGCCACTTCGGGCCTTGCGTGCATGAAAGCCGACGCCTACCTCGGCTTCAGGTACCGATGGTGCGGCTTGTTTCGACCAGCGGATCATCGCCGGGCCATCCGTGCAGAGCTTGACCGCATCACTCAGTTGTGCTTGCAGTTCCTGATAGCTCGATGGAGCGAACACTGTCATCCCAGGAATCTTCGTGAACAACACCATGTCGAGCAGGCCGTGATGTGAGGCGCCGTCATCGCCGGTCACACCAGCTCGATCCAGACAAAAGATCACGGGCTGTCGGTGCAGCCCAACGTCCATGTTCACCTGATCGAAAGCCCTGGAGATGAATGTTGAGTAGACGGCAACGACCGGCCGAAGGCCGCCCATGGCCATGCCGGCGGCGGCGGTAACGGCGTGCTGTTCTGCGATGCCGACGTCGTAGGTGCGATCGGGAAATCGATCTCGAAACGGAAGAAGGCCGGTCGAGTCGGGCATCGCGGCCGTGATCGCCACGAGCTCGGGATGTTCTTCGGCGAGCTTGATCAAGGACTCAGTGAAGGCCTGTGTGTACGACCCAGCTTTGACACCAGACGTGTCGTGCATGTTTTTGATCGGGTCGTTCTCAGCGGGTGCATAGCCGCGACCCTTCTGGGTCAGAACGTGGACGACGACGGCCCCGTCGAATTCCTCCGCGTTTCGCATCGCGGCTTCAAGGCCTTCTATGTCGTGCCCATCGAACGGACCGAGATAATGCACGCCGAGGTTTTCGAAGAATGCGGGGGGCTCCCACATGTGGCGAATCGCTGCTTTGGTCGCGTGAATGCCGCGCTCGATGTGGTCGCCCACCCACGGAATGTTCTCGGCGATCTGTTCCATCTTTGCCTGGCGCCGCATGTACACCGGGTTCGACCGGATCTTGACGAGCGAATCGGTGAGCATCGAAACGGTCGGTGCGTACGAGCGTCCGTTGTCGTTCAAGATCACGGTCACGTTGCTCTTGGCGTGCCCGAGGTTGTTGATTCCCTCGTACGCCATGCCCCCTGTGAGAGCGCCGTCGCCGATGATCGCGACGATTCTGCGGCCTGAACCTAGGTGGGAGGCTTGTGCGGTTGCGAGGCCGTGTGCATAACTAAGGGCGGTCGACGCATGACTATTTTCGATCCAGTCGTGCTGACTCTCTTCCCTGGACGGATATCCGCTGATGCCGTCGGGTTGGCGTAGTCCTTCGAAGCTGGACACGCGCCCGGTCAACATCTTGTGGACGTAGGTCTGGTGCCCGGTGTCCCACAACAGGATGTCTTTGGGAGATTCGAAGACCCGATGGAGGGCGATGGTGAGCTCGACCGCGCCGAGGTTCGAGCCGAGATGCCCGCCGGTTTTCGAAACGGAGGACACGATCAGTTCGCGTATCTCGGCCGCGAGCGCGTCAAGTTCGTCGTAGGAGAGCTCAGCCAGATCTTCTGGACCGCGAATGGTCGACAGCATCACGGCTCACGATACCCCGATGGCCCCAAGGGTCAGCGACGCGGCCGAATTACAGTCTGGACAGAAAACGTTCTTTGTCGATCTGCACGCGGATGATTCTTCCGATGCCGACGGTCGTTTCGCTGGTAACCGCCTCTACCTCAAACACCAGCCGACGTCCCTCGATACGGGTGAGGGTTGCGGTCGCGATCACGTCGGCGCCGACGAAACTGGCGTGAAGATGATCGAGATTTACCCGAAGTCCGGCGGTGATCATCCCGTGGGGCATATGCCCATCGAGCGCGTCCATCGTGGCTTGTTGCATGAGCTGCAGGAGCCGCGGGGTGCTGAGAACCTCGACGTCTCCAGTTCCGTGCACGATCGCGGTGTCTTCGCTGGCCACCGTCATCGACGCGGTGCCGGAGAGTCCAAGTTCGATAGTCACCGCACAATCCTAGAACCCTGGACCGATCAACTAAGGAACCTACCCAGTCGATAGGTTGGGGTTATCCGCCATTTGGAAAGGTTGTTTGACGTGCTCGACGACTCCCTGGTTGCTTCAACGCTCGACACCGCCCTACTCGGAGGCGCCGACTTCGCCGAGGTCTTTGTCGAAGACAAGCGCAACGCGTCCGCGTACCTCGACGACGGAAAGATCGAAGAACTGACATCGGGTCGTGATCGCGGTGCAGGAATTCGCGTCGTCTCAGGCGACACGACCGGCTTCGCCCATACCGCCGACCTCAGCGAGAAGGGTCTGCGCACGGCGGCTGAAGCCGCCGCCGCGGCAGCACGTGGAGGCGGTGGCGGTGTGCGCAAGGTCAAGCTTGAACGCCAGACCGTCACTCGCGATATTGAGGTGACGATCTTCCCCGAGACCGTGGCCAAGGCCACCAAGGTCGAATTGCTGCAGCGAGCCAATGAAGAGGCTCGTTCGGTCGGGGCCTCGATCTCACAGGTAAGCGCCCGCTACGGCGATAGTCGCCGCCGCATTCTCGTCGCGAACTCCGATGGGCTTATCGCCGGCGACGATCAGGTTCGCACGTTCTTCGCGATCAACTGCGTGGCGATGGGCGACACCGGAATGCAGACCGGGCGCGAAAGTCACGGACGTACGATCGGCTTCGAAATGTTCGACGATCACGATGTCGCCGAGATGGCCCGCACTGCGGCAAATCGTGCGATCACCAAACTGAGCGCACGCCCAGCACCGAGTGGCGCACAGACTGTTGTGGTTGGCCCTGGCGGCGGTGGTGTCTTGTTCCACGAAGCGTGTGGACACGGCCTCGAAGCCGATCTCGTCGCCAAGTCCGCGTCGGTCTTCGCCGGCCGGATGGGTGAGCAAGTCGCCAGCCCGCTCGTCACATTGATCGATGACGGAACGATGTCCGCCGAGTGGGGAAACTTCGCCATCGACGACGAGGGACGCCAAGCGCAGCGGAACGTGTTGATCCAAGACGGCGTCTTGACAGACTACATGTACGACCAAATCCGAGCTCGCAAAGAAGGACGGCCATCGTCAGGAAATGGTCGTCGACAGAGTTATCAGCACCTCCCGATGGTGCGTATGACCAACACGTACATCACCGCGGGAGAAGACAACCCCGCCGACATCATTGCGTCGACGCCGGACGGCATCTACGTCGCACAGCTCGGTGGTGGACAGGTCAACACCGCAACAGGCGACTTCGTCTTCGGCATGACCGAGGCCTACCTGATCGAAGACGGCAAGATCACAGAACCAATTCGAGAGGGCAACCTGATTGGCAACGGACCCGAGGTGCTCAACCGTATCGATGCGCTCGGCGACGACTTCGCCATGGGTCACCCCGGCACGTGCGGCAAGGATGGCCAGGGCGTTCCGGTGGGCGACGGCACACCAACACTTCGAGTAACCAGCTTGACCGTCGGCGGCACGGCCACCTGATCGATGATTGCGAAACAGGTACAACATGGCTGATCTACTTTCGATCGCACAAAAGGTTCTCGGTTGGGCCAACGATGACGAGGCGGTCGAGGTCGTAGCAGTTCACGACCGAGACACCGAGATTCGTATTTACGAAGGCGAGATCGAACAATTCACGGCAAGTGAATCTCACGGCGTCGGCGTCCGCGTCATCGCCAACAACAAGCAGGGCTTCGCCTATGCGGGGTCGCTCGATGAGGACGTGCTTGCCGAGACGCTGGCAGATGCGCGTGACAACGCCGAGTTCGGCACCCCCGATGAGTTCTTAGGCTTGGCCACACCCGATGGTGTCGCCGTTCCGAAACTCGATCTCTACGACGAGCGGGTTGCGCAGTTGTCCACGGACAACAAGATCGCTCTCGGCATCGAGCTCGAAGCACGGACCCGCGCCGGTGATCCTCGGATAACGGGCATCGAGTCTGCGGACTACGTCGACAGCATCAGCGAAAGCGCTCTCGTTTCGACGGCCGGTATTGAGGTCACGTCACGCGAATCAGGCTCATACGTGTCGGTGTCCGCGCTCGCCGAAGAAGATGGCGACACCCAGATCGGTTTCGGATTCAGCGTGAACCGGAACCCCAACGAGCTCGATGTGGAACGCGCCGCGACCGAAGCAGCGGACCGAGCCACCCGCCTGCTCGGTGCGGTTCAGCCCGCGACCGAGCGGGTCACAATAATCTTCGACCCGTTCGTGACCGCACAGTTTCTTTCGATCCTGGGCGAGACGATGTCGGGAGAAGCGGTAATGAAGGGCTATTCGCTCTTTGTGAACCGTCTGGGCGAAGAAGTGGCGTCGCCGCTCTTCACGCTGGTCGACGATCCAACGAACCGCGCTGCGTTCACCGCAGGTGAAACGGACGGGGAGGGACTGGCGAGTCGCCGGAACGTACTCGTCGATCAGGGCCGCCTCGAGACGTTCGTCCACAACGCGTACACCGCACGACGCATGGGAGCGTCGTCGACAGGCTCGGCGGTCCGTAGTTATTCGTCAGTGCCTGGAGCCGGAACTCGTGCGCTGTTTCTCGAGCCTGGAACGCAATCCCAAGACGAGCTCATTGCTAGCGTCGATAACGGGGTGCTTATCCAAGGTGTCGCCGGCATTCACTCTGGTGTGAATCCTGTGAGCGGCGACTTCTCGACCGGAGCTGAAGGTTTGCGGATTCGAAATGGTGCGCTCGGCGAGCCGCTTCGCGAGATCACCATCGCGTCGACGCTCCAGAAGATGCTCGGCGATATTCAGGCCGTTGGTAACGACGTCGATTGGCTCCCGATGTCTGCCGCCGGAGTGAGCCTCATGATCGCCGATGTCACAATGGGTGGTTCGTAGAGCGTCGCAAGGCGCCACATCGCACAAACTCGAGGTCGGGCGACTTCATCAGTTTTTATGGTTTGTTGCCGATTGTCCCGTGATGCACACGCTCCGGACATCCTGTCGACCGGTCTTGGACTCGGTCCACGCGGTCGTCGTGTCATGCGCGGTCGCACTGTTGGCTGTGGCACTACCCACCTCGGCTGCTGCGGGTGATGTCGGCATCGACTCGCCCGAAGCCGAGGCGCTGGAAGCTATCGACGGCGCGCTCA
>JBLIMK010000123.1:0-7969 GCA_047638715.1 Verrucomicrobiales bacterium
GCACACCCGCGAGGGCGACAACTTGACCGATTTCGCCAAGACTCGTCGCCGCGGACAAACCTGCGGGGAGTTCTTCTGCTGCGAACGCTGCAAGATCATGCAAGCGACTGATCGACACGGTCTCGAGGTCGAGCGCTACCAGCCCATCTTCGCCGATCGCCGCTCTTCGAGCATCGATGAGTGCATGGGCGACGGACGCGATCCGGCCATCATCGAGCTGAAACGCTGTTCCACGTTGTGCGATGCCATCGACCGAGATGTTGAGTCGACTCACCGCATTGAGATCGACGAAATCGGCACCGGCGGCCACGACCACCGCCGGTGCCAACTCGACATCCGACAAAGTCGGATTCGACGTTGGGGTTTCGTCGGCAGAAGCCACACCAATCATCAACACGAGAAGAAATCCAGATGCCATACCAATCAACATCTGCATCTTCTGACGCATTACTGCGCCCGATCGATGATGCGTAACCTCCACACAAATAGGAGTACCAGCCGCTGCCGGTGCACTTCATGAGCAATTCGGCCCGGCAAAAGTGTGCGAATGCTTCAGGCGCGACGCCTCTGGCTCATGGTGAGAGCGAGCTCGTGTCGAACCAAACACACGCTGTTATTTAGTCGAAGTCCAGGTGCAGGTGGTCGTCTTCGCGCAGTGCGAGAGCGGCACGAAGGTTGTAGCCAGGTTCGCTGCACATCCAGCACCCGGGGTCTTCCTCGGCGGTCCAAGCAACTTCACAGAGCAAACAACGGAACCGGACACGTTGGCGAGTGAGCAGTGGAGCATTACGGACCGCGGGCATAACAAACCATCGGCCGTGAGCGCCCGGCCGTGAGCAAAGCGAACAGGCGTGGAACTGGCCGTGAGCAAAGCGAACAGGCGTGGAACTGGCCGTGAGCAAAGCGAACAGGCGTGGAACTGGCCGTGAGCAAAGCGAACAGGCCAAAGGCTCCGTGCAACGGCCCCCGGAGGGGACAAACAGCGCGCCGAACGGCCCAGGACTGGTGAGCGGAGCGAACCGGGAGTGGGCCGTACTGGACTCGAACCAGTGACCTCTGCCGTGTGAAGGCAGCGCTCTAGCCAACTGAGCTAACGGCCCCGGGCGGAAAAGCGTATCGCTACGTGGGGCTTGCGGCACCTCGGTGGTTGCTTATCATCTGACTTATCCTCCGGCCACGGTGTTGCTACTCCCGGGAATCATTCGTTTCCAGCAGAGAAAGAACTCGCTCGTCGGGTCTTTCAGGCTTTGCGAGTTCTCCGGGCAGTTGCCCGAATCGGGTCCCGTTGCGACCACGAGGCCATCGGCCGTTCCGCTCGCACATGATCGTTCGCGCGGCGTGTTTCCAATAAACGCGAAGCAGTCCTCGACGTCGAGTTGCTGGGTTGACGGGGTCGTCGGAGGTGGCTCTTGGGTTCGGTTGTCGGCGAACGCAGTGACGATCAGGATGCCGAGCACCAAACCCAGCAAGAGGAGCACGGGGATCGAGGCCCAGACGCTCACCGAACCGTCGCCCGGCTCATCATTCATCGAGCGCGACTGGCTTTGGCCTGTGGTGCCAGTGGGTTTCGTCCGTTGCGCTTCCTGCCGTGCTGCTGGTTGAGTAGCGCGTGCGGGACCGGGCAGACTTTGCTTCAGCCGGGCTCGGAGGGTCTTGTCGTAGTCGGCCTTCTTCTTCGGGTCCGACAACACATTCCAGGCAACGTTGACCTGTTGCATTGCTTGCTCGGACGTGCGAGCTTCGGTCGGCGATCGACCGAGTTGGCGGTCTGGGTGCAACACTCGGGCGCGACGAAGGTAAGCCTTGCGAATTTCTTGGGTCGTCGACTTCGGCTTAACGCCGAGCGTGTCGTAATGGGATGCCATTGCCTAACGAATAGTACCGTCTTGGGTTTCTCTGAACAGGGTCGGCCGGTCTCGACCAGGCAGCTACTCTTGGCCCATGGCCGACATCGCGTGCGCCCAATGTGGGGAGGATGAGAACCTCGACGGCGAACGCGTTGGTGAAACCATCACGATCACCTGCGCAGAGTGCGGGCTCGTGTGGGACAGGGACCTGACACCCACCTGCTCGACGTGTGGCTCCAATGAGGTTCGCCCAGCGTTTCAGGCGATCGTCGACAAGAGCCGCGGGACGCAGCTGTCGATCCAGTCGATGCGGCTCGTGTATTTATGCCCGGAGTGCGAGCCTGCACTCTTGGCCAACTACTTGGCAAGCAAATCTCCGCTGCCCCCCACCGAACTGCCGTACTAACGGAGTTTGTCGGCGATGGTTTCGAGGCCTTCAGATCGGGAGCCTTTGATGAGGAGCGCAGTGTCCTGATCGAGCTCGCCGAGCGTCTCGACCGGGTCGCCGCATGGCTCGACGCCGTAAAGAGTGGTTCCGACGGCGATGAGTTCGATGTCGGCGTCATGGAGTTCATCCGCGATTCGACGGTGCTCCACGCCTTCGATGGCTCCGAGTTCGGCCATGTACCCGAGCAGCGCGACTTTTCGGGCCTGGGATAACCGCGACAGCGACTCGATCGCGCCCCGCAGCGACGTCGGGTTCGCGTTGTAAGAATCGTTGATAATCAGCGCTCCAGAAGGCGACCGGAACACTTCCATTCGCCACGGAGAAACCCCTGCCAGAGCAAGCCCCTCTTCCACCTGTTCGATCGTTGCTCCCAGCCAAAGCGCAGCCCCGGCAGCGGCGGCGACATTCGTTGCCATGTGGGCTCCGCGGGCCGCTGGTCTGGCGTGGATGGTCCCCCACTCGGAATCGATCACAAACGTGCCGCGGAGCTCGTCGTCCAGAGTGACGGACCGAATGTGCATCGATGAGCCCGGGGTCAGGCCAAAGGTGAGCACCCTTGCCTCGGTCCTCGTCGACATATTTCGGACGAGCGGGTTGTCCTCGTTCAGCACGGCAAGACCGTTCGACGGCAACGCTTCGACAAGTTCACCCTTCGCGATCGCAATGTTCTCGATGGAGCCGAATTCGCCGGTGTGGGCGCCCGCAACGATCGTAACGATGCCAACTGTTGGGCTGGCAATCAGACATAGTTCGGCGACATGTCCAAGGCCACGCGAACCCATTTCGACAACCGTTGCTTCGGCCGCATCAGGGAAGTTGAGAAGCGTGAGAGGAACACCGATCTCGTTGTTGAACGATTTCGTCGACGCGTGCGTGCTCATCGCCGCACCCAGCGCGCCTGCGAGAAGATCCTTCGTCGAGGTCTTTCCCACAGAGCCAGTGATGCCCACCACCGGCCCACCAATTCGTGCTCGCGCCGCAATGCCGAGCGCCCGAAGTGCCCGAAGTGTGTCATCGACGACGATCGCTGTGCCCGTCAAGGGTTCTTTGTGCGTGAGGTATGCCCCGGCTCCGGCTCGCAACGCTCCCTCGACGAAGTCGTGGCCATCTCGTTCGGCCACGATTGGCACGAACAATTGGCCAGGACCGACGGTGCGGCTGTCTTGGGTAGCGCCGACTACGTCGACCTCGGGTCCATGGACCGTCCCGTTTGTTATGGCGGCAATTTGCGATGCGGAGAACCTCACGGATGGCAACGCTAGCTGCCCAGATCCCATCGCTTCGGCTCCCCCGGCCAGAAAGCCAGCGGCCTCGCCAGACGGCTACTCTTGACGCTTGTGACCAACTCTGGAGCCCCTTCCCGACTGATCGTCCTGTTTGGCGGGCAGTCTGCAGAACACGACGTTTCATGTGTCACGGCAAAACATGTTCTCGACGCGGCACGGCGCGACCGATTCGACATCGTCCCGATCGGCATCGACCGTGACGGTGAGTGGAGTAGAGCGACATGGTCACTCGAACTCGATGCGCTCAATCCGCAGGGCGAATCCGTCGACCCATTTGCCCTCCTCACCGAAACCGCCCGCCTCGGCGGAGCTGTGCTGCCGCTGCTGCACGGCCCGATGGGAGAGGACGGAACCATTCAAGGGATGTGCGAACTCGCCGGCGTCGCCTACGCAGGGGCCGGTGTGCTTGGCAGCGCCCTCGCCATGGACAAGATCGCGGCAAAGAACGCACTCGCAGCAGCGGGCGTACCTCAGGCCGCGTGGTTTGGGTTCAACGCGGACGAAATGACCGCAGCGACCCCGGCCAACGTGCTTCGCGAACTCGGCAGCCCAGTTTTTGTAAAGCCGGCAAACATGGGCTCATCGGTCGGTGTGAGTCGTGCAGAGACCGTGCCTGAGGTCCAAAAAGCACTCGAGCTCGCTGCATCGTACGACGAATGGATCGTGGTCGAGGAAGCGATCGTTGGCAGAGAAATCGAAATCTCCGTGCTCGGAAATCGGTCACCTCGGACGTCACTGCCGGGCGAGATTGTCGCTGGCGCAGACTTCTACACCTATGAAGACAAGTATCACGACGGCGTTGCGAAGCTGTTGATTCCAGCTCCTCTCGACGACGCGGAGATCGTCGAGATGCAGACGATGGCCGTCGACGCCTACCGAGCTCTACGAGTCGAGGGGCTCGCTCGGGCTGACTTTTTCTACGAACCAGCGGGTCGCGGTTGGCTGGTCAATGAACTTAATACGATGCCCGGTTTCACGCCGATCTCGATGTACCCAAAGATGTGGCAGGCATCAGGCCTCGACTATCCCGATCTGATCGACGAACTCATCGATCTGGCATACGAACGCCACAGCCGCCGCAAGAGAAACACGGCGCGCTAACCGAGTCGACCGATTCGAGGCGCTCACCGAGCGAACGGCGACTAAAAGCCGCCCGAGCTTCCGCCGCCGAAACCTCCACCGCCGCCACCCCAGCCGCCCGAGCTTCCGCCGCCGAAACCTCCACCGAACCCGCCTCCTCCGCCGCCGCCCCAGCCGCCGCCTCGGTGCGAACGCCCGCCGCCGTGGCCGCGGAAGCCCCCACCACCGACGATGAGGCCGCCACCGA
Organism: Verrucomicrobiales bacterium; assembly: GCA_047638715.1. Classification (GTDB taxonomy): domain Bacteria; phylum Actinomycetota; class Acidimicrobiia; order Acidimicrobiales; family SHLQ01; genus SHLQ01. Next base: position 4,909 of record JBLIMK010000123.1, read on the forward strand.
ACCCGCCACCGAATCCGCCTCGACCGTTATGACGCTGTCGCCGCTGCGCTTCGCGGTACAGCTGATCCGCTGTGACCTCGATCTGTGCTGCCTCGCGACCCGCGTCTTTGGGGTCGGCGCCGACCATCTCTGTTGACCGCATCAGACGCGACCGAAGCTGGTCGATGGTGATCTGCGCCTCCTTCGCCTGCCGGGAAGAGAACATGTGACTGCGGACATGGCGATCGGCTCGATCGACGGCGACCGTCGCCGACCGGATCTCGCTCAATGCCTGATTTCTCATCCGCTCGCGTTCGCCGACGGTTGTCTGGAACTCACCAAGTTCTGTGTTGACGATCGATTCGACCTGACCCGAGATCTCCATTGCTCGGAGGTAGTCCGGCGGGTCTTGACGAAGTGCGCTTTCGGATGTGTCCTGCAGTTGGGCGACGCGTCGGGAAACTTCGGGAGCACGCGATGGCACATCACGTCGATGCTCCTCGACATAGTTCACCAACAATTGAGCGTCCTCAGCCGCCGCTGCGACAGCACTCGACGCTGCTTCTTTCGCCGCAGCGAGGAGTACGTCCAATTCATCCAACTCGTCCAACAATTCATCGGCGAGGTCGACGGAAGTCTGCGCTCTGTCGAGCTCGGCATTCACCATTCGCATCGCGGCGAGGTCCCGTGGGATATCACCGGGTGATTCTGCGGTAAGCAGGCCCTGCTCGGCGCGAGCGAGTTGACGGTCGGCTTCGTCGGGGTGACCGAGCAAAGCATCGAACGATTCCGGGGCGTGCTCCGCTTCCCAGTTGTGCATCACCGATCGCAGCTGTAGAGCGCGTCCACGTTGGCCTTGAATCTCGGGTCCCATGTTCGATCGCCGAACCGTTGTGTGCGCGTGACGATCGGCGAGCGTCTCAAGGTCGCCCGAGACGGAAGCGATTTCTTCTGCGATTGGATCGAGGTCCTTCGTCATCGCGTCGACGTCGATCCGCATCGCGAACGGATCGAGCAGATCGAGGGCCGCTGCTAATTCGGCGAGCCGACTTCGACCGGACTCGATCTCCCACCCCTCGACAGCGCGCGCTTCAGCCGACTCGAGGCCCAATGCGATTCTCTGCGTCGCCTCTCGGTGTTGTGCAGCGAGGGCGTCGGGTCTTCCCCGAAGCTCCTCGACCACGGCTTCGAGGGCCGCAACCTTCGCTTCGGCTCGCTCGACGATCGCGATCGCGTCTTCGACATGGCCGTCGACCGTCGTTTGGTCCTCGATGCTGTAGACCGCAACGTCATCGGCTGTCACTTCGCTGACCGGAGACCATGCCTCGTACAACATGCGGGACGCTTCGGCAGCTTCGGTTTGGGCTGTATTGAGTCGGGCCATCGCGTTGCCGGTGATGCGCCCACCGGCGATCGTTGCTTCCTGCTCCGCGTCGTACCATCGAGCCTGGACGTTGGTGACCCGCATCGACGCTCCATCGAAACGTTCTCTGGCTTGCTCGCCTCGAGACTTCCTCGTCCGGCGTTTCGTGTAGATCCAAGCGCCACCACCAACGACCACAGCCGTAGCTAGCACTCCTCCGGCAACCGGAGCGGTGTAGTCGGCTGGCGCGGTGCCGAGGCCTTGGACCGTTCCCCCGACCCCACTCACCAGCCCTGCGCTGATCTCTCCGTTTGCGAAGAACACATTCATCCGTCCGACGATGTCGTTCGAATCGTCGTCGAGCTTCTCGTCGAGATCGTCTCCGTAAGCGACGACGGTATGTCGGTCACCGGTCGAGACAGCTAAGAGAACAGTGTTGTCGGCGACGTTGTTTGCGTCTGAGAAGATACCTGGACACGCTGCTCGCACCTGCCCGGCGAGGCGCTCGTCCAGACCGCCATCTCCTGTTACGACCAGGTCGGTCGCATACACCGCGAAATCGACTTCTGTCTGCTGCTCGGCGGACTGGATAGCCGCCCGCAGCCCGGACTCATCACTCAGCGAACCAAGGTCATCGGTGAGGTCGCATGCGTCGCCTCCCTGCGCTGCGGCAGGGGTCGAGGCAAAGATCATCACGAGGGCCAAGCTCGCGAGGCCAGCGAAGATAAGTGGATTCCGTTTCATCTTGCGACGATACCGACCGGCGAGGACCGTCGTCTCCGAGTTACCGTTCTCCGTCGAGTATTACCCATTCCGACCTTCGTGGAGTGTGACGGAACAGTTGGACGAGTACCCATAGGCAGGTCGGCCTATGCCTTGGGCAGTTGAGTCGTCGACTGGCTACCCAGGCACGGGGATGAGCGCGACGCGCAAGAAACGTAGGAGCTCGGCACGGCGAGCGGCCAGGGTTCGCAGATTTGGTTCGACGCCCATCGCGCGAAGCACTTCAACCTCGGTCGCGACACCCATGATCGTCGAGTAGAGCGAGAACAGAAGCAGCCGGGCGTTATCGCCGACGACCCGGCCTTCTTTGAGTGCGATCTCGAGTGAGTGTTGCGCGGCTTCGATGTGGTTCCCAAGACGCGAAGAGAGCTGCACCGCGACCATCGACCCCGGTCGGGAGGCTTCGCGGAGCAACCCCAGCAGTGCGGGCCTCTGGACCGCTAGGCGAAACACGGCGCGCACCGTGCCTTCGACCTGTTCCCACACGTCATTGGTGTCGACGACATCTTCGAGCTCATTGATGAACTCGCTCGCCGCCTCATCTACCACGGCTTGGAACAAGGCATTCTTCGAACGAAAGTGATACAGGATCGATTGTTTCCGCAACCCGAGCTGCCGAGCGAGGGCGTCGAGGGACGTCCCGTCGACGCCGGCTGTCCCAAATGATTCGAGCGCCGTATCGAGAATGCGTTGCCGCGTACCCACGCCCGCCATCCTACGAGGAAACATTGCTCCCTACCAATTGGTAGATTCGCTGTATCTGCTGGTAGAACTGACATCTTGTGATCGTTGAGAATCTTGCGGGAAAACGCATCGCTGTTACCGGTTCGACCGGCTTCTTGGGTACCGCGCTCATCGAGCGTCTCGTTCGTTCCGTTCCGGATTGCGAACTGGTACTCCTCGTACGTCCCGGTCGGCGAGGCGCCCAAGCACGCG
>JBLIMK010000124.1:0-7968 GCA_047638715.1 Verrucomicrobiales bacterium
ATCGATGTCGGCAAGTGCGGCGGCAGCGATCACCTCGGACGGATCGTGCCCGGGCCGAATCGACGAGAAGACGCGCTCTGCTACGAGCGCTCGCAGCGCAGCGCGGTGGGCGACCGCAGGGTCGTAAAGCTCCGTGACACGGACGAGCGCGATGACAGCGCCGACAGCGGCTTCGGATAGTGCTCGAGCGTTAGGAGAGGAGGTAGGGGAGTTCGTCATCATCGGGTAGCGCCGGACGCGTGTGCACAACGCGTGACTGGATCAGTGTGGCACGGTCGTGATGGCGTCACCCAGTCTAGAAAGATCGAGAAAACGTCGACGCTCTGTGGGGTCGGTAACTCGGCCCGCGAAGCCGGGCTCGATCGTTACGCTGGGCACGGCTCGGTCCTCCAGGGTTCGTTTACACGCCGGGCCTCGAAGTCGAGGAGACATCGCCGAATGAGTACTCGCAAGCTGATCCTTTCGTCGCTCGTGCTCGGCGTGGTGATCCTTGTCGCTTTTGCTGCCCAGCTAGTTCTCGCGCGATGAGCGACTGGGTAGAGTCGAGCTAGCCAACGAGGAGATTCTCTCAATGTCCAATCATTTCGATGTCATCGTCGTTGGAGGTGGCCCGGCCGGCTACGCCTCTGCGCTTTATGGTGCGGCTGCAGGGCTGAACATCGCCCTGATCGAGAAGTCGAAGCTCGGCGGCACGTGTCTGAACGTCGGCTGTATACCGGCGAAGGAACTCCTTGAGACGGCCGCCGTATTTCGAACGGTCCGACACGCCGCTGCGTTTGGCGTAAATGCTTCCGAGCCAACGATCGACTTCGCGGTGACCCAAGTTCGCAAGCAGGGCGTCGTCGACACCCTGGTGAAGGGCCTTGCCGGCCTGCTCAAGCATCGAAAGGTCACCGTCTTTGATGGCATGGGCGTCGTCTCCTCCACGGGCGATGTGAAAGCCGTGAACATCAGCGGCGGCGAGTCCGGGGATGTTTCAATAACGTCAGACAATTTGATCCTCGCGGCGGGGTCGGTTCCGCGCACGATTCCCGGCTTCGACGTCGACGGCACGAGCATCGTCACGTCAGATGAGTTGCTCTCGATCCAATCGCTTCCGAAGCGAGCAGCGGTCATCGGGGGCGGCGCTATCGGTATCGAGTTCGCTTCGATGATGGCCGATCTCGGCACCGAGGTCACCGTGCTCGAGGCAATGCCGAAGATCATCCCTGGCATCGACCCCGACGCAGCAAAGGTCGTGCAGCGGTCGCTGAAGAAGCGCGGCGTCACGATCCGTACGGGTGTGATGGTGTCGGGTCATCAAGATGTCGACGGGGCCAAGCGGGTCACCTTCGGTGAGGACGAGAGTGTCGATGTCGACCTCATCGTCTTGTCCATTGGACGTCGGCCGTTCACCGACCTGCTCGGTCTCGATGCTGTCGGTGTCCCGATCGACGACCGGGGTTTCATCTCTGTAGACGAGGCATGCCGTACGCCGGTGCCGGGTGTTTGGGCGGTTGGCGACATCATCGCAACAGCCCAGCTCGCGCACATCGGGTTCGCCGAGGGCATGGTCGCGATCCGAGGGGTACTCGGCGAGGATCCCCAACCGGTCGACTACATGAATGTGCCGTGGTGCATTTATTGCCATCCCGAAGTTGCTTTCGCGGGGCACACCGAAGAATCCGCCAAGGATGCCGGTTTTGATGTCGTGACCTCCACACACCGCTTCGCCGGGAATGGCCGTGCCATGATCATTGGTGAAACCGAGGGGCTCGTGAAGGTCATTGCCGAAAAGGGTTCCGATGGTCGCGCTGGGCGAATGCTCGGTGTCCATATGGTCGGGCCTTGGGTTACCGAACAGTTGGGTCAGGGTTATATGGCCATCAACTGGGAAGCGACAGTCGACGAGGTCGCTGCATTTATTCAGCCACATCCGTCGATGAGCGAACTTTACGGCGAGACGGTCATGGCACTTACGGGCCGCGGCCTTCACGGCTGAAGCCAAACAGCACGAACACACGCATCACAACGACACGCATCCACGAAGGGCAGTACCAATGAGCGACATTATTCTTCCGCAGCTCGGAGAATCGGTGACCGAGGGCACGATCACCCGATGGTTCAAGCAGGTCGGCGACACGATCGCGGAAGACGAGGCGCTCTTCGAGGTGTCGACCGACAAGGTCGATTCCGAGGTGCCGTCGTCGGTGGCTGGCGTGATCACCGAGATCTTGGTCCCTGAAGGCGAGACGGTAGAGGTCGGTACGGTCCTTGCTCGAGTTGGTGATGCGAGCGCTTCCCCCGTGGAGGTCGCTCCACCCGCAGAAACTATTCCCGCGTCGCCCGCAGCTGCTGCTGCGACCGGAGATGTGATCGACATTATTCTTCCGCAGCTCGGAGAATCGGTGACCGAGGGCACGGTTACGCGATGGTTCAAGCAGGTCGGCGACACGATCGCGGAAGACGAGGCGCTCTTCGAGGTGTCGACCGACAAGGTCGACTCCGAGGTGCCATCGTCGGCCTCTGGCGTTGTCACGGAAATTCTGGTTCCCGAAGGCGAGACCGTCGAGGTCGGTACCATTTTGGCCCGCGTAGCTGGGGCAGGGGCTGTTGCATCCGCCGCACCCGCAACCGCTCCAGTCGCTGAAGCGCCGATGCCGGCCACTCAAGCGCCTCCGGCGCACGCGGCTCCATTTTCGGCGGCCGCGCCATCGGCCGGTGGCGGCCAAGATCTCTCCGGGTTCGTCCTGTCTCCGGTCGTTCGACGTCTGATCACCGAACACAACCTCGATCCCTCCGGGATCGCCGGCACCGGTGTTGGTGGTCGGATCACACGGAAGGATGTTGAAGCGGTCGTCCAGCACAACATCGCGAACGGTGTCGTGACGCCAGCCGCAGCGCCAGCTCCAGCAGCGCCGGCTCCAGCAGCCCATGCAGCGCCCCCTGTTGCAGCTTCAGCTCCTGCAGCCGTTGCGCATGGCGAGGCGTCACTCCCGCTGAACAACATTCGACGCAAGACCGCCGAACACATGGTGATGTCGAAGGCGACTTCGCCGCACGTCCTCACCGCAATGGAAGTCGACTTCGAGGCCGTGGAGGTCGTTCGTCGCCGTCACAAGGCCGCGTGGAAGGCCGAGGAGGGGTTCAGCCTCACGTATCTTCCGTTCATCTTGCGCGCTCTTGCCGACGCACTCCGCGACTTTCCGCTCATGAACGCATCGCTGACGGGCGAAGCGGTCACGGTGCATGGTGATGTCAACGTTGCGATCGCCGTCGATCTGAACTTCGATGGTCTGCTCGCCCCGGTCGTCAAGAATGTCGAGGGAAAACGTCTTCGCCAGTTGAGCCGCGATGTTGTCGACATCGCGACTCGTGCCCGCACCAAGAAGGTCACACCGGATGATCTTTCCGGCGGCACCTTCACGGTCACGAACCCCGGTCAGTACGGCACGATGATGCAATTCCCGATCATCAACCAACCACAGGTAGCGATCCTGTCGACCGACGGGGTTCATCGCAAGCCGGTCGTCGTGGCCGACAGCTTTGGCGGCGAAAGCATCGCTATCCACTCGGTTGGTGTGCTCGCCCTCGCCTGGGATCATCGAGCGTTCGATGGCGCTTACGCTGCGGCCTTCTTGGCCAAGATGCGGGACGTCATTCAGGACACCGACTGGGAAGCTGAAGTCAGCTGATCCAATGACGACACCGCTGCGATCGAGATGGTTGGGGCGGGTCTCCTACGACGACGCGCTCACGCTTCAGCGGGCGCTCTTCGCCTCGACGGCAAACCACCTGTTGCTTCTCGAACACGATCCGGTCTTCACACTCGGCGCTCGAGCTTCGCTCGACAATCTCCTTGTCGATCCCAAAGAGGTCGGTGCCGATTTGGTACGGGCCGACCGAGGCGGCGACATCACATGGCACGGGCCGGGCCAACTGGTCGGATATCCGATCTTGTCGATCGAGGGGAAGCGTGGTGGCGGCATGGTCGACACCGTTGCCTACGTACGATCGGTGGAGCAGCTAATTATCGATACCTTGTCCGACCTTGGGCTTCTCAACGTCGGCAGGCTCCCGGAATATCCGGGCGTCTGGGTAGATCCCGATTCTGATTCCCCGCGCAAGATCGCCGCCATCGGTGTCCGGCTTACCCGAGGGCGCTCGATGCACGGCTTTGCGCTTAACGTCGACCCCGACATGGTGTGGTTCGACCGGATCATCCCGTGCGGAATCACCGACATGGCGGTCACATCGCTGGCGGCCGAGGGCATCGATGCAACGATGCGCGAGGTGGTCGATGCGCTTCTTGCGCGCGCTGAAGAACGGTTCGGAACGCTCGATCGACAAGATGTCGTTTGGCGCCAACGTGTCGACGATCTCACTCCGTTCTCCCGTGGCGAGGGCCCTGGCGAAACCTCTGGCACAGACTCTTCTCCCATGGTCGAGCGCGAGGTCGATGCCTCTCACCTCGAGGGCACCTCGGTGCGAATCAGCGGCCGGCTCGCTGAAGCAGGGGTGACGAGCGGGCTGCAGATCAGTAGTCGCAAACCGGACTGGATGCGCGTCAAAGCAGACATGGGACCCGAATATCGCCGCCTCAAGGGGATCATGAAGAGCCTCGATCTCGTCACGGTTTGCGAAGAAGCGGGCTGTCCGAACATTTTTGACTGCTGGAACGACGGCACCGCTACGTTCATGGTGTGTGGCGAGCGATGCACGCGGAAATGCGGCTTCTGTCTCGTCGACACCCAGCATCCTGAAGCGGTCGACCCCAAAGAACCGTCGAAGGTCGCCGAGGCCGTCGAGAAAATGAACCTCGACTACGCCGTCATAACCATGGTGGCTCGCGACGACCTTGCCGATGGTGGTGCAGCGCATGTCGCGCAGACGATTCGAGCAATCCGTGACCGGCGTCCCGACGTTCGCGTCGAGGTTCTCATCAGCGACTGCAAAGGTGACGGTGAGAGTCTCGACATCATCAACGAGGCCAGCCCCGATGTACTGAACCACAACATTGAGACCGTGCCACGCCTGCAACGGGTAGCGCGGCCTTCAGCGTCCTATGCCCGAAGTCTCGCTGTGCTCGGTCGTGCCAAAGCCGCAGGCCTCACGACGAAGTCATCGATCATCGTGGGTATGGGCGAAACGTTCGAAGAGGTCGTGTCGACGATGGCTGATCTCGCAGCGGTGGGTGTCGACATCGTCACGATCGGGCAGTACTTGCGACCAACCTCGAATCATTTACCCGTCGCGCGCTGGGTCGAGCCAGCCGAGTTCGCCGAGTGGAAGCGAGTCGGCGAAGACGAGCTCGGGCTTTCTCACGTGGAGTCCAGCCCGTTGACCCGCTCGAGTTATCACGCCAAACAGGCCGAGACCGCCGCGCACGCGGGCTGACCGCATTAGGTCCGAAGTGTCGCTCTCGCGACCAAGTCCATGCTGAATGCCATGAGGATCGCGAGGTAGAGCAGCCCCGTGGCGGCCATCACGGCGGCGTATTGTTTCTCGCGAAGTGCCGCGATCGTCACGAACAACAAGATGATGGTTGCAACGGAGCTCGCGGCCCAGAACCAGCCGAGTTGGCCAGCGAAGCCGTCGTCGATCGTGCCGTTCAGCACCGACCACATTCCGGTCGGGATGAGGAGCACCAACAGCTCGAACGGCCAAAGGATCGTCGTCCATTTCACAAGCTCGTTCAACGGCGCTCGCCCCAGCCCAGGCTGCACGAGGTACCAGTGGCCGAGCAACATCGCATCGGTCACGGCGCCCAGAAATAGTGCGCCGACGACGATTCTGGCGACACCGAGCCAGGCCGGACCTGTCGCGTCGATGCCTCCGGCCACCAGGGCCACGAGTCCGAAGATCGGCGCGATGAGGTCGAGAATCGGTGGGAACTCCGCTGCATCCTTGTCGAACCGCTGCTCATCTCGATCGATGCCGGTCATCTCGGCGACCCGCGTGGAACGTCGTTCGATCAGTGCTCGTTGTCCTTCGACTCCAGCGTCGCTGCGGCGATACGACACCCAGAGCGCTATCGAGCTCGCGGCGATCATCGCCACGTTGGCGAGGTCGCGGACGATAGACCAATCGGTGTATCGGGCGATCACAAGGGCGATGATCCCGAAGCTGATGAAAGTGATCCGCTGCAGCCAGCCGTACCCGAGGCCGACCTCGCGCCGACGGGTCGTGACCCACAAGAAGAAAAGTCCACCCGTGGCCCACTGGATCATCACAGTGGCGGCGTCGAGTTCAATCACGATGGAAGTGTATGGAGGTCGGCGAATCGAGCGATGCAAACGTGCTCCCGACAATGCGCACAATTAACGGCCGCGCATGATTTGGACGATACTGGAGGTATGGCACGTCCAATTTGGTCAGGCTCGGTGAGCTTTGGTCTCGTCAACATTCCGGTGAAGCTCTTCGGTGCGGTGCAGCGAAAGAACGTTCGCTTCAACCAGATAGAAGCGGCGACAGGTGCTCGGATCAAGCAGAAGCGAGTGTCGGGCGCGACCGGTGAAGAAGTCGACTACGACGAGATTGTGAAGGGTTACGAACTTCCATCGGGCGAGTTCGTCACGATTACGCCCGAGGAACTCGATGGGCTCGATCCCGATGCGGCGAAGACCATCGATCTCGAAGAGTTCGTGGACCTGGTCGACATCGACCCAGTTTTCTATGACTCGGCGTACTACTTGGCGCCAAGTCCTGACACCCAGAAGCCGTACAAGTTGCTCGTCACAGCGATGGAAGAATCTGGCAAGGTCGGTATTGCTCGCTTCGTGATGCGGAGCAAGCAGTACCTTGCCGCTCTTCGGCCGGTCGACGGTCGATTAATGCTCTCGACGATGGTGTATGCGGACGAGCTCGTCGCCCCTAGTGCTGTCGAGCTGTTCAGCGGCCTAGACGACATCGAAGTAACCGAACGTGAGCTGATGATGGCGCGCCAGCTCATCTCCTCACTCGAGGCCGATTTCGAGCCGAGCAAATTCACCGATACTCATCGTCTGGCTGTCCTCGATCTGATCGATCGCAAGGTCGCAGGCGAAGAGACCATCATCGCCGCGCCAGTCGACGAAGAAATGGGTTCGGTCGTCGACCTCATGGCCGCTCTCGAAGCGAGCGTCGCCAAGGCGAAACAGGCGAGAACTCGCCACCCAACAGCGAACGAGGCGGTGAAGAAGCCGGCGAAGAAGACTTCTGCAAAGAAGGTCGCAGCAAAGAAGCCAGTGAAGAAGGCTCCGGCTTCGAAGAAGAAAGCGGCTGCGAAGAAGACGATCAAGAAGGCTTCCTGACCAATGTTGAGCCACGTGTCGAATGCCAGCTTCTGAGCCGGTTCGGACCCAGATAGCGGGGCGAGCGCTCAAGGTCACGAACCTGACGAAGGTGCTGTACCCGCTCGTGGGTTTCACGAAGGCACAGGTGATCGAGTACTACGTCAAGGTCGCTCCGGTGATGTTGCCCCACATCGAAGACCGCGGTGTGACGTTTAAACGCTGGCCAGATGGTGTCACCGCTGAGCCGTTCTTCAACAAGCGCGCTCCGGCGCATCGGCCCGATTGGATTGGGACGTGCACCGGCCAGGGCGACAAGGGGCAAGGAATCGAATATCCGGTACTCGCGGAGACAGCGGCCTTGGCATGGTCAGCGAATCTGGCCGCACTCGAGATCCATGCGCCGATGGCCCGTTGCGCCGACATCGATACGCCTTCAACGTTAGTTTTCGATCTCGATCCGGGTGCTCCGGCATCGGTGATCGACTGCTGCCAGGTGGCGCTTTCGATTCGCAGCGTTCTCGATACCGTGGGGCTCGAGTCCTTCGCGAAGACGTCTGGCTCAAAGGGGCTGCAAATGTACGTTCCGCTCAATACACCGCACGCTCATCACCATGCATCGGACTTCGCGCTCGCGGTCGCGAAGCTCCTCGAAAAGCAACAGCCGAAAGCCGTGACGGCGACGATGGCAAAGAAGGAACGACCGAACAAGATCTTC
>JBLIMK010000125.1:0-7825 GCA_047638715.1 Verrucomicrobiales bacterium
TCTTGACGGACACGACGCAAGGAAGCCTGGCGATCATCACCGTCGCGAGTTTGCTGCCGTATATAGCCATGTCGATCATTATCGACATCGTTGAGGCGCGAGTTCTGCCGAACGGCCATGGCGAGCCGCGGGGCCGATTTATCCTGGCTCCGTACCTCGCGGTGTTAACAATCATCATCATCCTCTATGGAGCTGCATCAGGTGGAGAATTCATCTACTTCAAATTCTGACGGCCCTCCAAGAGGAAGCCTTCTGAGGAGGCGGCCATGGCTGTTGACGATTACCGCGGCTCTCGTCATGGTCGTCACTGCGGAGGCCGTCGCTGCGCTCGCAGCGGACGGCGAGCCAACCGCGATCGAAAAGCTCAACGAGCAACCGCGCAGCGACGTCTTCGTATTCGGAAATTCGATGTTCCAAACCGGCATCGACTTCCCCGACATGCGCGAACAGTCCGGCCGGGACATCGTCTTTGACTACCACAACGGCCACTACACGAACCTCTGGTATCTCATTGCCGATCAAGCTCTTCCCGAGGCAGACCCACCGCCCGCTCTCGTGATCTGGGGATTCCGACCCGCATTCGCGGCCGAACCGGCATTCAGAGGGAATACAGCGAATGACAACGACCGTTTCGAGCCCGGCGACGACATCTATCGATCGCTCACGGTCGGCACCGGCGATGCCGTCGAGTGGTGGGATATTGCAGGAAGCCTTCGGGAACGAGTCACGACGTCGAACGGTTTGTGGGGGCAGCGCGACGCCGTACAGGCTGCGCTCGGCAGTCGGTCTACATCATTGGGCGTCGACATTGTCGAAGTCCTTCGCCCGGACGAGACCGAAGACTTCAGACTGCGCTTCGACTCGGGTGAAGTGACCGTCACCGACGAGATCTTGCGGATCGCTACCGGTGGACAGGTTCAACTCGCGGAGGAACGGGTCGTCGATGGACAAGGTGACTTCGTTCGCGGACCGATCGTTCCGTTCAGGCAGTCATTCGTGCCCGAGATCATCGACAAGATCGCGGGAGCTGGCCTCGATCAGCTGGTCGTGATCTGGAAGCCAGTCACCACGGTCAACGGCGGCGACGTGGAACAAGACGAAACGTTCGTCGCTGACACGCTCGAATACCTCGAGTCCTTAGGCATTAACTACGTCGATCTCTACCACGATCCGGGCATTGTTCTGGAAATGTTCGCGAGCGGTGACCATTACAACGCTGAGGGGCGCGACTACGTCACCGAGGTTCTCGCCTACGCAATTTCTCAATAGCCCAAGCGTCTCCCTACTTTCGACACAGAAGAATCGACTTTTCCCCGCGTCCGAAGAACGTGTTGCTGGACGGGTCGTCTGGCTTGAGGACTTCGACCGAGGAGAAACCGGCGGTCAACATGATGTCGATCAGGGCCTCTTGATCAGGGCGAAACTCGATGAGCTTTCGTATATTGCCTTCCCCGATCGTGACTTGATCCTTGTTGAGATAGACAACACCGTTTCCGCGAAACCGAAGCGGTTCGGGAAAGATGGGCGTATCGGATTCCATGACGCATACGTCGTTGGTCGAGGCGTACAGGTTCCGCGCAAACAACAACGGATTCTCGAGGTGGTAGATAATTCCGAGACTGAAAACCATGTCGTAGGTCTGCGGGAGTTGCGCGGCCCAGTTCACTTGCTCGAAGTCGAGCCGAAACATTCGGCTCGTCGCATGCTGGGCATAACCGAGGTAATGCCATAGAAGGGCGTATCGGTCGACACCACCTTCGCTCAACTCGAAGGCATCAACCGACGTCGCTCCCCAGTCGATGAGGCGGGTCGTCACGAAACCTTCCGAGGCCGCTAGATCGCTGATCGAGGCTTCCGGAAGCGTCCCCAACAGATCGTAGCGTTCGAGACCATCCCGTATAAGTGACAGCATCTCCTCGATCCGGCGTACATACGCAACGTACAGGTCGCCACGTTCTTGGAGCTCAGGGATGCCGTGATGATGTCGCCACTTCTTGTGCGAAAGTATCTTCGCGAGAAGATCGTCTGGTCGCGACGACGCGTGAACACCCAGATCGACCTCTTCCGGTGGCTGGGGCGTTACGAACTGGTCGAGCGATCGGGGCGTGTAGTGGTCGCCAAGCCGGTCCGAGCGTGTGATCATGGTCATGGTGAGCCAACTCTAGACGTGCTCTACGATGGCCTCGTGCGTACCCAGATCGCCGCGGTCGTAAACCTGCACGAAGAGGGATCGACAGCCACCCCGTCGATCATCAGCGCGTGGCGGGCGTGCGAAGCAGCGCGGGAGAACGGGCTCTTCGTCGAGTTGTTGCTCGTTCTCGACAACCCCGACGACGCCACGACGGAAGTCGCAGCCAGCTGGACGTCGAGGGGAGCTCGCGTCGTCGACGTAGCTGAAGGCGATCTTGGTGCCGCGAGAAACGCTGCCGTCGCCGACATCAACGCCGAATGGATCGCCTTCTTGGATGCCGATGATCTGTGGGGCGAGGACTGGCTCATCCGAGCCCATGGAGCCGCGTCTGAATCCCTCAACGCATCGATCGAGGTCTGGCATCCGCAAGTCAACGTCATTTTCGGTGACCATCATTCACTCCTTCACCACATCGACTCGACCGATCCGCGGTTCTGTTGGTCGAGGTTCGCTCTCCACAATGCATGGACAGCGTTGAGCTTCGTCCGTAGCGGGACACTTCGAGAGACGCCCTTTCCCCGGAACGATCTGGCGAGCGGTTTCGGCTTCGAGGATTGGAGTTGGAACATGGCGATTCTCGATCGAGGTGGACGGCATCGCGTGGTCACGAATACGTGTCACTTCATTCGTCGTGTCGATGGCGCGTCGCTGCTCGGTCGATCGCAACAGGCCCTTCGAACCCGATACCCGCAGACGACGCTCTCGTCATTGCGGACCTCCACCACCGCCACCCCCACCGAAGTTCCCGACGCTGGCACACACGTCGACGCCGCCGTCGACGTTGGACACGACATTCTCCGCCAGATAACCCTCGCCTCGACGATCGCTCCTGAGGTCGAGGACACATTGTCCTCAACTGGACACCCCACGTTTCTGCCACAGAACTTCAACACGCACGTGACGGCAGGCCAACTCGCACTCGAAGAACTGTGGCGATCCAGTGACCACCCCACGACCGCAGCAACTCTCGACGCTTCGAGGTGGCTCGATCGGCTCGACCCCGACGAGCGTGCGAAGGTCGTCGCAGAATTCGTCCTCGATGAACTATCGTCGGGGCGCGCGCTGGGCGAGTCGGCCCTCCTCGCTGAGGTCACTGCGATCTATCCTCAGCTTGGCGAAACAGTTCAGCGCCGATCATCTACGTGAGGAAGTTCTGACAATGTCCCAACGGTGGGTGCTCATTACCGGTGTGTGCGGCGGCATCGGCCGAGCGGCTGCGACACGTTTCAAGGCCGAGGGTTGGAAGGTAATCGGTGTCGACCGGGCCGAGCCAGCCGAATCGATCGATGTCAACCGATTCGAAATGGTCGATGTCTCCCAATCCGAACAGGTTGCGGACCTCTTCGCCCAACTCAACACAGATATGGACGGACTACACGGACTCGTCAACAACGCTGCGACCCAGATCAACAAGCCCATCATCGAAACGTCCGACGACGATTGGGAGCTGATCATTAACACCAACGTCCGTTCTGCGTTTCAGTGCATACGCGGCGCCCACCCGTTGCTCAAATCTGTGCGCGGCGCGGTCGTCAACGTAGCATCGGTGCATGCCATCGCGACGTCGATGAACGTTGCGGTATATGCGATCTCGAAGGGCGCGTTGGTCGCGCTCACCCGCTCCGCAGCCCTTGAACTCGCCGGCGACGGCATTCGATGTAATGCCGTCCTTCCCGGAGCGATCGATACCAAGATGCTCCGCGAAGGGCTCGATCGACGGCCGAACCCCGACGGCGCAGAGGGCAACTTGAGAATTCTCGCCCAACGAACTCCGCTCGGATTTGTCGCCAGTGCTGACGACATCGCGCCGAGCATCATTCACCTCGCCGACAACGATCAGTCGAAATACACCACTGGCCAAATGCTCGTGCTCGATGGTGGGGCGACGATCAGACTGTCGACGGAATAGCGGTGATTCCAACGGAGATCCTTCGCCGCGTCGGCCGCAAGGCGAAACGAGTGTTGTCGCCCACAGGGCCAATACCAGCGGTCGACACGACCGCGACCGCTACAGGCCAACCGGAGCGAGCAACCAACACCACCGCCCGGCCGGCCGTGTTCGATTCGTACACACTTCCGGGCGACCTCGATTCGCTCGGCGTTCTCCTCATGCCCCTCGCGGAGTATCACGGACGCGAGCTCGGCGCGGTCGCCGATGCGTTGACGTCTCTCGGCCATCGATGCACATTTCTTGTCGAACAAGCTCAGGTCGAGGCGATCGACAAGCACCTTGGCACACATCCCCGGATTTTGGTGGACGCACAATTCGACAAATACCGGCTGGGCTCGTTCGACTCCTTTGTGGCCATGAACGACTGGGGTGAGCCGTCCCGTGCGATCTACCACTTAGCCCGTGTGCGAGGGGTTCCGTCGTTCGCGAAGGTCGAGGGGGTCCAGGACTTCATGGACGTCGACACCGGCAGGATCCGTCTTCCGTACCTGGCCGCCGACCACGTCCTGGTCCAAGGGAGCAACGACGTTGCCGCCCTCGATCGCAAGAATTTGCATGTGGTCGGCAACGCCAACATGGAAACCGCGTGGAACGAAGGTCCCGCGTCCATCGACCGAAATGGTGAGGTCGTCATCAACTCGAACTTCACGTATGGCGTTCTCACCGAGGTTCGGGACGACTTCTTGGGCCAGGCGATCGAGGCGATCGTCGCGGTTGGTCTGGATCCCGTAATTTCTCAGCACCCCGCCGACAGGCCCCTCCCTGGCGAGTTCGTGCAGTACCGAACCGAACGATCGATGTCATCCATACTCCCCGCGTGCGAGGCTGTCATCACTCGCTTCAGCACGGTGCCGTTCGAGGCGATCGCGTACGGGACACCGTTCATCTATTTCAACCCACATGGCGAGAAGGTCTCGACCTTCGCGACTTCATCTCCAGCCTTCGAGCACGTGCGGTCTGTGGACGCCCTCCGTTCAGCGCTACGGGCTGCAGGGGAGAACCGTGCCAGCTATCGAACTCGCGCCGAATCGTATTTCCGTGATCAGATCGACATGACCACTACGCACAGCGCGATGCGAGCCGCGATCGCGATCGGTTCAGTTATAGATGCTGAATGACGGCCAAGATGTCGTCTGCTGTAGCGATCGCCGCACCCGTAAACGGGCGAGATGCGCGCAATGCCCTTCGCAGTTGATCAGCGGTGCGTGCGTGCAAGCCGTCGACGTTCGATGGCTCGAATAACACGATCGCCGACAAGGTCGACAGGAGATCAGTATCGGCGCTCGCTGGGGTGACCACCATGGTCGAACCCCGGATGAGTTCGATCGAAAACAGTTCGCTGCGATATCCGCCGAGCGCTCGACGAATAGCGGGGTCGGCGACCAGTTGGGGTGAAGCTCCCATCTCGGCGAGCCCGTGCAACGCGACAGAAATCCATGCATCGAGCGCCGGATATTCGAGTAGGGAATCGGGCAGGTAAACCACCGATCCTTCTCGGGTAGGTGCGTCGGGCCACAGAATGTCGACACCCTTCGCCGCGAGCCCATCGATGTTGCTGAACGCGTTCGAATGCTCACGAAGATCGACGAGCGCAGATCCGGCGGCTTGATCTACAGGATCGCGAACTAGCTCGAGCGACAAGGCCAGCGGCCAGGTGGATTCCCAGCCGCCATCGGACGCAACAGCAATAGATCGGCCAGATGCAACCGCAGCATCCAGGATCGCGACCGCTTCAAGGCTCGAACGAATATCGCCCGCGCACAGAACGATGTCGGGATCGGAAGTGACACCGGCGGACGCTGCAACCCGTACGAGGCTAGGCGCCGAATCGAGACTGGGACGAGTGGCATCTGCCATGAAGTCTTCGAGTCCCGTTTGGGCGACGGGCGCATCGGGCACCGATCCACCGGTTACCGCATTGGCGGCCGGGGCACCGCCGAAGTTGCCGAGTACCGAGGGCACCGACCACGACATCCGACCGTACGAAAAGGGTGTTTCGTTGGCGAGCCACGCTTCTAGTGCTCCCCCGTCGGCGAGGGGCGTTCCGGCCTGTGTGACGAAGTCGTTGATAACCCGAACGTGATCCGACATGACGACCACACCATCGCCTCGCAGCATCGAGTTAGCTCGTTGGCGATAGGTGGCGACGACGTGGGAGACCGGCACGAATATCGCGCCATTGGCGATCATCCGAGCCCAGAGCGCAAAGTCCTCGAGCATGCGGAGACCTTCGGGGAAGCCCCCGGCGTCGCGGACGGCCGACGATCGGACCAGAGGAGCCGAGCAGATGAACACGTTCTCGCCCGTATAGGTAGCCGCACGCACGACGGGCATCGACGCGCGCGCTTGACGCACGACCGGGTAATCCATCATCTCCGGAACGTGCTGCCAGTCGCCGTAGACCCCGACGACGTCGTCGCCATAGTTCTCGATGGCGGCGGGTAGCGCTTCCATCCTCGAACTGATCGATCCTTCTAGGAGGTAATCATCAGAATCGAGGAAGCAGAGGTACTCGCCACTCGAATGTGCAATGCCAATGTTGCGCGCTCGGCCCAGTCCGCCGTTCTCTGAGCACTCCAGAACGAGTACACGATCATCGACGTCGGCGAAAGAACGGGCAATGCCCAAAGACGAATCGCGAGATCGATCCTCGACCACGATGATCTCGAGTTCCAGATGATCCTGTTCCAAACAGCTTTCGATCGCTCGCCCAAGAAACTGTGGCTGACGAAAGCTCGGAATGATGATGCTGACGAGCGTCATACGATCACCAACCGCGGATAGCTGCGAACGCCAAGGTCGTGCAGTCGGCCGAGGGCGCGCGGCAGGCGATCTGTGGCACGTTCGTTGTAGTGCTCGTCGACATAACGCTGCCGGTCAGCGCCGAGGGTGAGCAGCATGGCCGGATCGATGCAAAGCGAGAGGTCGAGCGACCAGAGGGCACGAAGATCGTCGTATAGACGCGCCGGCGCCCCACGATGGGACGACACTTCCTCGAGGCCGATCTGACGGAGCAAGAACCGTGCAAGAACGTTGTCCTGGCGAATCACCTGGCGTCGTTCAAGAAATTCTTGTGGCAGCTCCGGTGCGGATCGTGCGACATGTTGAGGACCCGGTGGAGCAAGAACAGCAGCGACCTCTCCGTCGATGAGGCGCTTGGCGATTTCGCCGAGCCCTATGTGGGCCCACGTTCGATCGAGTAGCTGCGTGTCGTCGTGCAACAGCGTTTCGATCGGTGAACCAACCGACACGAAACAAAAGCGTGGCTGATCTCCCGGAGTCCCGAGCACGATCGTCGACCTGCACGCGACGTTTTCGCTCACAGGTTCCACGAGTGCGGCGGTTTCCCAGATCGCACAGATATCGCTGATCATGCGACAACCTGCTGTGCGAGCGAGTCGAGGAGCGGCACGAGCGCGTCACGATGGGACTCGATCGAGAATCGTTCGAGTTGTGCGTCTCTGCGACGTTGCCGATCCTCGGATGTCTCGTCCGCAACGCTCATCAACGCGTCTCCAATGAGCTCACCGAGTTCGCACGGCCCAATGTCGAGCGCGAAGAGGCCACGACGGTCAGCGATCGTCTCTCTGGTGCCACCAACGTTGGACGCCAGACAATTCAGACCGCACAACCCGGACTCGATGGGCACCGTCGGAAGGTTGTCGATGATCGACGGGTGCACA
>JBLIMK010000126.1:0-7280 GCA_047638715.1 Verrucomicrobiales bacterium
CGTCGGCGAACGCGCGCCCCGTCGTCAGCGCGTTGTCGAGCGTGAACCCACGAATCTTTGTGAGTTCTGGCCACACCCATCGCAATCGACGACACACACTCGCGGGCGGCATCACGTACACCGAGGTCGGCGCCACCAGCGACTATCCCGGCGTGTGGGCAGGTTATGAGGTCAGCGAGACCACGATTCGACAAACGGTTCGCCGCATTGCAGCCCCCGAAGCGCTGACCTGGACCGAACTCACACGCCAGGCATTGCGTACCGTGTGGCCTCGTTGGTCCCAGGGACGGCTCGCCGATCGCTGCGTCGACGTCTCGTTCGACCGCTGAACGCCGCTTCCCCCTTACAGCGCGCCATTGGTAGTGTCGGCGAATGGAATTGGATCTCACCGCCAATGAAGTGCGCGCGTTGTTCTCGCTCGTCGAGAAAGCGCTGACCACTCCCGATCAGTATCCGCTCAGCACCAACGCACTCCGATCGGCGTGCAATCAAAAGACCAGTCGAGACCCAGTGATGGACCTCGGCGAAGCCGAGGTCGACGCTGCGGTCTTGTCGCTGCGCGAGCGGGGCTTGGCTCGAAGCTTGCGGCCCACTGGATCGCGGTCGTGGAAACATCGCCACGTCATCAACGAGGTGCTCCCGCTCCCAGATTCGCACATCATGGTGCTCGCCGTACTCGGGTTGCGAGACGCACAAACTCCTGGCGAACTTCGACAACGCACGGACCGGATGCACACATTCGAAACCGTTGAGGAGGTAGACGCGGTGCTGGCGGATCTCGCTGAACGCCCTGACCCACTCGTTCGAAATCTTGGGCGTCAACCGGGACAGAGCCAAGATCGATGGGTCCACTGTCTCGGCGAAGCGGCGGTGCCAGCGTCTGAAAGCAAGCAGCGAGCGTTGGCATCGGAGTTCCGCACGTTGCATGACGCTGGATTCTTCGCGATGCCGAACCCATGGGACCGAGGTTCAGCTCGACTGATGCAAGAACGCGGAGCGGTTGCATTGGCGACGACGAGCGCCGGATTTGGTCGTGCGATCGGGAAGGACGACCAGCTGGTCACCCGTGATGAACTGGTCGCTCACGTTGCAGACCTCACCACATTCATCGACATCCCCCTCAATGTCGATAGCGAGCGGTTGTACCCAGAGGCGCCCGGCGGTATTGAACGGACGGTGCAGATGCTCGCAGATGCTGGAGCGGCCGGCGTCTCGATCGAGGACTACAACCCAACATCATCGGGGATCGACGGCATCGACGAAGCCACCGAAGCAGTGCATTGCGCGGTCGAGGCCTGCGCTCGACACGGCGTCGTGCTGACCGCTCGCGCGGAGAACTACCTCTATGGCCACCATGATCTAGACGACACCATCGAGCGCTTGGTGCGCTATGGAGATGCTGGCGCCGACTGTCTGTACGCACCAGGACTCCGCGACCTCTGGCACATCGACTTGGTGATCTCGGAGACGAATGCACCGATAAATGTGCTCACGTTGTCCGACGGCCCATCGCATCAGGAACTGGCCATGGCTGGAGTTCGCCGCATCTCTAGCGGATCGAGCGTGTACAACGCTGCGGCGAATGCAACGTCGGCGGCTACAGACGCGTTTTTAGGTCGGTCCCCAACGTGATCCGTCGTTGGACGATGATCAGTCTCGGAGCGGTCGTGCTCGGTTTCTTCATCGTGCAGCGGCGACAGGCTCGCTAGCGTGGCCTCATGACCATCGCCGAACCGGTCCACCTCACGACCTACTCCGACTTTCTTTGACCCTGGTGCTACGTCGCGACAGTTCGTCTCGACACCCTTTCGGCTCAGCTCGGTGAGCGGATCTCGATCGACTGGAAGTCGTTCTTGTTGCGCGTCGAACCCAAGACCGGCGATCGAGACGAGTTCATCGCCTACACCCAATCCTGGCTCAATCCGGCCGAGCAAGAGCCTGAGGCGAAGTTCACCCCCTGGTCGAGCAATGAAGAGCAGCCCTCGTCGAGCGTCCCAGCGCAGGTGGCCCTCAAAGCAGTGCGGGCAATCGCACCAGATCGCGCAATGGACTATCACCGCCGACTCCTGCGCGGGTACTTCAGCGAGAACCGCAACATCGCCGATAGCGACGTTCTCCTCGAACTCGCGGCCGATATCGGAATCGATCGTGAAGCCCTCACGTCGATTGGGAGCGAGCAACAAGACCGCTTCACCCAACAGGTGATCGAAGAACACAATGAGGCCATCCAGAGCGAGGTGACGGCGGTGCCAACCGTCGTGTTCGAACGCTCCTTCGCCGTGCCAGGAGCACAACCGGTCGACACCTATGTCCAGCTCGTGGAGCGCATCGAGGAGAAGAAGCGACCCTGATCGAGCTGTGTTGGCTACGGTGTCGTGAATCCGGCGGGACACTATCGAGCTGATGACCTTTTCTTTCCAACCTCACCTGATCAAACAAGATTCGGCCGTGCCACTTCGCATGATGGCCGGCGGGTTGATCGTTGGCGTCGCGGCTGTGGTCTCGGTGGGTCCCGTCACGAACCGAGCCACGGCGCTGATAGGGCTGACGTTGGTCGCTGGCGGCCTGATCGTGCTCACGCTCACAGGGCCGCGAACGTGGCGAATGGTGTTCGGCGCGGCCGCTGGGGCAGTCGCCTCTTGGCTCGGTTATCGGTTCGCGTTTCCCGATCGGATAGTTCCGGCGAGGGACGACCCGTTCGAACTTTTGCACCGCGAACATATCGCCGCCATCGGGCTCGGTCTGTCGGTCCTATCAATCGGGCTCGGCGGGCTTCTCGAATCTGTTCGGGCTCAGGCTGCGCCTGGGACATCACACATTGCGGTCCGAGCCCTCTTGGTCATGATCGGCATGGCGATCGTTGGCACACTCTGCGTCGAATTTGGCGTGTCGCGCGGAGTTTCCGCCGTCGCTACCGTCGCCGTGGGGCTCGGCCTTACCGCAATGGCGTGGCTACGCCGTGAACGTCCGACCAGCGACTTCGTACCTCGTCCCTGACGGCTAACCTTCGCTTCGTGCGAATGCTGGTCATCTCCAACGACGTCATACCTGGATTTGGCGTGCCGGTGGCTGCGCCTGGTCTTCGGGCCGCTGGATTAGCCGAAGGCCTCCGTGCAAATGGGATCGACGTAGAGATCGCTGTTCCGAGCGACGTTCTCGCGAACGTGTTCGGGCCAAACACGCCGACGGCGCCTGCGGGTTCGACGATCGTCAGCCCGCAGGATCTACCAGACCACATCGTAAAAGGATCCTTCCATGTAGTGCTGTTCATCAATGCCAACCTGACTCCGCACCTCAGGCCTATCGATGGCGTGCACTTCGTCTACGACATGTTCGCCCCCAAAGTTCTCGAAGCCCTCGCGAGTGCTGAACAGCCGCGTCGGTGGCAGGCGATGGCGACCGAAAAGGAACGGGCCCTTGCGCTCGCCGACTCGGTATGGGTCAACGGCGAACGAAAGCTCGGCTACGCCGTTGGTTGGATGCTTCGCAACGAGGTCGATCGGATTCGAACCGTCGAGTTCAAGAAACGGTCACTTGTCGAAGGTGATCTCTTCGAACACATGCACGTCGTCGAGATGCCCGTGCCTCTTCCCATTGGGTTCGACATCGATGCGTCATCAGCGGGCTCAGAAGCGAACATCCGAATCGGCATCGGTGGTTATTCGCAGACGTGGAGCACGTTGAGCGCCGTCCACATGGGTCACCGAGCGTTGATCGAGGCAGGCCATGAACTCCACGCGTTGTTACCCGCCCACTGGGGCCGGGGAGCGAGTAAGGCCCCGACAAGCCAACTACCCGTCGAGGCGGTCGTGCACGATGGTCCGTTGCTCTATGACGACTTCGCTACATGGGTGCAATCAATGAATGCGATGGTCGATGTCTTCGAGCCCTCGCCTGAACGCCGATTCGCAATGATCACCCGTACGGCTGTCGCGCTTCGCCTCGGCGTTCCTGTGATCCACGCAGTCGACTCCGAAGTCGCAGATCTGATTCGCAACCATGACGCGGGATGGGTGATCCAACCCAATGATCTCGACGCGTGGAAGCTCGTGACGAGCGAAATCGCCGACCCGGTTGTGCTCGCCAGAAAGCGCGCTGGCGCACGACTAGTCTCGCTCGAACACTTTGCTCCTGTGGCCGCACTTCGAGGAGCCGCAGCGTCGCTTCTCGAGCTCGAAGCAAAGGGTTGGGCTTAGTGTCCGCGTTGCCCGATCGGATGCACGTCCTGGTGCCGTTCTGGGGCATGGCAGGAGGGGTCATCAAGATCCTCGACTATGCAGACCACCTCGCGCAGTCGGGCATCGAAACGACCATGTGGACACCGCCGCTTCCAATACGCGACGAACTCGTGTATTCGCTGCCTGTCGTTTCTCGCCTCGTCGAACACCGGTCGATCGACGTCAGAGACCTGCACAACCTTTCGTTCGACGAAGACAAACCGTGGGTCATGTTCACCGAGCCCACCCATCGGAAGAACATCGACGACGCGACAATGGAGCCACTCGGGCGTCGGCTGATCCACCTGATCCAGGGAACTCGCCATGCCGATCCGCGCTGGCAGAACGGCTACAACTACCGCCTCCTGCACCGCCCCATGAGCCGAGTCGCTGTTTCCCACCAGGTTGCAGCCGCGATTCGACCCCTCGCCGATCGAACATTCGACCTTCGGACGATTGTCGAGGGCCACGATTGCGACTACTTCACCGCTCGTCCCACCGCGGCGAGCGCGCCCGCGAGCCGTCCCCTCCGAGTTCTGTACAACACCTGGAAATCTGATCTCGGCGACCGCGTCGCAGCGGCGATGGCCGGCGATTCGCGGGTGAGATTCATCGCCGTGCGGACTCCGCTCGGCTGGTCGTCGTTACGCAATCGCTACCACGGTGCAGATGTCATGCTGTGCACTCCGGGTCCAGCCGAAGGGTTTTACCTGCCTGGACTCGAAGCGATGGCGGCACGCGCTGTCGTCGTCACGGCGCTTGTCGGAGGCAACGAGGCGTACG
The DNA here is from genome assembly GCA_047638715.1 of Verrucomicrobiales bacterium. Lineage (GTDB taxonomy): Bacteria > Actinomycetota > Acidimicrobiia > Acidimicrobiales > SHLQ01 > SHLQ01. The sequence goes on from JBLIMK010000126.1 coordinate 5,001, forward strand.
TCGATCCGGGTCAAAACGCCCTCGTTGCCACGTTCGACGACGTCGAGAGCCACGTGGTTGCTCTCACCCGGCTCATTGACGACGGCCAGTTACGAGAACGACTGCTCGAGAGCGGCTCGGCCACATGTGCAAATCACACACTCGAGCGCGAACGTACTGATCTGCTCGACATTCTCCGCTCGCTCGTCGTCGACGACGACGACGACGACGAGTCCAACCCAACCGCCCCGCAGAACTACGCTGGCTCGAAGGCCTGAGGAAGCGCACATGAATTACGAACCCATCGATATCGGCCTTGTTCCATCGACACCGCTAACAGACGACGAGAAAGCCGAGCTCGACTTTCTCCGGCACGAGGCCGCATACCTGCAACGCCGACTCTCCGAGGTCGAAAATGAACTCGACGCCGCTGAGGTCGAACGCGACACGATCCGCCACGAACGAAATCTGATGGCGCAGGACTTCCAATGGACTCTCCAGCGTCTGGCCGCGTCACCGATCGGCCCAGCGCTGAAGCGCGCGAAGGGATTCCGCAGACTCACCGACACATGGGGCGACGCAGCGACGTGAATAAAAGGCATCGTCGGTCGATCCACGAGCCCCTGGGATCGATTCGGTTCGCTGGAAGTCTCGGCTCACCAGGACTAAGAGCCTCGATGCACCCATCGGCGCTCGCACGAGCGCTCGACGAAGCGAACGCCGCGATAATCGAGGACCCAATGTCATTCCCATGGGATGCCTTCGACGGAGACCTCGACTGTCCTCTGATCATCGATCTCGCACCATGCACGGAGGCCGACAGGGTCGCTCTCGTCCCCGCACTGTTTGGGCTGACCCTCGTCGATGTCGTCATCGACTCGACCTACCCGGGGTCGCCCGACGCTTCACACGTGGCCAGCTTGGTCGGCGCAACGACAGAACTTCCCGCGCCGGTCGACGGTCCGCTCCTTCGGACGCGAAAGCGTATGGAGCTGACCGAACGCGAGATCGTTGCCCGAGTGCGCCGAGAACACGGCGACGATGCACACATCGCGAGCATCTCGGGACGAGCGGTCCGCAGCCATCGCGGTGGGATTCATGCACTCACCGCAGGTCTCTCCCCCGCTGACGGGAACTGGGCCATCGTGGGACTCTGGGGCATCCGCCCCCAGCCGGGAAGCCCACTCGATCGGGCCGTGATCGCCTACAGCCAGACGGCGGCGCACTGAATGCACCCGCTACTCATCACCGGATTTCATCGGAGCGGGACCTCGGCGGTCGCGCGGACCCTTCACGCAGCTGGGCTACATCTGGGCGATGAGCTACTTGGCGCCGAGCCGGCCAACCCATACGGCCACTACGAAGACATCGGCGTCGTTGCTCTACACGACGAGGCCCTCGCGGCTCAAGGCCTGACCTGGAAGAGCACCACCGGGCCAATTCGACCGATCGATTCTGCAGCGAACGTCAAGATACGTCGGCTCGTCTCGGAACGATCTCGGACGGACGCTCCGTGGGGGGTAAAAGATCCACGGCTCTGCCTCTTCCTTTCGGAATGGCTTGAAGCCGAACCTCGAAGTGCTGTGGTCGTCGTAATTCGCCGCCCCGATGAGGTGATCCAATCGTTGCATCGACGCCATACCCGACGATCCGTCGACACCCGTCGACGAGATGCGAGCGACCTCGACTTCTGGCGAACACCAGACCTCGGACTTCGGTTGTGGATCCACTACTACGAACGGCTTCTCGCCGCACTTCCACCCGATGATCAAGTGCTGTTCGTGGACTATTCCGATCGGGATCAGGTCGACCGCATCGTGGACGTCATCGCGACGCGTTGGCATCTCCCGCTCACCACAGAAGATGTACCCGCACTCGACCCAAGGCTCGGTGCGCCAAGCGTCAAACCTGTCGAGGTACGAGATCGAGCGCTCCTGGTCGAAGCAACGACCCTTTGGACCGAACTCCGCGCCAGAATCGATACCTGGTAGCGAGTCTTTTGTATCGCGCGTCTCAAGATAGAAGCGTCCAAGGCCGATAAGGGCACCATGGTGGCCCAGGCGAACAATGACCGAAGGAAAACACAGTCTCGCAAGATCGTCCTTGTCGATCTTGAGAACATGTTGTTCGGCAATCATGCGGGCGCGGAACCGAACCAGTCGGATCGCTCGTCTGAGATTCTTTCGCTCGCCCAGGCACGTCGCCCCGGCGACATGTTGATCGTCGGCTGCAATCCACACCTCGCCTTTCTTGCGAACGATCTCTTCCCTGGCGCCCAGATCGTTACGGGCAAGGGAAAAG
>JBLIMK010000127.1:0-6830 GCA_047638715.1 Verrucomicrobiales bacterium
CGGGGAAGGTGGATCGCCATGTCGAAGTGCTCGCTGACTCGTTGGCCTGACCGATGATGTCACGGACGGAGACGCTCGCCGGTCGTATCGAGGACCCAGAACGGTTCGAACGCAAAGGGTGCGCAACGCTATGGTGCGATCTTCGGGGAGCGACGGGGAGCGGTGGACGACATGGGCGGCATAGAGGATGGGGCTCTTATTGCCCCAGTCGGCGAAGTCTCAGTTGCGGTGAACGCTCGCGACGCGTTCTATCTCGCGCTTGCGAACAGCGGTGCAGCGCTGATCAAGCGCATTGAGTTGGCGAATGTCTCTGTCGACCCGGCCGCGCACCCCGAGCTCACGGTGCGCGTCACTCTTGACGCGCCGACGGAAGGTCTCTTCGAGCCGCTCGAGATTGTCGTCCCGACACCGGCGATGGGTGACTCGTTCGAGCTCCGACACTTTGACCTCGAGCCGAACCTAGGTCGGCTCGCGCAGGTGGAGGAAGAGATGCGGGGCCGCATTGTGGCCACCGTCCTCGCTGGTGACTCAGTGGTCGGATCGTCGGTCTCGCCGGTTGAGGTGATGGCCTATGACCAGTGGCTTTCCCGACGCGACCACTTCGATTCACTCGCCGCATTCGTGCTCCCGAACCATCCTGCCGTGTCCACGATTCTCAGCCGGGCCAGCGAACTACTCGAGCAGTCGACCAAGGACGGCTCCTTGCAGGGATACCAGGCGGGCCCCGACCGTGTCGATGAAATCGCACGAGCGATCTTTGACGCTGTAAAAGAGAAGCAACTCGGCTATATCGATCCGCCGGCCGGGGTGATGGGTATTGGCCAGAAGATCCGGACGCCGGGCCGTGTTCTCGAGGACGGTCGCGGGACGTGCATTGATCTCGCCGCATTGTTTGCGTCGTGCCTAGCCCAGGCGGGTATCGACCCAGTGATCGTTCTTCCCCCCGGCCACGCAATGCCGGCGTACTTTCGACATGACCGGACCCCGACCGGATTTGCCGTGACCGATGACCAGAACGCGCTCGACCAGATGGTCAGGAACGAGGAGTTGGTTGCATTCGAGGGGGTCAGCGCGACGTCGGATGATTCGTTTGGCGATGCCGTTGCGAAAGGCGCCGCCCAGATAGCGGGCGTCGATGCGGCGGTCCTAATCAAAGACGCTCGATTTCTTGGTGTTCGTCCGTTGCCGCATCGGCGAACCGAAGACGATGGAACCGTTGTGGTGGTGCAAGATTCCTCCCCGCCGGAATTCGCCCGCCCGGCAGTCAAGGCGGACCAGCCCGTTCGGGATCCCGCATCGGATGATGACGCTGAGCGTCTGGAACGAGAGGACGTACCCGGAAGAGTGCAGCGTTGGCTTTCCTCGCTGCTCGATCTGACCTACAGCAACCCGCTCCTCAACATGCGGGTTCGTGCTGGGAAGAGCGGTACGACGGGGGCGTTGGCGTTGGGTATTCCCGCGCAGAGCCTTGCTCAGTTGGAAGACCGTTTGAGCGCCGGAAAACCGGTTTCAGTTCGTTCACCAACCGCGATTCCGGCTCCGATTCGTGAGCGGGGCGCGCAGGACAACGAGTTGGCTGCGTACTTCGACCAGCAAGCGGCCGTGTACTGGCCCGATGCTACGGCGTTGGAACAAGTTGCACAGCAAGTGGCGCACGAGGCTCCGCCCGAGGTGAGTGGTGCTCGCCGAGAGAAAGCGGTCGCGGAACTCGCGGCCAGCGTTGTTGATTCGCTCAGTTCGTCTGCACTGCGGAATCTTCGCAGCCGGGCGCGGGTGCTCGAGCAACAAACCGGCGCGAACAATCTGTTCCTCGCGATCGGGACGCTGCGTTGGAAGGATCCGAAGCGCCCCGAACCTTTGCGTTCGCCGTTGTTCCTTTGGCCAGTCCGGCTCAACGGAACTCGGCACGGCGAGTTCTCCATCGTTCTCGACGATGAGGCGCCAGTTACCCCGAACTATTGCCTGATTGAGAAGCTCCGCGATGTCCATGGCCTCGAGCTTGCGGATCTTGAAGTTCCGCCGTTGGACGAGTCGGGCATAGACCTCAACGGCGCCATCCAGGCGGTTCGGAAGAGTTTGAGTGAAGCCGGGGTGCCCGGTATCTCCGTGGAGGAGACGGCTCATCTTGCGATGTTCAACTTCACTTCGTTCCGGCTCTGGAAGGACATGAAGGATCATTGGCCGGAGTTCCTGGAGAACGAAGTCGTCTCTCACCTTGTGCACCATCCGGGCGAGGACTTTGTAGCGAGCGACACCGGCGATCACGGTGACAAGCTCGAAGTCCTCTGCCCGATCCCGACTGACGAATCGCAGCGAGCGGCGGTCGAAGCCGCGGTCGGGGGAGAATCCTTCGTCCTTGAGGGCCCACCGGGGACCGGGAAGTCCCAAACGATTGCGAACTTGCTGGCTTGCGCGATCGCCGCAGGGAAATCGGTGCTCTTCGTGGCGGAGAAGCAGACGGCACTGACCGTCGTCAGAAACCGCATGAAGGAGATTGGCCTCGATTCGTTCTGTCTCGACCTGCATGACCGAGGTAGTACACCGGCCCAGATCCGGGCGCAGCTTCAGTCGGCGATGGACTTCTCCGCGACCGGAAGCGTCGACGAGTGGCAGCGGCTCGATCGGCGGCAGGCCGCGCAAGGCGAACGGCTGCAGAGCTACCGCGAGGCGATTCACGCCGACGGACCCGCTGGCCTCTCCGCCTGGGCGGCATGGCAGCGCTCTCTTGCACTCGGCGAGGGTCAGATGCTTGAGGTCTCTCGTGATTTCGTGACCAGGGGCGTCGACGATGTTGTTCGGGTAGAAGAGCTGCTCCTCGGGCTCCCCGCGGTTGCGTATGCCGCTGACCTGAGGGTCGGACACCCCTGGGGCTTGAGCGATTCTGATTCGTATTCGACACTCGACCGAGAACGGCTCGCTTCAACGATCAGTGAGCTGGCCAGGTTCCTGGAAGATCTCGAAGCAGACGACGCAGCGGCGTCGATGGTCGACGCCATCGAGGGGACCGTGGCCGACGAACTCGGGACCTTGGCGAGACTTCTCCAACATCCCGTCTCGCTCACGACCGATTCGGTACGGGCCGCGATGGAAGGACACTGGGAAGCGCATTCATCGTCGACCGCTCAGGCCTTGGCGGAGTCAGGCGCAAAGATCGAGACACAGCTCGCGGCAAACGCCAGCGAGGTTGTGGGCGCGATCGACGCGTTGGAGCCGTTGGCCAGCGAGTTGGCTGACGCCGGCTTCTTCGGCCGGCGAGGTGCTCGCAAGCGGTTCGTCGCTGCGCTCGCCGAGATTGATATCGAGACCGACGATCCCGCAGCCTGGGCAGCAGCGGTCACCTCGGCAGCTAGCGAGATTCGTTCGGTTCGCGGTCATGTCGCTGTGTGGAACGATTTGGCAGGGCTTCGACTCGGGTCGGAATGGGTGCCGCTTTCTTCTGCTGACGCCCAGGCAGCCGAAGAGCAGCGAGCGACGGTAGTCGCAGTAGGCGACCTGCTGCGCTCCGGTCGAGTTGGTCCGGTCGTGCAGATGCTCGATCGGGACTATCCGCCACCGGCTTCGGTCGTCGATGCTTGGGTCGGTCTCGCGAGGCAGTGGAAGGACCTAGGAGGTCAGCTCGGTGTGACCGCACCGTCGGAGCAGCGATGGCTCGATGGTGACTCCTTCGGTGCGCGACTCGGGGCCGCGCTGAGCGCGTGGCAACTTGATGCTGACGACATCCGTTTCTTACAGCTGCAACGGTGGATGACGCTCGTTGCGCATCTCGAACCACTTGTACCCGCGGGTCTTGAGGCTGCGCGTACCGCAGTGCTTGAGGGCCGGGTCGATCCGCTCGAAGCGTCGGATGCATTCCTACGGGGGTTGGCCGTAGCAGCCCGTCGTGAACGATTTGAGGCGAGCGGGATCGATCGGTTCGATGCCCAGACGCATGACCGTCTCCTCGCTGGCTATGTCAGCGGTGAAACCGAGAAGCGCGAACTCATGCGCGACTACATCTCGCATCGGTTGGTTGAGCGGCGGCCGTTCGAGCCTGGTCAGCGAATCGGCCGTTTCGGGCGTTTGGAATCTGACCTCGCTCGTACCCGCGGGCGGCTAAGTGTGCGGGCGCTGTTCGAAACCTATGGCGACATCGTGCCGGTGCTCACGCCGTGCTTCATGATGAGCCCGGACAGCGTGGCGAGGTTTCTGCCCCCCGCCAAGGCCCACTTTGATCTTGTGGTGTTCGATGAGGCATCGCAGATCGAGGTTGCGTGGGCCGTCGGCGCGATCGGTCGGGCCGACTCGGTCGTGATCGTCGGCGATAGCCAGCAGATGCCACCATCGAGGTTTGGCGGCCCAGGAGTACGAGACGCTGAAGATTCAACTGTTGATGACGATGTCGTCGAAGATCTGGAGAGCATCCTCTCGGAGTGCGTGGAGTCGCGACTTCCTCGACGATGGTTGTCGTGTCACTACCGAAGCCGCGACGAGTCGCTCATCGCGTTTAGCAATCTTGAGTTCTACGATCGCAAGCTGACCACGTTCCCCACGCCATCGAGCGGCGGGCGACTGGGACTCCGCTGGCATCGCGTGAACGGCGTCTTCGATCGTTCGAGCAAGGGCGATGAGCTCCGCACGAATCGTGTGGAGGCGGAGGCGATCGTCGCCGAGATCACTCGACGCGTGAACGATCCCGCGTCTCCGAATACATCGATCGTTGTTGTGACGTTGAATGTTCAGCAGATGCGGCTGGTGGAGGAGCTCCTCGCCGCTTCGAGTGACGACGCCGTCCTTGCTGCGCTTGCCGATGATTCCGATGACGGACTGATCGTAAGAAACCTCGAGAGTGTGCAGGGCGACGAGCGCGACGTCGTAATGCTCTCGGTTGCGTTTTCCGCGAACCCGGCGACCGGAAAGTTCCCGCTGAACTTTGGGCCGCTTAACCAGAAGGGTGGCGAGCGTCGACTCAACGTGGCCATCACCCGAGCACGAGAAGAAGTGCTTGTCTTCTGTTCCTTCGAGCCAGAAGATCTCAAGCTCCCAGACACGATTGCACGGGGACTCCGGTGTCTTCACGACTATCTCCTCGTCGTGCGGGATGGCGTGGAGCGATCCGGCGACCTACTCGCACGAAGCGTCGACACATCGGACCGGCATCGAAGCGAGATCGCGGAAGCGCTTCGAGCCGAAGGCCTCGTGGTGGGCGAAGACTTGGGTCTCTCGGACTTCCGGGTCGACCTAGCGATCCGCCGGCCGGACGATGACGCGTGGCGAGCGGCCGTGCTGCTCGACGGCCCGCGGTGGGCCCAGCGAGAACGGCCTGAGGATCGTGATGTGCTCCCGCTGGTTGCGCTGACCCAAGCAATGAACTGGCCGGTTGTGGCGCGCGTCTGGCTGCCGGCCTGGATCGATGAGCGAGAGGCGGTGATCGAGCGGCTACTCGAGGTCGTTGAGAATCCGGAATCGGCGCTGGAAGTGGAACCGCTCGATGAGGCGGCCCCGGTGTCGCAACAGACGGATGTTGCGCAGATGCGGAGCTCGTTGCCTTCGCCTCCGATCACGAGGGCCGAGTCAGCGCCAACGCGGCCGACGCTGGAGTCGCCGATCAGCGACTTCGTTGCGGCATCGCTTGGTGGACACGGATCCATGGCCGACTTCGACGCAATGCTCAAATTCGAGCAGCAAAGCGTTGTTCGTGAGCTGGCCGCAGTTGTATTGGCCTCTGAGGGGCCCGCACGTCGAGGTCGACTGCTGCGCGTGGTTGCGGCCGCTTATGGGTTCAGTCGCCTCCGGGGGGCGAGAGAAGAAGCGCTTGCGGAGTTGCTTCCAGATGAGATGCAGCGTTGGGCTGGCCAGGAGTGCTTTGTCTGGCCGGCTGATCTCGACCCGGCGATCTGGCGTTCGATCCGTCGCACGCCTCCGGGCAGCGACCGTTTGATTACGGATGTCCCTCCTGAGGAGATCGTCAACGTCGTCGGTCACTTCGCCGAGATTGGGATGGGCGTGACCGAAGACGAGGCGCACAATCACCTCAAGGAGCTCTTCGAGTTCCGCCGGCTCACCGAAAACATCGCCGAAGTGATCACCGCCGCGCTGAACGCAGGAGTGGCAAACGGAGCACTCGAGTATCGCGAGGAACACTTCTACGTCGGCCCGAAATGGTGAGTGACCTCTCTCTATAGCTGCGGTGCGAGCTTCTGAAGCATCTGCTGGAAGTTGCGCAGGATCAGGAGGTCACCGTCAATAACGGGGTCGGGGCTGAAGTGCATGATTTCGTTTCGAAGGTCCCTCACCTCTTCAATCGCCGCGGTGAATTCCTGGCGGTCCATGACCCAGCCGAGCCGCTCGAACATTTCAGGGTCGGCAAGAAAGCGTGCGATCTCGCCCATCGTCAGGTCCGCGGCACTGTCGACCGAGCGGCCCAAGTCTCGGTCGTCGCGGGTCGACGCGAGCTCATCCGCTGTGAACGTGTCGTCGAGAACCACTCGGAGGCCACGCTCAATCTCGCCTAGGAGGAGGAATGGATTGGCGAAGACTTCGAACTGTTTGCTGAGGTCGGCGGTGGTGACAATGCCGATCACTGTTCGGTCTTGGCCGCGAACGAAGATGAAGCCGTTGGCGATGATCTTCGGGATCAGGGGAAGGAGGTCGTCGTCCCAGTTCACACATACAGCTGGCTCGGTGGCGTCGCCGAAAGCGGCGTCTCGGTTCTTGATTCGGGCCTTCGCGATGGATTCCCAACTGATGGCCAGCGGGTCGCTACGTGGATTCACCTGCACGGCCAGCTGTGAGTAGTCGTATCGAAGCATCTTCGCCTGCGCGACCACGAGGTCGTTGTCTGGGGTAATGCG
>JBLIMK010000128.1:0-6696 GCA_047638715.1 Verrucomicrobiales bacterium
GGGTACCCGATCTGGCGAAAGTCGATCGGTGGAATGTGCGCTACATCTGCGCCTGTCCAGACCGCAAGAACTCCATCGAGGCTTGCCGCCTCAGTCGTGTCCACATGAACGATCGTTCCGCTGGCGAGCTCAGAGCGGACGACTCGAAGATGGACGAGGTCGGGAAAGTCGACGTCCGCAACAAATTGACCTTGCCCCAAGACGAGAACTCGATCTTCCAATCGACGAACCGACTGGCCGATCACTTGTTGTCGCGAACGCTTCGCACCGCATCGATGATCGTTTGATAGCCGGTGCAGCGGCAGAGGTTGGACGACAGCACCTCGCGGAGTTCGTCATCGCCAATATCTGGATCCATGTCGAGCACTCCGGCCGCCAGCATCAAGAACCCAGGAGTGCAGAAACCACACTGCAACGCATGATGGACGGAGAAGGCCTCTTGAAGTGGATGCAATGTTTCGGCGTCAGGAGCCAGACCTTCGACGGTTTGTACGTCGGCTCCTTCGGCTTGGACTGCGAACATCAGACACGCACGAGTGGGTTCCCCGTCGATCAGAACCGTGCACGCGCCACACACCCCCTGCTCGCACCCGAGATGTGTGCCTGTGAGCCCGCAATTGTCGCGGAGAGCGTCGGCGAGCGTTCGCCTCGGCTCAGCCTCGAACGCGTAGTCGGCGTTGTTCACGCGCAGCGTGACCGGAGTCGTTTGGTACATCATTTGTCCTCCGTCGCTGTTCGAATCAGAGCGCGGATTCGATCAGGGGTTGCTGGCATTACGTTCGCGTGGATGTCCAAGTGGGAAAGCGCATCGGATATGGCGTTCAGCACGGCGGCGGGAGCGCCAATCGTGCCACCTTCTCCAACGCCCTTGGCTCCAGTGATCGTGGCATCGGTCGGTGTTGCAAGGTGATGAATCTCGATGTCGGGAATCTCGGTTGCCGTTGGTGGTAGGTAGTCCATCAGCGATGCTGTCAACACATTCTGGTCCTCGTCGTAGACGACCTCTTCGAGGATCGCATTCGCGATTCCTTGCGCAACGCCGCCGCGAATCTGGCCGTTCACGATCATTGGGTTGATCAAAGTGCCGGCGTCCTCGACAACAACAAACCGAGTCACCTTCACGTGGCCGGTGTCTTCGTCTAGAGCAATTTCGGCGATGTGGCACGCGTTCGAGAACGTCCCCGCCGGGTCGTAGCCAGCGGTGACCGTAAGCCCGATCGGTGTCTCGGGTCCCAGGCGATCGGTGTGGTGATATGCAATTCGGGCGAGCTCGCTGACCGTCACGCCGACATTCGTACCGATGACCGACGCGCTTCCAGTGTCGAAGACGATGTCGTCGGGACTCGCCTCCAACACGTCGGCGGCGACCAGCGCGAGTCGATCTCGTAGCTGTGCCGCAGCGATCTGTGTGGCCCCGCCAGAGATCACGATCGATCGACTCGCGAAGGTTCCGAATCCATACGGTGTTCGGTCGGTGTCGCCATGAACGATACGAATCTCGCTCGCGTCGATGCCGAGTTGGTCGGCAACGATTTGAGACAGCGTGGTTTCGAGCCCTTGTCCATGAGGCGATGCGCCAATCCGAACTTCGACGAAACCAGATGGGTCCATGGTCATCTCGACGTTCTCGTATCCGAGCGTCACCCCCATCGAACGCTGGGCAAACACCGGCGTGCCATAGCCGGTCCGCTCGGCGAACGTCGAGATTCCTACCCCGAGCAGTACGCGGTTATCCGAACGTGCTCGAGCCGCGGCCTGTCGAAGACGAAAGTCATCGAAGTCGAAATGTTCGGCGCCAACCTCAAGGGCCTCCAGGTAGGAGCCCTCGTCGTGGACCACTCCAGTAACGGTGGTGTGTGGAAATTCGGTGACCAGGTTGCGTCGACGAATATCGAGCGGGTCGATACCGAGTTGCCGCGCCGCGGTGTCGAGCAATCTCTCAAGCGTGGCGGTGAGGACCGGCCTCGACACCCCTCGATATGGCGCCGAGGGACACGTATTGCTGGCTACCCCGCGTGAAACGACCCGATACTCCGAGATCTTGTACGGCCCGGGCAGTTCTCCCATTGCCATCAGAGGTTCGACACCCCAGGTGACCGGATAACACGACCATGCTCCGACATCACATTCGACGTCAGCGTCGATGGCGATCAATCTTCCGTCCTCGGTGAACGCTCCACGTACCTTGTGCTGCTGATCGCGACTGTGCCAAGAGGCCGTGAGATTTTCGGTTCGATCTTCGACCCACGCAACAGCGCCGCGGCGCTGCATCGCAAGCCAGGCAACAACGACATCTTCTCGGGCGAGCGGGAGCTTTTGGCCGAACGCTCCGCCGACGTCTGGTGCAATCAGGCGGACGTCCGACTCGCGCATGTGCAGGAGATCGGCTACCGCCGTACGCAAAAGATGCGGAGCCTGTGTGGACGAGTTGATGGTCAGCCGCCCCGTCCGACGGTCGAACTCAGCCGAGGCACCACGGGTTTCGAGCGGTAGAGCTGCTTGGCGGTTCGACGTGATCGTCAGTTCGACGATGTGAGCGGCGGAGTCGAATGCCGCATCGACGTTCGGCGTCGCAAATCGCCCCTCGACCATCGTGTTCGAATCGGACTGATCTGGATGGACGAGGACCTCATCGTGTGGTTCGAGATCGATGATCACCTGTTCTGCGAGATCCTCCGCGTCCTCGGGCGTGCGGCCGACGACAACGGCGATGGGTTCTCCGACATATCGGACTCGCCCTCGCGCAAGGAGGGGCTGTCGAACCTTGACGAAGTCGGGGCGATGCAGCACGGCTTCAATTTCGCCGACGCCATCGGCATCCAGATCGGTGGCAGAGATAGCTGGGCCTTCTATCGAGACGATGACGCCGGCCGAGATCGGGCTGCGAATGAATCGCGCTGTGGCCATGCCGGCAGCGATATCGGCCACAAAGGTTCCGTCGCCACGCACGAGAGTTTCGTCTTCGACCCTCCGCAGGGAGCGGCCCACCCACAAGTCGGTCGATGTGGTCGTCGGAGCCCCCGCTGTCACTGCAGCGCTCTTCGTGTCATGGCCGCGACCAGCTCGCGCCGATACATAGAGGACCCGTGGATATCAGCTCGCGGTTGGACCTCCGACGATGCAATCTCGCCTGCAGTGCTGATGCTGACGGCATCGAGCGGCCCGCCAATCAGCGAAGCCTCTGTCGCTGGTAGGCGAATTGGGGTACCGGCGACGCCGCCCGCGGCGACCTTGGCCTCGGTCACGAGGCCGTTCTGCACCCGTACTGCGGTAGCGATTGCCACGACGGCGAAATCCCCGGTTCGACGGCTGAATTCTGCAAAACCCGTCGACCAGTCGTCGGCCAGCAAAGGCACCCGCACCTCTGTCAGCAACTCGTCGTCGGCGATCGTCGTCGTGAAGGACATTTCGAAAAGTTCTGCCAAGCTGATCGTCCGCTCGCCGCGGACCGATCGCACGACAACCTCTGCGTCTAGAGCGAGAGCGACGAGGCACCATTCGGCAACGGGGTCTGCGTGGGCAATGGAGCCACCAAAAGTGCCGCGTAGACGGATCGGTAGGTGGCCAATGTGGCGGCCTGCCTGCAAGAAGAGATCCTGAAGCGGGCCGTCGAAGGGTCGGCGGAGCAGCTGTTGGTGACGCACACGGGCACCGATTCCAACAACACCATCGGAAACGCGAATTTGATCGATCCCGGGGACCCTCCCAATGTCGATGATCGCCTCGGGCCGAGCGAGCCGGAAGTTCATCATGGGCACGAGGCTCTGCCCGCCGGCGAGCACCTTGGCCTCGTCACCGAGATTGGCGAGCAGATCGACGGTCTCGTCAACCGTGTCTGGACGTTCGTATCGAAAGGCAGCGGGCTTCACAGATGCGATCCTTTGTAGGTGATCCCGTAGACGTCGGTTCGACGATCCTCTCGCGGCTGAATGAGTGCGCCGCGATCTTGGGCTCGCACGGTTTCGTCAAGATCGAGGCTCACAACTTCGCTTCTATCTTCTGTGCCCGAGAGGGGGCCGGCGATTCGTTTTCCGAAGGGGTCTGCGACGAGGGATGAACCGAGGAACTCGACACCGTCGAAAGTTCCGACTTGGCTCGCGCAGGCGACGAACACCTGATTCAGGTTGGATTGGAACAGAGCGCCGTGAGCTTGCGGGCACAGTCCGTCGCTGTCCCATTTCGCTGCATCGAAGCCGGGCAGCCACGCGGTCGGAACACAGATGACCTCGGCATCCGACAACGCCAGAATTCTGACGACCTCGACGAAGCGAAGGTCGTAGCAGATGCAGAGACCGAGACGCCCAAAGGGCGTCGCCACCACGGGGAGACCGCGATCTCCCGGACTGAAGCAGGTCTTCTCGCTCGCAAAGAGATGCAGCTTGCGATAGTGAGCAATGACACCGGTTTCGTCGACCGCTACCGCGGTGTTGAAAAGATCGTCACCATCCCGTTCGCACAGGCCGCCGACCACGATACCGGAATTGGCAGCGGCGATCGAGGTCCACGCGTCTACGGTGGCGCCCTCAAGAGTTTCGGCGACCGACTCGAGTTCGCCGCGGGCACTGGAGTACCAGGGCACGCACAACTCGGGGAGGACGACGACATTTGCTCCGTCGCGGAACAAACCTCGGGCCGCGTCGACCGATGCAGCCCTGTTCATGTTCGCATCGCCGGGAGGGCTACCGAATTGCGCAAGTCCTACGGTGACTGGTCTCACTGTTCATCGATGAGCTTCAAGAGATACGGATCGGGAGGGCAGGGGCCACCAACACTGACGATTCGGCTGTCTCGATCGGCACGAACAGCGTGTTTCACGCCCGGGGGAACATGTACGGCATCGCCCGCTTTGAATTCGGTCACGATGTCGTTGTCGAAGTCAGCAACGGAGCCAGCGCCTTCCAGGATGAATATCGAATCCTCTGAGATCGGGTGAGCGTGAGGCACGTTCTCTTCGCCAGGCTCGAGGACGACATAGTTCATGTTCGCGACCTCGGCTCCAACACCTGGCCAAACGATCAGCCGAGCATCGTTCGAAATCATTGGTAGGTACTTGTCGGGCGCGTCCCGATGGAACACCTTGATTGCCATGGTCTACGGCTCCTTCGATGGGTAGAGATCCGGGTCCGGGGGACAGGGGCCGCCGAGGAGCAATGCTCCAGATGGCCCGGCTGTAAACGAGTAGGGGGTCTCGGCTTCGATAAAGAGCATCGAGCCGGTGATCACCTCATGGCGTGCGCCAGCTTCGTGGTCAACCATTGTTCCGTCTCCCTCGGTGACGTGATACACGCTCTCGGAAGGATGTCGGAGCTCGATCGTCTGGCCACCGGGCTCGAGCGAGATCAAATTCATCGAGCGGTGTTCGGCACCCGAGCCGGGCCAGATGACGGCGCGCGCCGACCCGCCGGATTCGACAATTGCTATCTCGGGACCGGGCTCGGAACCTTTAATGACATTGACACGCGCGTTCGATGAAGTATTCAATGTGATTGAATACTAACCGAACGTGGACGCTCGCGCTATCCCCAGTTTCGATAAGTGGCTCGTGGGTCTAACCAGCGACGTTCACCCAGACCGCTTTCGCGGGAGCATCTCCGTCGTTCGTAATTCGGTGCGGTGTGCCGGAGTCGTAGCTGATCGAATCGCCGGCCTGAAGAATGTAGGACTCGTTTTCCAGTTCGATTTTCAGCGTTCCTTCCAACACCACAGCGCACTCGTGGCCAGCGTGGTGCAACTGCTCGGGTGCACTCTCTGCGCCAACCTCGTACATGTTCATATTCACGCCAATCCCGTGGATCCCGGCGATTACCGCGGCCCGATGGTGTACACCGGTTGCGGTCGCGAGTGAGTCCTGATCTTGGAGTCGATTCACCGGATTAAGGGTTGTTTCGTGACCATCGAAGAGATCGCTGACCCGCACGCCGAGAGCCGAAGAAATCGCCACGAGCGTTCCTATGCTCGGCGACGTCCGCCCGCGTTCCACCATCGAGATCATCGAAGGACTGAGCCCGGTGCGCTCGGCAATAGTTTGAAGCGTGAGATGCCGATCCCTTCGAAACGATCGACACTTTGCGCCCAATGAGAACAGCACGCCGTCTTCGTCGAGACGAACCTCATGGTCAGTGTCTTCTGTCATTTTTTCTGTCATTTTTTCTGTCATTTTTTCTGTCATTTCTGGAGCATTGCCATGCACTACTGTACCTCACGTTACCTCCCGGTAATACCTCCGAACTTTTCCTTCAGTGAAAAATTGGTTGTCCCAGCTTGCGCTCGAAATTCAATCTGAGTGAAGCTTTGCCCCCGATGGACTACTATTCTGTCGTCGACTCGCAAGTACTGGGGCAAGCGCATTGGCTGAAGCAGCAGAGATGGAACGTCGGGCCGTAAGTGTCTGGTGGAATCGCCGATATTGCCGAGGCGTCCGGATTCCAAGATGACGACGCCCCCACGACGCCCGAACTCAAACCTCGCTTCATTCAACCAAACATAGAGACAGGACAATCATGGCCAATAACGAGAACGATCGAGTTGCGGTTTGGGGCGGAGAGCCGAAACCGCTCATGCCGTACAGTCCAGCGATTGCCGCTGGCGGTTGGGTGTTCTTAGCTGGCCAACTGGCGTCAGACTTCGTCACAGGCCTTGCGCCAGAGGCGGGTGGAGATGGGCGCAATCCCAACGGCTACAACCACCTCGAGATTC
>JBLIMK010000129.1:0-6689 GCA_047638715.1 Verrucomicrobiales bacterium
GACCGAGCGAACCGGCGTCGCGATTTCGGTAAACGGAAGCGATCCTCTAAACCTGACGGGAGTCATCACGCCTGGCGAACGAGTGCCGGCGCGCCGCTCAATGTCGGTCCGGTACGTCGATGGCCTTCCGCAGGTTGAGTTGGAGATCTAATCCGCTCTCCGATCGCCCACATACGACAATTTCTCGACGTCGTGTCAACGTTCGAAGGTGACCCCGGCGTTTAGACAAGTGTGAGCACGCAAAAGGCAGCGCCGCACGCCACGGTGTTTGAAGGCCAAACTCTCGACCCTCTCGAGGTGTTGTATCGGCGCGACCTCGCGCGGTTCGTCGGGCTCGCCCAGTGGGTCGTCGGGAGTCGGGTGCTGGCCGAGGAGCTCGTGCAGGAGACGTTTGCGCGGGTGGTAGAGCGGTCGCCGAGCATCGACGACCCATCCGACCTTGGCGCATACGTGCGATCGGCGCTGATGAATGTGTGCCGCTCGAAGCTTCGTCGCCTCACGCTGGAGCGACGGCATGCCAAGCCCGGTCCGCTCAGCATGGTCGACGTCCCTCCCGATCAGGAGGTCAGAGATGCGCTTTTGGCCTTGCCTGTTCGACAGCGTCAGTGCCTTGCCTTGCGGTTCTATGAAGACCAGACGGTTCCCGAGATCGCACGCACCCTGGGGATCACGGCAGGGTCCGTCAAGACCCACGTGCACCGAGGGCTGAAGTCCCTCGAAGTAGCAATTGGTGACACGTCGATGATCGAGGAGAAGCCATGACTATCGAAGGACTACTTGAGCGGACCTTGCAGCTCGACAACGACGCTGCGGTTCGCCCACGGTGGGAAGATGTGGCGTCCCGCGTCGATACGCGCGCCGCGCGCCGGGCACGAATGCAGCGGGTCGGCACCGTTCTTTTCTTAGCCATCTTGGGGTTCGCCGCACTGAACCTCGGCGGTGCGCCTGCGATCGAAACGGGTGATTTCACAGCTCGTGCCGACGCCAGCGCGGAAACCCTGACTCGATGGCCAACGTCTGGTGACGTCAGCGAGAAAGAAGCGTCCGTTCGTTCTGCCGGCGAAGTGTGGGCAATTCGTGCGATGGCGTTGGGCATCCCCGCCCTCGCAGCCTGGTTGTTGTGGTTCGCTGCGCCGGACAGCATGCGTGGTCGATCGCGGCAATCCCGAGTGGGGCGGTCGGTCATTGCGGTGACGACCGGAATGCTCTTCAGCCTTGCGCTGGTGGCCGTGTTGTTCGTGAGCGCGTTGTTCTTCTTCGACCCGGTGGCGTTCTGGACACGTTCGAGCACGCTCACGGATGCCTTGGGTACGGCGCTTGTGGGTTTGTGGCTGTGGGTGGTGGCCTTTGCTTTCCTCGTCATGGTCCCGGTCGAGCGCGGTCCGGTTCGATGGGTTCGCTCTGGGTGGTCGTGGGCGGTGTTTCTGTTCGGTCTCACGCTGGTGGCCAATCTCGCGAGCGTGGCGATGACCGAGTTCCGATGGGAAGCAATAAGCAATGTCGATGTGGCCGACACGCCGATTCGAGGCCTCCTCGCACCGCTGTTCCATCGGGGCCTGACCTTCGACCAGCTAGGTCGTGAGGTTTCAGCTTCATTCGTTGGCTGGATGTTCGTGCTGATCGTGGCCGTGGGTGCTGTAGTCGGATGGCAGGCGTGGATCGCTTGTCGTATGGCGTTTGGCGTGGAGGTTCGTCGCTGGGATCGGTTGTCGATGTCTGGCCTTCGGGCTGGGCTACGTGGCAACGCACCAGCCGTTGGCGCAATCGTGCTCGGACTCGCGATCGGGGTTAGCTACTTCGGGTCGATGTTTCTGGTCCATGACCAGGTCGCCGACGGCGTTCCGATTCCTGATGGTTATGCGATCACCCGAGCCGAAGTACGTAAGTGGTCGGCCGTTACGGATGCGGATTCGCCGCTCGCGGTTATCTACCTGCACCCGATCGAGACGAGCGATGAAGCGCCCCGTGATCGGATGGCGACCGCGCTCACCGACGCCGGGTTTGACCGTCGCAGCACGTTCCGGGACTTCACGTGGTCGCTCGAACGAGATGACCGATTCGACGCCGATCTCGTGAGAATCGATCTGGCGGATGCCGATCAGCTCGTGATTAGCGCGACCGTGTTCGATACCGATGGGATGCTGCTCGCCCTACCGGTTTTCGTGGTGAGTGCACTCCTCATGCTCGGCGGCATGTGGGCTCTTGGAAGGAGGCGGCCGGAGCCCCTCGAGATCGGAGAGGTCGACTGGGAGGAATCGATCACGTCCGGTTGGGTGCCGACGACCTGGACCAGTGCTCGCCCGCGGACGGCGGGAGCCATGGCGCTGTTGGCGTTAGCAATGTCGCTCTTCGGCGTCTTGCCTGCGCTCGGTCTGTCATGGTGGGAGCCGGACCGCTCAAGTGTCGGGTTTGCATTCGCACTGCTCCTTGGAACCTGGGCGCTGTCGATCGGGGCGTTCGTGTGTACGGGTTCAAACTTAGGAAAGCTCCTCGGCCGCACGACGGTCGCGTTGGTTGCGCTGCAGGTCGCGCTAGTGATCCGGGCACTCGAGGCGGTGGACGATCTATTCACCTCCTATGAAAGTACATCTGGAGAACTCACGATCGGGAATTACCTAGCGACGTCGCTCACGGCGGAATCGCCCCGGGGTGTTTTATTCGACGACGTTCACCGAGTTGCAGACGAGCTCGCCCTCGTCGGCAACATGGCGCCGGTGTTTCTGGCGGTTCCGTTGGTCCTAGCGAGCATCGCGAGCTTTCCAGAACGTCGGTCTGCGATCACGTGGATCATCGGCGTGTACGTCGCTGTCACGGGGTTCGTTATCGTCCGATTCGCATCGATCTCGGAGCTGTTGGTGGCCATCTTGGACTGAGGCGAACGACGGACCAATCAAGTCGGAGTAGTACCGTGAAGCAGTGCAACCCGGCGTGCAAAGCAGTGAGCAGACGTCGATCATCGTCGCTGCGGTGTTGGCCACCATCACCACGATCTTTCCTGGGTTTCTCGTCGGCGCATTGTCCGTCCAGATCTCTGACGAATTCGACGTTTCCGAGGCCACGTACGGCTGGGGGTTAGGAGGCTTCTTCCTGGCTGCGACCATCGCCTCTGTGGCCAGCGGCAAGCTTGCGCAGCGGGTCGGACCGCGGCGCCAGGTCACGGTCGTGTTGATCGTCTCGGGACTCGCCCAGCTAGGTATCGCATTCGTTGCCGATTCGTTCACGATGCTGATCGCATTTCTAGCGATCGCTGGTCTGGTGAACGCAGCGAATCAAAGCGCGATCAACCTGCTGCTCAGCCAAGCGAGGTTGCCGCGGCTCGGGTTGGCGATTGCACTGAAGCAATCGGGTATGCCCGCCGCGGCGCTTCTTTGTGGGCTCGCTGTCCCAGCACTCGCGCTCACGCTCGGGTGGCGCTCTGCGTACGTCGTCGGAGCGATCGCAACACTCGTGGCGTTGATCAACGTTCGGCGAGTGATCGCGCCCATCGGTCAGATCGCGCAGGAGGTGCCGGCACCGACGACAGCGAAACGTGTTCTTGTCGTGGCCGCCGTCGGGTTTGGATTTATGGCGTTCGCTGCCGGCGCGTTGAACGCATGGATTGTTAGCTCCGGTGTCGAGAGCGGACTGAACGAGGCGATCGCCGGCCTATTACTCAGCTTGGGTGCTGGCGTTGGAATCGCCGTGCGTCTGGTGATCGGGGTTCGAATCGATCGGACGATCCGCTCTCCGCTGAAAGCCGCTGCCGGGTTCGGCACGATCGGGGCGATCGGTATGGGGTTGTTGGCCATTCAGACGCCGATCGTGGCGATCTTGGCGACGGTCGTCGCGTTCGGGGCAGGTTGGGTCTGGCCGGTGTTCACCAACTACGGCGTCGTGCGAACAAACCTCGATGCGGCCGGCGCCGCCACGGGTGTGACCCAAACCGGCGTGTACATCGGCGTCTTTTGCGGACCGTTGCTCACCGGCGCTCTCATCGAATGGTCCGGGTACTCCACGATGTGGCTCGTGACGGCGGCCGCGATGTTCGTCGGTCTCACGATCACCGCAGCGGTTTCTCCCCATTTCACGTTCGAGCTGAACAGGGAACCCCCTACGGTGATCTGATGAGCGAGACACAGTCATTCGATCCGGCCGATGCCGACCATGACGGCGACGTCGATTTCAAGGACGCCGCTATTCGCGCTGAGCTTGCTGTCGGTCACGCCGACGACACACCGAAAAAGGCGTGGTACCACGCGTTGATACGCCTCGGCCGAATGACTGTCGGCGCCGTTCTGTGCCTCGCCGGGCTGGCAATGATGGTGCTCCCGGGCCCGGGAGTCGTTGTGATCGCGACTGGGCTGGTCGTCTTGTCGCGCGACGTCAAGTGGGCAGATCGTGCGCTTCGGTACCTTCGACGGAAGGCGCCTGGCCTCGAAGAGGAAGGGCCGATCCCGAAGTCGACCATCATCGTGTCGCTCATGTTGATGGCAGCGGCGGGCCTGCTGGCGCTGTGGTGGTTCGACGGTGGGAACGACACGGTCAGCGGCTGGTTCTGAGCATTGCGGTCGATAGCCTGATCCTGTCGGGCCGAGCGGTCCGGCATTGTCGAAGGGCAGCTCACGAATGTCGATTACCGAAGAGCAGGTCATCGAGGCACTGCGCCCCGTCGAAGACCCTGAACTCCACCGAAGCATCGTCGACCTCGGCATGGTCAGGACGATCGGTATTGCCGGCGACGCCGTCGATGTCCAGATTGCGCTCACCGTCGCTGGCTGCCCGCTGAAGAACGAAATCACCACTCGGGTGAGCGATGCGCTGAGGGGCATCGGTGTCGCCAGCCCATCCGTCGACTTCACCGTCATGACCGATGATGAGCGCGCCGGCGTCCGCGAGATGTTGCACGGCGATCCAGCGTCGACCGCTGGTAACAACCCATCTCACGGCCACGCCGAAGGACGCGATATCCCATTCGCTGACCCCGATAGCCGCACACGCGTGCTGCTCATCGCCTCGGGCAAGGGTGGTGTGGGCAAGTCATCGGTGACGACGAACCTCGCGATCGCGCTTGCGAAGCGGGGCAAGAGCACGGCGATCATCGATGCCGACGTGTGGGGTTTCTCGATTCCGCGCATGCTCGGAATCGAACGCGCACCGGTCGTGATCGACGACATGTTGATCCCACCCGAAACACATGGTGTCCGGGCGATTTCGATGGGCTTTTTCGCCGACGAAGATCAGCCGGTCATCTGGCGTGGACCAATGCTCCACAAAGCCCTCGAACAGTTCCTCACCGATGTGTTCTGGGACGAGCCCGACTATCTATTGATCGACTTGCCCCCTGGCACGGGCGACATCTCGCTCTCGCTCGCACAGTTCCTTCCCCGGTCGGAACTTTACGTCGTGACGACACCGCAGCCAGCGGCCCAGCGGGTTGCCCAACGAGCAGCGTTCATGGGCGAGAAAGTCAACCTGAAGCTTCACGGCATTATCGAAAACATGAGCCACTTCACCGGCGACGACGGCAAACGATATTACCTCTTCGGATCTGGCGGTGGCGAGGAGCTCGCGAACCGTCTCGAGGTCCCTCTTATCGGCCAGGTGCCCCTCATTCCCGAGCTGCGCGAAGGGTCTGATTCCGGTAACCCGATCATGGCGACCCACCCCGACAGTGAAGCCGGCAAGATCTTTGCCGCTATGGCCGAGAAGATCGATGTTGAACTAGCGCCGAAGCGTCGCTACACCAAGAAGCTCAACCTGCTCAACTAGCGCTCGCGTATCCGTTCCCTCACCCAAGGAAGTCCTGTGGAAATTCGAATTGGTGTTACGTACACCGCGAAAGAAATAAGTCTCGAAGCATCCGACGGTGTGAAAGCCGCCGACGTGAAGGCCGACGTGGCCGCAGCGCTCACCGGTGCCAGCCCAATCTTGTGGCTCGAGGACTCGAAGGGCCGACAGGTTGGCGTTCCCGCCGACAAGATTGCCTACGTCGAAATCGGTAGCGAAGACGCCACCCGCCCGATCGGCTTCGGCTGATCACCACGTGACCATCCTCGACCGCCGCCTCCTCATCGTGGGCGGTAAGGGAGGAACAGGTAAATCTTCGGTCGCGGCCGCGCTCGCCGAACTCTCGGCCTTCCGCGGACAACAAACGTTGTTGATCTCTGCCGATGGCAGTCCCGGCGCGGCCGGGATGTTCGGCGTGACGCCGAAGTATCAGGCGACCGAGGTCCAGCGGAATCTATCGGTACTGCAAATTGAATCGAAGGCGGCCCTCGCCGAGTTCGTGCGGCAACAGCTCGGACCCCTCGGTGTAATGGCCGGACCCGTCGCTCGGGCGTTTTCATTCGTTGCCGAAGCTGCGCCCGGTGTCTCTGAGCTTCTGCTCGTTGGAAAGTATGCCCACGAAGCGCGCAGCGGCGATTGGGATCTGGTGATTGTGGACGCTGCTGCGAGCGGACATCTTCTCGGAGAACTCGCTGCTCCCGGAGGGGTCGGTGAGTTGGCGCCCATAGGTCGGATCGGTCGCGAGACCGGCTGGGTGGTGGCACTTCTCGCCGACCCAGAAATCACGGGCGTAATAAACGTGACTCTTGCTGAAGAAGTCCCGGTGTCCGAGACGCTTGAATTCGTCGACCGGCTCCACAGTGAGACGCCAGCAAACCTGGCAGCAGTAATCGTCAACCGCACCCGTCCACAGCTTTATGCGA
>JBLIMK010000130.1:0-6591 GCA_047638715.1 Verrucomicrobiales bacterium
GATTGAGGAACCAAATCGCCGATCGTGACGTCAAAGGACCAAGTACTAGGGCGCTATCGACTTGGCGCCGACAACCCTGAATGAGGAGATTTCCCATGGCGGATGCACCAGGAACACGGGTCGTACAGAGGCGAGCCCTTCACCGGTTAGTAGCGGTTTTCGCCGCGCTCGTTCTTCTTTTGGCCTCCTGCGGATTTGATGACGAATCCTCCGAGACAGCCGACTCCGCCGGGAACAGCGCGTCCTCGGATTCTGGCGATGCCGCCGCCCCTACGGCCGCGACCAGTGCGGCTGCCGATTTCCAGGCTGACGACACAGATGACGGCGGTGATTCGCGATCTGTCACCCGTAGCGATGTGGTCGAGGACGCAGCAGCTGCGTCCGAGCCCACAGAATCCGCGTCAGACGATCCGACAGCTGCCGAGGGCGAAGAAAACGCACTCGGGTCGACAGGGGCCACTCCGCCTCTCCGTACCGCAGCCCAGCGCGGCCGCGAGATCATCTACACCGCATCGGTGTCGGTCGGAGTCGACGACGTCGAGGAAGCCGGACGCCAAGCAGTACAGATCATCGCTGAAGTCGGTGGCTTTATCTCCAGCCAAAACACCTCGGGCGGCGCCGAGCCTCGCTCGCAAATCACATTCAAGGTCGATCCAGAGAACTTCTCGGCAGCGATCGAACGACTTGCGGGCATCGGCGAGCTTCGGAATCAGACCATCAGCACCGACGACGTCACCGAACGAGTCGTCGATCTCCAGAGCCGCATCGACGTAACGCAACTCGGCGTCGATCGCCTGCGCGAGGCAATGGAGAACACCACGACGCTCACCGATTTCGCGGAGCTCGAAAACTTGCTACTCAGTCGAGAATCCGACCTGGAGGTCATGCGGGGAACTCTGCGCACGCTCCGCGATCAGATCGACCTAGCAACGATCACACTCATACTCGAACAAGATCGGGTGACCAACGCAATCGCCCTGGGCATCACGGCGTACGAAGGCCAAGATCAGGGAACCTCGTGTCCTGGACGTCCGCTCGAAGAGATCGTGTTCGAACCAGGCGACGAAGCAACGTTGTGTTTCGTCATCAGGAACGATGGGGATCAGGCACTCACGAGCGTGACGATCACCGAGTCCGTCCTCGAAATCGAGGGCACCGACGATCTGATCCTCGTCCTCGGCACCCCAGAAGAGCTGAACCCGGGTCAGAGCGTCTTCTTCGCCAAACAAATGACCATCGAACGTGATCTCCCACTTCGCGGCGAAGCAACAGGCGTGCCCACCGACGCGATCACCGGCGAGGCTGCGAATCCAGCAGTGCGGACATCGACCAGTCCGGTGATCCGCGTGAACGAAGACGCCGTCGACACGGGCTTCGGCGATGGTTTCGGAGCCGCCGTCGGGCTGCTTGCAGGCCTTTGGCAGGCCGTGCGAATCCTGGTCGGCTTCGTTCTACCACTCCTGGTGCTTCTGCCAATCGTGTGGATCGCATGGATCGCGGTTCGCAAGATGAGCGACCGCCGCCGAGCGACAATCGACGAGGAACTGCAACCCACACAGCCACCTCGACCGCCACATACGTCTGTCGCTACCAAGTCGAACGAAGACGACTAACGGATCTCGTTGCGAGGGCCGAACACCCAGCTCCCCTAGCGTGATGGAGGCGTGATGAAACGAATTCGTGTGCCCAACACCTTCGAGCCGATCGATCAACTGATCGATGACGGGTGGAATGTTTTGCGAGGTAACGCCGCGGCCGACCGGTTGTTCTATGGCGCGTCCGAAGCCGCGAACTTCTCGATTATCTGGCACGGCTTGGGAATCGTCCGCGCGATCGTTCTGCGCGACCCGAAGCAGGCGATGAGAACCAGCGCAGCACTCGGCATCGAGGCAGCGCTCGTCAATGGTCCGATCAAATCGATCTTCGAACGCGAGAGGCCCGATGTCGACGATCGCCCGATGAAACTCAGGAAACCCAAGACGTCGAGCTTTCCGTCAGGCCACGCGAGCGCGGCGGTCGTCGCAGCGTCATATCTCACTGCAGGAGCATCTCCGGCCGGCAAATTCGCGATTCGTACGCTCGCCGCGCTCGTTTCGACGAGTCGAATTCACGTCCAGATTCACCATGCGACCGACGTCGCAGCGGGTGCTGCAACAGGCTGGGCCCTCACGAAACTCATCAAACCAGCCCTGCGCAAGGTCCTCACCTAACCCACAGCTCTGGCAGACTCTCCGAATGTCGACAGAACTCGAAATCGAACGCATGAAGCGAAAGCGTGAAGTCGCGTTGGGATACCGCATCTTCGCGAGTCTTCGATGGGGTGATTTGGGCGACGGACACATCACCGCTCGCGATCCCGAATTCACTGACCACATGTGGCTTCTTCGCTACTCGTGCGGCTTCGAACGGGCCACGGTCGACGAACTCGTGCTCGTGCGTCCCGATGGCACGACCGCTGATGGAACCGAGATCAACCTCACCGCCTACAACATCCATCATCCAATCCACGAGGCCCGACCAGATGTCGTCGGCGCCGCCCATATTCACACGCCGTGGGGCACCCCGTTCAGTGCAACTGGCCGCCCGATCGAACCAGTAACCCAGGAAGCCTGCACGTTCCACGACCGATGGGCATTCTTCGACGACGAAGAGGTCCAGATCCTCAACCGCAACGGCGGCGAACGGATCGCCGAGGCGTTGGGCGACAAGCAGGTCGCCATCTTGCGAAGCCACGGGCTGATTACGACGGGGTCGTCGGTCGCAGAGACGATCGCAGCGTTCGTCACGCTCGAACGAGTGACCGAAGCGCTGATGAAGACGTCGGGCTGCTCCCCAATATCTGATACGGCAGCCAAAATCGCACGAGATGACCTCGTGAAGGGGCGCTCGCTCGAACTCGCGTTCCAATTTCTCGTCTCTCGCCACGTCGGAGACCCCTCGGTAGTCGGCTAGATACGAACGAAGATGTCAGACCCCGTTGACAACGTGTTCACATGACGGACACAGGTAAGACACGAGATCGGGTTCGC
Organism: Verrucomicrobiales bacterium; assembly: GCA_047638715.1. Taxonomy (GTDB): domain Bacteria; phylum Actinomycetota; class Acidimicrobiia; order Acidimicrobiales; family SHLQ01; genus SHLQ01. The sequence continues at coordinate 3,030 of JBLIMK010000130.1, forward strand.
CAACACCGTCGACGATCGACTCGAGGATGCCCGCGACCGAGTCACGGCGTCGGCTGAAGACTCGTATCAAGCCTCGGTCTTGCCCGTGCAGCCGCAGGCCGCGTTGCTGATATCGGTGCAGCGAAAATTCGCGGAGCCCGAAAGAGTCTTCGTCAGGCGATTGGCGCCGGAATCGGCGCTTCGATCGCAGCGACGAGAGGCACTGCGGCGAGGATCGACCGGACGTCGAGGAGCAGGTCTGCAACCTCGTTCGTGGTCATGAGCTCACGCGACATTGTCAGACCCAACCCCGAGTCGATCAGGGCAAGGGCTTCGGCGATGTTGACTTCTATTGTTTCGGTCATCTCGGTCACCCTTCGTGGCGTTTCGTCTATATGGATGCAACCGATGATCGACCGACCGCATTCCCTAACCCCATCGTAGCCGCGCTGACTACATGCCGAACAGCGCGAACGTGGTTTGTTCGACTCAATCGTTTAAGAATGTGGTAGCCAAGCCCACGAGGAGCTGAAATGCACGTAGCAGACAAGGTGTGCGTCGTCACCGGAGCCGCTGCGGGTATTGGGCGTGCCCTCGCCGAGCGTTTCGTCGCGGAAGGGGCGTCGGCCGTCGTCATCGCCGATATCGCATCGACGCTCGAACAGACGGCTACCGAGATCGGAGCGATTGCGATCCGGTCCGATGTATCGAGCGAGGAGAGCATCAAAGCACTCATCGACGAAACCGAGGAACGTTTCGGCCCGATCGAACTCTTCGTCGCGAACGCAGGAATCGGCGGATTTCCGGGTGGCGTAGAGGTCCCCGATGACGAGTGGCAACGCGTCTGGGACATCAATGTGATGCACCACATATGGGCAGCTCGCCACATGGTTCCGCGGTGGCAGGAGCGAGGCGGGGGTTATCTACTCACGACTGCATCTGCCGCTGGCCTGCTCTCGAATCTGGGGACCGCTCCGTACACGGTGACCAAACACGCTGCAGTTGCCTTGGCCGAGTGGCTCTCGATAACCCACGCCGACGACAATATTCGGGTCTCGGTGCTCTGTCCTCAAGGGGTAAGAACAGCGATGACCGAAGGCGACGATCCAGCCATCACGAACGTGGTTGCGCAGGGTCTCGTCGAACCGAGCGACGTCGCAGATTCCGTCGTCGCTGGGCTAGCCGCCGAGTCATTCCACATCCTGCCCCATCCAAAGGTCGCCGAGTACGTCAAACACAAGGGCGCCGACATCGAGAGCTGGCTGCGGGCTATGCGCAAGCTTCAGCAGAAGTTCTTCGGCTGAGGCCGGACGATGTCGCGCTTCGTCCCCCAACGTCTGGCGTCGCTTCATCGCCGCACGCCGGTGGGCGAGACAGTCGCCCTGGATCGCCCGGTTACCTACGACGATCAACGATGGGCTGACGTGCTCTGTGGAGCCGGCTTCAACTCGACGGGCGAACGTTTGTGGACCTTGGCCGACTCGGTCGCCCCGAGAATGCAGCTGCTGATTTGCGGCTTGAATCCGTCCCCAGCATCAGCCGACGACGCCGTGGCCTTTGCCCGGCCGGGCAACCGATTCTGGCCAGCGATGCTCGCCGCGGACCTTGCCATCGACGATCGGGACCCGACCGCGCTTCTTCGCGACCGCAAGATCGGCATGACCGACATCGTGAAACGAACCACCAGACGCGCCGACGAGCTCGCCGCGCACGAGTTCGTCGACGGCGTTGCGCGCGTCGAACGATTGGCAACGTGGTTGGCGCCGGAGGCCCTGTGCTTCGTCGGCCTGGCCGGATGGCGAGCAGCGATCGACAAACGAGCAAAGCCAGGGTGGCAAGAGCGGCTCATCGGTGGCAGGCCAGCCTACGTGATGCCCTCCACGAGTGGCCTCAACGCCAGCGCCCAGCTACCCGATCTAACGGAGCACCTGCGCATCGCGTCGAACCCTCAAGGCTGAAACCCGTCGATATTTACAGATATATCAGTGCCTCAGTGTTTCGAGTTCTCGCGCAAGGTTGGAACGTGCCGCCTTCTCAAACCGGATCTGGCCGGGCTCGCTAAAGAACAGCACGTCACGCGCTGAGAATGACTCGAGCACCGCTGCCCGGCCTTTGCGAAACACGTCGTCTGGCAGGTGTTCGTACTCGACGCGAATGTTGAGGGCGTACTGGTCGTACACGATCGGAGCACTCCCGAGAATCGCCAGGTCAGCGTCGAGAAACTCGGCGCATCCAGGGGTTTGATCGAGTTGATGACCAGCGGTCGCTCGAGTTAACGCGGCGCAATCCGCCACGAGTCTTGCTCCTACTCCAGCTTCGAGGAGATGTTCCTCAGCCCACACAGCGCTGGCCTCCTCGTCGGCATATCCCGCGGCTGTCGGGTCATAGACGACATCGTGGGCAAACGCCGCCAGCTGTTGGGCAACCGTGGGATCAGGAGCAATTTCGCCCAGAACTGCCAGCACCGCCAGGACGTGCGACTTCCCGTGATAGCGGCGAATCGGCTCGGAATACGCTGCGGCCAAATCCTTGCCGAGACGCCTCCATTGGGCAGTATCCGCGCCGGATATTCTCGCTCCCAACGTCCCCCACGCGGTCTCCAGATCTATCGTCTCCCCGTCTGTCGTTTCGTAGATCAACTTGCTGCCCATCTCGTTGCAGGTTCGTATCTCACTCGGGACTAGCCGAGCGCCGGGCTGAGGTGATGCTGTGGATTCGCCGCTTCCATCGCCGACGCGATCTCGAGCAGCTGCCGATCCTGTCCCGGGCGAGCGATCAGCTGCAGCCCAACCGGTGACCCCTCTTTCGTGAAGCCGGCTGGGATCGAGATCGCTGGACATCCGGTTGGCGTGATCATGCAGACAGGCATCATCCAGCTCAGGTAGTCGGCCATCGGAACGCCGTTCACTTCGGTCGGGTATTCGATCTCAACCGGGAATGCGGGTACCAGCGCCACTGGCAGCGCAAGGATGTCGAACTCATCGAAGAACGAGCTCATCGTTCGATGCAGGTCGGCCCGCCGACTCTCGGCTTCCAAGACATCGGCCACCGTGAGGGTGCGGCCATACGCGATGTTCTCTCTGACCGTGGCCTTCACCAGGTGTTGCATCTCCTCGGGGAACAGGCCACCCGTCTTTGCGTAGCTCATGCCGCGGAGCACTCGAAACACCGACTCCGCCGTCGACATGTCCGGCCGCGCTTCAGCGAACGAGCCGCCGACCGCTGTAACTGTGCTCGCAGCGGCCTTGCAGATCTCGAGCACCTCGGCGTCGCACTCGAACAGTCCAAGATCGCCACCCCATGCCACCTTCGCGCTCGTTGTGCTCGGCAAGGGGGAGCCAAAGATCGATCCGTTCTCGGGCAACGACAACGGATCGAGGTCGTGGGGACCGGCGAGCGCGGACATCAACAACGCCGTATCTGCCACGGTTCGACCCATCGGACCTGAAACACCGAGTCGGGGGTATGTCGACGAGGCTGCGGGATCGGCGACCCGACCAATGCTGGGACGGATACCCACGACGTTGCACATGCCCGCGGGATTGCGTAATGAACCACCGAGGTCGCTGCCGTCGGCGATCGG
>JBLIMK010000131.1:0-6578 GCA_047638715.1 Verrucomicrobiales bacterium
CGCGCCGAATTGTCGACGCAGTCAAACCGCATCTCGCTGACACCTACGAACGCGCAACCGCGGAGGTCGAGCGGGACACCACCGACGATGAACCGGCATCCCTTCGGGACAACGCTCCCAGCTAGAGGAGCACGGCCGGACAGATTGAGAGCATCGCTGCCGGCGGGCCGTGGCATTTCCCGAAGGCTGCTCTTGCGAACGGCGCCCAGCAGGAAGCAGGCTGGCCTCGCAGCGGGAACCGGAGTGAGCGATGAGCGTCCTTATCTACAATCCAAACGGCACTACGGGGTACACCTGTCGGCTCACCTCAGCCGACGGAAAGTCGCTCCGCCTCCACCGCTCCGACGGAGAAGACGAGTCAACCGTCGACGGTGACGACAAGCTGATCTCCAACAGAACCCTCGTCGGCGGACTTGAATCGTTCGCGAGGAACGAGCTCGAATACCGCCGATCCCGCCAGAAGAACCAGAAGAAGTTGCTTCGGAAGAGCGCCCAGCAGTCAGAGGACCTCATCAAGAGCCTCGTCGACCTCACCGACCACGTCGGAACCGAAACGACGCGCGGCTTTTGTTCGGAGTGCCTGGACTCGACCGCCCACCGAAAAGTGACCCGATGGATGGTCCCCGCCGCATATCTCTGCGCGTCTTGCGGCACATCAACGACAGAATGCTTCGTACCCGGGTGTGACCACATGGCGCGCCGCTCGTCTCGTCAGATCGGTCTCGCTCGATACTGCGCGCAACATCGCCACGAGATTCCTTCGTTCCAACGACTCGACACGACACTCGTCGCGATCGATAAGTACGAGCCGTGGCTCGAGTTCGACAGCAGAAACGTAAAACGGCTCGCGACCATCGCCGCCGGCGCACTCGGCGGCGCGCTGCTCATCGGACCCGCATTTTTCGTCGCCGCTCCCGCAATAGGTGGCTCCATCGGGGCATGGACGGGCCTCTCGGGGGCTGCCGCAACCAGCCACGGACTCGCACTGCTTGGTGGCGGCGCCGTTTCAGCCGGCGGACTCGGTATGGCGGGAGGCACAGCGGTCGTCACGGCCGTGGGTGCCAGCCTCGGTACGGGGCTCGGCGCTTCTGTCACATCGGCTTATGTTGGCGATGACGACTCGTTCGGGATCGATCTGGTGGAGGCCGGCGATGGTGCTCCCGTCATCTTCTCTAGTGGCTTCCTGACAGAAGACGAGGACGGTTGGGGCCGCTGGGAGGAGATCATTCGTTCCCGCTATCCGGGCCGCCCGGTGTACCGAGTCCGCTGGGGAGCAAAGGAGCTGAAAGACCTTCGAGCGCTTGTGGGGCGCGGGGCCGGTTCGGGTTCCGCACTCTCAGCAGTCGCCAGATTTGCGGCTCGAGCGAGTCGCACAGCGGCTACGAAATTTGGAGTGCTTGGTGGCCTGATCACCTCATACGAGCTCGCCAAGAATCCGTGGTCGGTCGCCAGAACTCGTGCCGAGATGACCGGGGCAGTTCTGGCCGACCTCATCGCGCGAACCGAGACCGAACGGTTCGTACTCGTCGGCCACAGCCTCGGCGCCCGCGTCATGATGGAGGCGACTCGCACTCTCACCACCAAGGACGGACCACCGAGGCTCGAGGATGTCCATCTGCTTGGAGCAGCCATCGACAGCGGCCTCGACCTTCGGTCGCTCGAGACCGCCGTAGCCGGGCATGTCTACAACTACTGGTCAAAGAACGATGCCGTACTGAGCCGGGGATACCGCAGCATCCAGCGTGGTGAACACGCCGCTGGGGCGGAAGGGTTTGCTCAGAAATCCACGGTCGTCCGGAATCGCAACGTCTCGCGAATGGTGCGAGATCACTCGGGCTACGTTGCCGAGGTCACGCTCGAGTCGCTGGACACGGACACCGAGGCCTGAACTTCGACCGGATCCGCTGCCTCGACCGACGGGAGCAGGCCACCGATCAAAGACCGCACGGTCTTGAGGAGTTCCGCCTTCGCATCACCGTCGTCGAGCGCATCGACTGCGCTGACAAGGTCGAGTTCGAGGCCGGCGATCACCGCCGCGTCGTCGCCGCCATCGCGGCCGATCGACAACATGCGGCCCCCTAGTGGTGGCCGCGCCGGATAGATGATGCCCGCAGCGGGCAGGCTTCCGGGGCGAACGCCGAGAGAGAACGCATAGAGAAACGACTGGTAGATATCGCCAGACGAGATCTTCTTGCCTTCGCCGTACAACTTGTACTTGCAGTCAAGAGGAACGATCGCCGCTCCGCTGCGGAGCACAATGTCTGGGATCACCGACGCATACGTCTTACGGCTATCCCGATCCACAACCACCGACTTTGTTCGACGTTGCCCGTCGACGCTCCAGCTGGTGCCAGCGAATGCCTCTCCAACGAGTCGAATGACGAACACTTCAAACACTGTGTTCATGTTGAGCAAGAAGACGTGACTCGTGCTCGGCGACCCACTCCACGGATCGTCGATGCCAATCTGATCAAGCAGGAGCAGCGCAAGGTCGTGGGCCCGCCGGTATCGCTCGTTACGTCGTCCGTAGACAAGACGACGGCGATACTCATCCGCAGTGGTCGGACCACGTCCGACATTCGTCTCGAGAGTTGCAGAGAGCCGGCGAAGTCGCAGTCTCGTCGGACCCGCCCGAAGAAGTCGGGCTCCGACCGCTGCACCGACGGCAAGCAGCTGGTTATCAAGAATATTCGTGTCGAACTCGTCGTAGCGGCACTCGAGGCGATCGAGTTGTCCAAACCGGCGAGTCGCTTGCTCACGGTGCCGGAGGGTGCCACGCAGCATCGGCAGGTCGGCTTCCTCAGTCCGATAGTCCTGCAACAAGCCCTCCAGCATAATTCGTTCCGTCTCGGCGGCAAACAACGACGCGACCAGTTCGAGAAGATCAACTCCCGAAAGTTCGATCGATCGCCGAGCGTTGAAGGCACGTGCCCGATCGAGTCCGCCGGCGTATTCCAGCATCCGAACGACCCGAAGTTCGGTGCCGGCAAACTTCGGGCGCACAACGATGCGCGCAGCTTCGAGATGCACAACGCCGACCCACGACGTCGACGTGATCTCAAGGCGATCCTCACGTAACCAACGAAGACGCAGCTTCCGCTCGAAGTCGGTGTCGAGCTTGGCCGCAAGCGCCATGTCGGCGTCGGTTGGAGTGATGCCATCTACCACGAGGGTCTGGTACTCGCGAAGCTCGATCTCGAGTGTCATCCGAGTGAGATATTGAGGTGCTTCGCTATTGCCGAGACAAGGCGTTCGGGATCCTCGAGCACGTCGTAGCGCGGTGTCTGCTCCTCTGCGTCGATCACACCCGGACCGAGTAGATCGGCAAGATCGGCGTAGTCCCCGTACACGTACTCCTGCAACATCGGCAGCACTTCGTAGCGGATCGCAAGTGCGAAGTCCTCGGCGGTTTGGACCGGATTCGGGCCGTTCATGAACATCGCATGACCCAACTGGCGCTCGCGACCAGCCTTGTCTCGGACCCGCCGATTCAACTCGGTAAGTAGTTGGTCAAGCGGCAGGTTTCCGATGACCGTGTCGGCAAGCGTCTCGGCGTCGGGCATGAGTTCGAGGAACGCGAAGCGGCGGCGAAGTGCAGCGTCCATGACGTGGATGCTTCGATCAGCGGTGTTCATCGTGCCGATCAGATAGAGGTTGTCTGGCACGACAAGACTGTCGCCGCTTTGCGGGAGCGAGACCGACATGCCGCGCTTGTCTTTCTCGATGAGCGTGATGAGCTCGCCGAAGATCTTGGGGATATTGCCTCGGTTGATCTCGTCGATGAGGATCACATAGGGGTTTCCTGGGTCGGCGGCGGCCGTTCGACACATCCGTTTGAAGATCCCATCTCGCATCTCGAGCACGAGCCCGTCACTCACACCTGGAGTGGGCTTGTAGCCCTCAATGAAGTCTTCATACGCGTACGACGGGTGGAAGGTGACTTGAGCCAGCCGTGGTCCGCTGTTGGATGGAGCTGACTCAGGACTACCGATCAGCCCATCGAGATGGTCGGCTTCGTCAGGCTCCAATCGAAACATCGTGCCCTGCATGTTGAACTGCACCGGCTCGGAATTCTGAAGAATTGGGTCGGCGACCAGTTCGTCGTAGGTCGGACCGGCGACGGATTCGCCCTCGCCAAGCAAGATCTGGCCGTCAGCGCCCGGTTCGACTTCATCAATCACTGAGGCTCGGGCAACGACGGCTTTCGTCGGCGATGCTTCGTAGCCGTAGACCCGGTCGCCTGGTTGCGCTGCCGCGTAGTTCCGCTTGAGACGGCCGCGCCGGAAGTCAACGGTTCCGTCGCCGAGCTCATCCCAACTCCATTCTTTTCTATTTGCGACAAAGAGCCAGCCCGGACGAGCGGAGCGACTCTCCGGAGCTTCGTATGATGCCTCGATCGCTTCGAGATCGATCGTTGGACCAAATGCCCGCGCTGCGTTCGGTGTGTGAGATCCGCCGGCAAGGAGCCATGCCGCGTGTCTGCGGGCGGAGTATGTCTTGCCGGTCCCGGGTGGCCCGTAGAAGACGAGTTGGCCGGAGCGCTTCAGTAAGCGCTCTGCCTCGAGGTGCAGCGTCGGAACTTCCGGTAGGACGTCGATGCGGGTCGGCGTGTCCGTCATCTCGGCGGCTCCAGGTTCGGCCGCGACGCTCGTAAGGATGGACTGATACTGGTCAGGGCGAATCTTGGAAATTGTCGATCGCCACCCGCCGCCGACGTCGACGGTTCTCGGGTCGGTGTCGAACCAGTCGACATCCACGACATGGCGGTACTCCGACAGCGATGGGTCATGGTGGTATTCGTCGACCACTCGGCCGATACCCAGGACTGTTGTCGTCCCGCGATTGGCGATAACGACGTCACCTGGCTTGAGGTTGCGAAACATCAGGAGCGCTCGGGCGCCGTGCTTGGCTTGCGCTTCTGTCTCAGCCGGCTGGGCCGCATGATAGAGCGGTAAGAGCTCTTCGAACGTGTCAATCTCGGCGAGGTCACCCAACTGATTCCATCCCACGCGGATGGCACCGCCATCGCGGCAGTCGGACCAGAGACGGGCGTTTTCCCCCGGCGATACGCGAAAGACGGATCGACCACGCTCCGGGTGAGCCCAGTCGTAGAGAAACAACATGATCTCGAGGGAGGAGAATCCAGCGAGTTCCGGGCGCGTCACGAGGAACTCGAAGAGTCGCCGGTTCTTGCCGATCACGCCTGCGTCGCCTGCGTCGAGATCGAAGATCGACAACCAGTAGTCGAGATGGCTCCCGGAATAGATAGGGAGCAGGCTCTCCGGGAAGTACATCCATGCGGTCTTCCCCTTGACCGCTTTTCCGCCCCACAACGCATCTAGTTGGTCGATCTCTTCCCATCGACCGGCGCGGCCGTGTTCCACAAGTGTCTCGAAACCGGACCGAATCGCGTTCCACGCCTCCTCGGCAGTTTCGTAGCGATCAACGAACCACCATGTCTGTGCTTCCTTGCGGAGGAAGATCAGGTGTTTCATGGAACTGCCACCAGCGATGCTGCCGCACGCCGCTGTTCCGAACTCGATCCATCGGCTGAACACGTCGGGCCGGTCGTTCTGCCCGAGGGCGTAGTCCTCCAAAGGCAGATCGGACCAGACGTCCGGTGGGAAGAGCTCCAGGAAGGCGTCGCGTTGTGCTGTCGCGGTCGCCAGCCGGTCAGCCGCTCCGGAGCGATCCCATGCGACCGCGGCTTCGTCGAATGGGAGAGTCGTGATGTCCATGTTGCTGATCCTGTTCGCTTCCGCCGAGACGAGTTGACGTCAGTCGTTCTTCTTAGCCTGCGGACGTAGCCGCGTGCGCTTCTGTTCTAGAGGTTGAGTCCCACTACCGGCCACCCATGAGCGGCACCGGGCTGTCGGCCCATCGAAAGCGATCCACGCCGTCCCTCTTCGCTCCGGCGTTTCCGCCGACACGGCCGACCTCACTTTCGACGAGTGAGCTCGCCGCTGCGCCGCTCAGATCCCGGCTCCGATCTCCTGAACTGCTCTCCGCAGTTCCTCAGTTCCGCACGCGTTCGCTCCGAGGCGGCTTCGAACACTGGATAGTGCGATCGTCTTCTGGGTTCCACAGACCGTGTCAATCGTCCTTGTCGGCACAACGTAGAAATCCCACTCTGAGGCGATGTGTGGGCAAGAGCCTTTGTGGTGGCAAAAGATGTACACGTTGCTTCGACGAAGCCGAATTTCATCAAACTCATAGCCGCTTTCAGATTCTCGGTACTCGCCGGCTGGGGCAATCGAGAACGAAATTGAGCTCTCTGCTTTCTGTGTCCAGGCCTGCACGTATCCGCTGGCCTTCACCTCCACCCGAATGTCACCAAGGTTGACATCCCATGCCGCCCAGTTGTCCACGGTCAGCTCGCCTCCTACGTGATATGCGATCAACGCTTCGGCAACGCGGCCTCGAAGACTGTTGTCCATCAGATTCAGGGATTGCATCAGGACACGACGAAACTCCAGGTCTTCAACATCAAGCAAAGTCCGCCAGACATTTCCACTGAGATCACCGGGTTTCGTCATGTCGAAACCTTCCCACAGGACGAATACCCGTCCTTCGACAAG
>JBLIMK010000132.1:0-6539 GCA_047638715.1 Verrucomicrobiales bacterium
GTGTGGATGGATGGCAACACGATCGCCGATGGCCGGGTCGGACTCGCTGCTGTCGGGCCGAACACGATCACGATCGACGCTGCCCGAGATGCGCTCACTGGAGCAACCCCGTCCGAAGAGCTGTACGCCCAGGTCGGTGCGATCTGTGCTGCCAACTGCGAACCCGATACCGACATGCGCGGGAGTGCTGAATACAAGAAGCACCTCGCCAACGAACTCACTCAACGATCCCTGCGAACCGCAGTGGCCCGAGCAACGGGCCAGGAGGCCTGATATGGAAGTAACGATCAACGTCAACGGAGTCGACCAGACCAGCGAAATCGAGGGACGGCTGCTCCTCGTCCACTTCATCCGAGACTCTCTCGGACTTACCGGCACCCATTGGGGATGCGACACCTCCAACTGCGGCACCTGCGTTGTCTGGATGGACGAGCAACCGGTCAAAAGCTGCACGGTGCTCGCCGCTATGGCCGAGGGCCATCGTGTGCGCACGGTCGAAGACCTCGAACAAGACGGCGTCCTCGACCCCGTTCAGCAAGGTTTTATCCAAGAGCACGGCTTGCAGTGCGGTTTCTGCACCCCGGGCATGCTGATGACGTCCCGAGCTCTGCTCGACAAGAATCCCGACCCGTCAGAAGCTGAGATTCGTGAAGCGATCTCTGGACAAATCTGCCGCTGTACCGGCTACTCGATGATCGTTCGATCGATTCAGTGGGCCGCCAATGCCGAAAGCGCCGTCACCGTGGGAGCGTCAGCATGACCGTTACCGAAGATCCTGTAACACCTGGCTCCGCCAGCGAAACCGAAGCCCTCTCGCCGGAGGGCAACCCAATGGGCTTCGGCAGGATGCTGCGCAAAGAGGATGCCCGCCTCGTTCGTGGACGGGGACAATTCGTTGATGACGTCGTGTTGCCGAACATGTTGCACCTCGCCATCCTCCGCTCACCGATTGCACACGGCACCATTGTCAACATCGACAAGAGCGCGGCCGAGGCTCACCCCAAGGTCGTCGCCGTCGTTACGGGCGCCGACCTCGCAGAGCACGGCTTGGCATGGATGCCGACATTGTCGAACGACGTGCAGGCGGTGCTCGCCACGGACAAGGTTCGCTTCCAGCACCAAGAGGTCGCGTTCGTTGTTGCCGAGGACAAGTACTCCGCCCGTGACGCTCTCGAGCTGATCGACGTCGAGTACGACTTCCTCGATCCGGTGATCGATGTTCGAAAGTCGATGGATGCCGAGACGGGGGTCATCCGAACCGATCTCGACGGCAAAGCCGACAACCACGTGTTCGACTGGGAGGCCGGCGACAAGACCGAATTCGATGCGGTCTGGGAGAGTGCCGACGTCAAGGTCGAACAAGAGATCATTTATCCGCGGGTCCATCCCGCTCCGATGGAAACGTGTGGAGCAGTCGCCGACCTCGACCGGGTGTCGGGAAAGCTCACACTGTGGAGCACCACCCAGGCTCCTCACGCGCACCGCACCGTGTACGCATTGGTCGCTGGTCTGCCCGAGCACAAGATCCGGGTCATCGCGCCCGACATCGGTGGCGGCTTCGGCAACAAGGTACCGATCTACCCGGGTTACGTATGTGCAATTGTTGCGTCGCTGCTCATTGGTCGCCCAGTCAAGTGGATGGAAGACCGCACGGAGAACCTGGTGTCGACAGGCTTTGCCCGTGACTACATCATGGACGGCAAGATCTGCGCCACGAAGGACGGCAAGATCCTGGCTGTGGGCGGCCACGTGCTGGCCGATCACGGTGCGTTCAACGGCACCGCAGCACCGGTCAAGTATCCGGCTGGCTTCTTCGGAGTCTTCACCGGCAGTTACGACCTGGAGGCTGCCTACTCCGACATGGAAGCTGTTTACACGAACAAGGCGCCCGGTGGTGTGGCCTATGCGTGTTCGTTCCGGATCACCGAAGCGGTGTACATGGTCGAGCGTCTGGTCGATTGTTTGGCGTACGAGCTCGATATGGATCCCGCTGAGCTACGTCTCAAGAACTTCATCAAGCCCGAACAGTTCCCGTATGAAACGAAGACCGGTTGGGTCTACGACTCGGGGGACTACGAGCCCGCAATGCGGCTGGCAATGGAGATGGCCGGCTATGACGAACTCCGCAAGGAGCAAGCCGAAAAGCGTGAACGTGGGGAGCTGATGGGAATCGGCATCTCGTTCTTCACCGAAGCTGTGGGCGCTGGTCCTCGTAAGGACATGGACATCTTGGGCCTCGGCATGGCCGACGGTTGCGAGCTTCGTATCCACCCAACGGGCAAGGCCGTTGTTCGCCTGTCGGTCAAGACTCAAGGCCAAGGTCACGAGACCACGTTCGCCCAGATTATCGCCGAGGAGACGGGCATTCCGCCCGAGGACATCGACGTGGTCCATGGCGACACGGACAACACCCCATTCGGCCTTGGAACCTACGGCTCTCGTTCGACTCCGGTCTCGGGTGCCGCTGCTGCTCTCGTTGCACGCAAGGTTGTCGACAAGGCGCAGATCATTGCGTCGGGGATGCTTGAAGTTTCGGTTACCGACCTCGAGTGGAAGAAGGGCTCCTTCAACGTGAAAGGCGACCCTTCGAAGTCGGTCACGATCCAGGACATTGCAATGCGTGCCCATGGAGCCGGTGACTTGCCCGAAGGTATCGAGGGTGGCCTCGAAGCCCAGATCTGTTACAACCCGTCCAACCTGACCTACCCGTTCGGCGCCTATATCTGTGTCGTCGACATCGATCCCGGTACCGCCGAGGTCAAGGTTCGCAGGTTCATTGCTGTCGACGATTGCGGCACGCAGATCAACCCGATGATCATCGAGGGCCAAGTACACGGCGGCCTCGCCGATGGCATCGGCATGGCGCTCATGGAAATGATCGCCTTTGACGAAGACGGCAACTGCCTCGGCGGTTCGCTCATGGATTACCTCATCCCGACCGCGTTGGAGACGCCCGATTGGGAGACTGGTCATACGGTCACTCCGTCGCCGCATCATCCAATCGGCGCCAAAGGCATCGGCGAGTCCGCCACGGTGGGTTCGCCGCCCGCAGTGGTCAACGCTGTGGTCGATGCACTCAAACCCTTCGGTGTCCGCCACGCCGATATGCCGCTCACTCCCTCCAGGGTGTGGGAAGCAATGCAGGGCAATGCCACTCCGCCCATCTAATGGCATGCTCCAAAAGGGAACGAGTGCATAGGAGCCGAACGTGACCGCTTCTCGACGAATCGCTGCCCGCGTGGCAGAGCTCGTCGAGGAGCGCGTCCCGTTTGTGCTCGCAACCGTCGTCCGGGCCGAAATGCCGACATCGGCAAGGCCCGGCGACGCTGCGATCATCCAGTCCGACGGCTCGATAGAAGGATTTGTCGGAGGCCAATGCGCAGAAGGTTCGGTCAAGTTGGCCGCGCTCAACGTGCTCGACTCCGGCGAAGCCCTTCTTCTACGGGTGTTGCCCGAAGATGGCGAAACCTTCCCGGACCGACCAGGCGCCCAAGCGGTCGTCAACCCGTGTTTGTCGGGCGGAGCGATCGAGGTCTTCCTAGATCCCAAGTTGCCGGCGGCCCAGCTGACAATCGTTGGGAGCACGCCAATCGCTGACGCCTTGGCACAGTTTGGAACCCAGCTCGGCTATCGCGTCGAACACGTCCCCAACGGTGTCCCGAATGCCACCGGCTCGCTCGCCGTGCTCATCTCTAGTCATGGGCGCCATGAAGAAGACTCGATCCGGGTCGCACTCGACGCCGAGGTCGGATTCATCGGTCTCGTGGCCAGCTCTACCCGCGGCGCTTCGGTTATCGATTCTCTCGATCTCGACCCGAGCGCCCGATCGGCAATTCACTCACCTGTCGGGCTCGACATCGGGGCCCGCACCGCCGAAGAGGTCGCTCTATCCGTTCTCGCTGAAGTCACCCGCGCGGTTCGTATCGACGGGCTTGAAGCTCCCAAAACACAGGCACCGTCGAAGCCCGTCGAGACCATCGACCCGATCTGCGGGATGACCGTCGTCGTCGACGACAACACACCACATCTCAAGCACGACGAGACGGACTACTGGTACTGCAACGTGGGCTGTCGAACACGACACAGCGAAGAGCTCGCTATCGCATGAAGACAGCCGGACTCGTGCTCGCTGCCGGCTCATCGCGTCGCCTCGGCCAACCCAAACAACTTCTGCCCTTTCGAGGTCGAACTCTGCTCGATGCCTCTCTCGACACAGCGCGGGCAGCGCCCTTCGATCAGCACCTCGTGACGATTGGCGGAGCAGCACCGGAGGTGCTCGACACGATCAACTTTGACGGGTTTGAAATAGTCGAGAGCCTGCACCACACCCAAGGCTGCTCATCCTCCATCGTGAGCGCGCTGTCGCAGCTAGATGACGACATCGACGGCTTCGTGCTCTTGTTGGGCGACCAACCAGAGGTTGACTCCGCCACCATTTCCACCCTCCTCGCCGCCTGCTCTCCAAGTGCCTCCTCGCGGATCGGGGTCTGTCGTTACGACGACGGCATCGGTCATCCGTTTTGGTTCGGGCGTCAGATTTTTGATGACCTCGCTCGGCTTCATGGAGACAAAGCCGTATGGAAGCTCATCGAGTCTGGGAACTACGAGGTTTCCGAGGTCGCGATTCGGGGTACGGTTCCGCTCGATGTCGACACGTGGGACGACTATGAAGCACTGCTCGAGTCCATCGGCGAGCCGATCGACAACCTCATGACACAGAACGTTACGACACAAAGCGACGGGCCTATATGACCATCTTCGAGTCTGTTTCGAGCCTCCAAGAAGCCCTCGAGAGCAAGGCCTACATCGTCGACGAAGGGTTGGCTACAGCGCTCTTCCTCGCCCAGACGCTCGGACAGCCACTGCTGCTCGAAGGTGAACCGGGTGTTGGCAAGACCGCAGCCGCCAAGGCGATGGCGAGCGCCCTCGACACCGACCTGCTTCGCCTCCAGTGTTACGAGGGCATCGCCGCCAACGAGGCGCTGTACGAGTGGAACTACGCCCGCCAGCTCCTGTCGATTCGTCTGGCCGAGTCGAACGACGCCTCGCTCTCCGATACCGATCTGTTCACTACCGACTTCCTGGTCGAACGACCGCTGTTAGCTGCCGTGCGTCACCCCGGCCCCACACCACCGGTGCTCCTAATCGACGAGATCGACCGAGCCGATGACGAGTTCGAAGCACTGCTCTTTGAATTTCTTGGAGAGCAATCGGTCACGGTTCCCGAGCTTGGAACCATTCACGCGACGACGAAGCCGATCGTCGTGCTCACGTCGAATCGCTCACGAGAGCTTCACGACGCGCTCAAACGTCGCTGCCTGTACCACTGGATCGACTACCCCGAGACTGCCCGCGCAGCCGAAATCGTCCGACGCAATGTGTCATCAGCAGACACGAACCTGATCGACGCGGCGACCGCCTTCGTAGGGCGCGTAAGAAGTGAGGGCCTCGACAAACCCCCCGGACTTGCCGAGACCATCGATTGGGTGAGCGCATTGGCGGTACTCGGCGTGTCGCGGATCGATCAGACCGCCGAACGCACGTTGGGAATGCTCGCAAAGACGCCGGACGATCTGGCGCACGTGCGGGACGCATTGACCGGATCATGACCGTGCTCGCCCACCGATCGTGAGCGCGAACTCACTTCTCGATGGCATCGACAAAGCAATCTTTTCCGCGGCGTTTGTTGGCCGACTGCGCGCTGTTGGATTGCCCGTCTCGATCCACTCCGCCGAACGATTGGCCGAAGCGCTCGCTTGCGCATCTCCAACGGCTCGCACCGAGCTCTACTGGATCTGTCGGGTCTGTTTGGTCCACGACGTTCGGTCGATAGAACTCTTCGATCGGGTATTCGGCGTCGTATTCGAAGGCGGGGCCCTGCCGGTCGGGAGGAGCGCCAGGGGGTCGGGTAAACATCAACCGCCAGCGATGGCGTCGGAGCAACAAGTAAAACTCGCCTCTCGCAACCAGGTCGCCGACGGCACCGGAGGCGTGCCGTGGTCGAGTAGCCCCTCGGCCGCTCCCGATGACGCCTCGACGCCCGATGATGAGGATGGCGTTGTACTGCCCGAGCTTCTTCCCTCGTCGCTCGCGGACCTCGCTGACACTCCGTTCGACCAGCTGAGCGATCTCGAACTCGCCGCGATCGGCGGCTGGCTCGAAGAGGCGATCGTTCGCTGGCCCACCCGGTGCGCCCGGCGGGTCCGCCATGCCCGCTCAGGCCCGCAGCTCGATCGACGCCGCACCCTGTCCAATGCTCGCCGGACCGGCGGAGACCCGGTCGAACTCGTCTGGCAGCGCCAGATCCGCCGCCCTCGCAAGGTCGTGATGCTCGCCGACGTTTCGGGCTCGATGCAGACGTTCGTCCGACCGTACATGCACGTAATGCGTGCGCTCACACGACATGTTCAGGCCGAGACGTTCGCCTTCTCGACCACGCTCACTCGCGTTACTTCGGCGCTGCGTCATCAAGATCCACAGGAGGCGATCGAGAAAACATCAGAGCTCGTCGACGACCGGTTCTCGGGCACAAAGATCGC
>JBLIMK010000133.1:0-6131 GCA_047638715.1 Verrucomicrobiales bacterium
GATCATCGACTCCTTGTCGCCGGTCCAAGCAACTTGCAAGATCGCTGATTTGACGATGTCGCCCATTCTGGTTCTCCCATTGATCGTTGTACGCCGACTCTAGATCGACTCGCCGCGTCGGGGAAGCGCATCGGTGCTCGGGGTCTCGAGCGACGACCCACCTAGGAGGGCGAGAGGCGCCGCTGACGTTCCATGAGACTGCACCAATCCCAGTCGCCGCCGCCGAGCGCGTCGACGTCGGAAAGGAACTGGGCAACCATCGCTGTCACCGGAAGCGACACGTTCATCGACCGGGCCTCATCCAGGACGAGGCCGATGTCTTTGCGCATCAACGTGGTCGAGAAGCCGAAGTCGTATTCGCCTGCGATCATCTGCTCGGCCCGGTTCTCCATCTCCCACGATGTCGACGAACCCTGTTTCATCACGTGGACGACCTTCTCTGGGTCGAGGCCCGCCTGAATCGCAAATTCGAGACCCTCGGCCAGCGATTGGGCAATACCGGCCACACAGATCTGGTTGGTCATCTTCGTGATCTGCCCTGCGCCGGACGGCCCCATATGGGTCACCCGACCGGCATAGGCCTCCATCAGCGATTCGGCTCGGGCAAAGGCCTCGGCATCACCGCCGATCATCACCGTCAACGACCCGTCTTGAGCTCCACCGACACCGCCAGACACCGGCGCATCGAGAAAATTCGCTTCCCTCGTTGCCAGGCGCTCGGCAATGTTGCGTGCGCCTTCGGCCGAGATTGTTGAGTGATCGAGCCAGATCGTGCCCGGCTCTACATGGTCAAACGCTTCGTCGACCACCGCGAGGACGTGCGCGTCCGCCGGCAGCGACGACACGATGAACTCGGCCTGTGCGACCGCTTCGGCGACCGACGACGCTGCATGGCCGTCATGCTCGTCCGCCCAACGCTGTGTTGCGCGCCCGTCAATGTCGAAGACCCCGACGTCATGATCGGCGTTCGCCAGATGCGCGGCGATAGGGGAACCCATACGACCAAGTCCGAGCACGGCAATTCTCATACCGGCACTCCAGGCGTTCCACGATCCTCGATGGTGAACCCACCGGCGAGACGAGCGTTGATGCGGCCCCCCGTCGCCATGGCCAGGATCAGCACCAATTCATCAGGTCGTGGACCATCGGACACACCAACCTCGATCGCGTCGTAGTGGCTGCCGACGTACGACCAAGCCAGATGTGTCAAGGGAACGTCGAGTCGACAACCCATTGGGCCGACCTTCTTCGTCGACGCCACGATCGACTCGCCCCGGCCGATGGCGATCCGCATGCCCCCACCTCCCGGGATGTGCCACATAGCGCCATGTTCGATCTCGCCGGCACTACCGACGATGGCCCCTTTGCCGTAACTCTCGATCGCGTCCCGGTCGTTTCCGAGGTGGCCGATGAGTTGCTCGCCGAGCATTTCGCCGAGCGCGCCGAGTTCATCGGTGGCTGGCGAGAGGTCTTCGACATACTCGCCCACGTACGGATTGCTTACGACGGCGGCGATAGCGCCCTTTAGCAACGGCTTGTCCGGCGCGGGGCCGTGATCGGAACGAATCTCCTCGATTTGTGTGACAACCTTGCGAATCTCGAACAGCATTGGACTGCCTCCCAGTACGGATCTTAGGCCTCGATGATCACCACAGATATCAGTTCTTCGCCGCGGTTCGTTGGTTGCTGTGGGTCCCGGGGGAGGATCTTCGCCAGGACATCGTCGCCTTCGATGATCTCGCCGAACACGGTGTGCAGGCCGTCCAGATGTGTTGCTGCGTCGAGGGTGATGAAGAACTGGCTGCCGTTGGTGTCTGGGCCACTATTTGCCATCGCCAACAGACCGCGTCGATCGACCGCGGTCAGTCCGCTCGCCTCGTCTTCGAAAGAGTAGCCGGGCCCACCCGAGCCGGTGCCGCTCGGGTCGCCTCCTTGGGCCATGAATCCATCGATGACCCGGTGAAAACTTGTGCCGTCGTAGAAACCATCCTGAGCCAGATTCACAAAGGCGTTGACGGTGATGGGTGCGGCGTCTTCGAAGAGGTCGATCACAATCTCGCCATCTGCGATGGTGAAGACCGCTCGATAGTCGACGCCGTCCTCGAGCGACATGGGTGGCGCAGCGTCGTATACGGCGTTTCGGCTCGCTGGATCGATTCCGGCCAGAGCGCCCGTGCCGGCCCACGGCGTGAAGTCCGCGGGTACTTCCTTTGGAAGACCGGAGTCGAACGCCGAGCTACATGATGCGATGAGGGGTTCGATACCTGCGGTCGGTCCGATGTTTGTGATGATGTCGCTCCAGAACGTGTCGAGGAACGTCTGGTCGATTCCTGCCTCCAGGCAGTCTCGGTCAACTTCGGTCGCGAATCCCGAAGCTTGCTCGGCGTTCGAGCCGAGTTGGTTCGCGAGTCGTTCGGGTCCAATGCAGGTCGTGGCCGAGTTGATCGCAGCCTCCTGGGCGCCTTCGGGAACAGGGAAACCCACCGCGAGCGCGATCATTCCGGTGTATGCGAGGTCGCCGTTCGGTTCGGCACCGAATTCGCCTTGGATGCACTCAGCGAACGATGCCTCCGACGCTTCGTCGGCCGCACCAGAAAGGCCGCGAACCGACACGCTGAGCGAGTCGGGACCGAGACACGCGTGGGCGACGACGGCGAGTGCGGTGAACGCCTCGGGGGAGAATTCGTACCCTGGGTTGTTGTAGGTGTTGAACAGTGCTGTGAGCTGAGAATCGCCATCGGTTCGATCCGCTATACAGGTCAGTTCATCACCGCTGACGTCGGCTCTCGTCAGGTTTGATGTGAGCTCTCTGATGGTCTCGGGGTTGACGGGGCCGTTCGGGTCGAGCGTCGTGGGTGTGACCTCGTCGCCATCAGCCACCGGATCGCTGTCAGGTGAGCCGGTTACCGACGTGTCGTCGGACGCCGAACTGCACGCCACGGCGGTGAGCGAAATTACGAGAACGGCCGCAATGGTGTGGACAAAGTTGATTCTGGACATCGGATATCTCTAGCAGCAGAACGGTTGATCGCCTGGTCAACGAACGTACTTCTGTCGGAGTCCTTACCCGGCCCGTCCGGGAGCGACCTGGCACCCTTGGTACCGTTGTTGAATGGGCCCGCTTGACGAATCGACGCCGTCGGTTCGTGTCGAGCTATCCACGGACGAATTTCTGGCCGCCCCCGCTGCGCCTGAGCCCGGCGATCCGGGGAACAACAAACCCGGGATCCCGCGGAGCGATGGCTTACGAGCGCTTCATGGGACCACCGACGGCCCGCAGCGGCCCGGTCGATCGTTCCTCGCTCCCGTCGCCATCGCCATCGCAGCGATTGCGGTCGTAGGCGGAATATTGCTGCTTTCGGTCGACCGAGATCCGGTCGCTGCGCCTCCAGATTCGACCACTCCGGCGACGATCGCTCCTCTGCCCGCGCCAACGAACGCCACTCGAAGCGAAGAACGCCAGATCATCGAGCTCGACCCCCATGATCTGGAGTCGATCGCGGCGATTGGGGACGAGTTCGTCGCGACAGCTCGGAACCGCGACGAGCTGCTGTGGTCATTGGATGGATTGAGTTGGGAGGTGGACGCCGATCCTCTGCGCGGCGTGGAGGCGGTCGGTGGTGTAGACGGCGAGACGCGAGCATTGGTTTCGCGTTCCAACGGCGAGGGTGGTCTGATCGTGGAGACCATGGCGCACCGAGACGGTGTCTGGGTTGTCGATTCGAGCCGTGCGCCACTCGAGATCGAGCGCGGAGATATTCTCGAAACCAGAATCGGGAAAGACTCGCTCGTCGTCGTCGGAGACGAGTGGGATCGGCCGGTCCCAGAGGTGAGCGCAGTGGTGGCCGAGTACGTCTCCGACGACATCGCCGAAGCAACGTGTGCGGTCCGCCGAAACTCGAACACCGGTTACGAGTTCCTCGATTGTGATGGCAACGAATTGGCCAGGTTGACGCCGGCTGCGATCGAACCGGGCAGCTTCGACGACGACCGTCTCTCGTTCGCGCAAGAGGTCCTCCGCAAGCGATCGACCATCTATCTCGCTCGGCCCGGTGAGCCATCGGTGAAGATCGAACTCGGACCGTCGGTTCTGGTGCTCGACGCGGCGACTACCAACGATGGTTTCGTGGCCTTTGTTCTCGATCCGATCGACGTCTTACAGAACGTTGATCTCTTGTACTCCCAAGCGTTTACGGCTTCGCTCATCCGGTGGGATGTCGAGAGTGAGACGATCACCGAACTCCCAGCCCCGGTGCGAGCCTCTGCATGGTCGGCGAACCGTGTGGTCGCTCAAGACGACGGATCGCTGTTGGTCGTCTCGCCGCTCGGTCTACATCGAGCCTCGACGCCGTTCACCGACTGGGAGCTCATCAGCGTGGGGGCCTTCGACCCACCTCGACCGAGCCGAGTTGTGAATACAGCCCTGTACGGAGCGGGCCTGTTCGTGCCCGATCCCACCTTCGATGGCACCATGCACATGAGTTGTTGTGGAATCGACTGGGAATCGGTCGACGTCGGCGCAAACTTCCGTCGCATGTTGATCGTGACCGATTCGGTGTTGGTCTTCGACACGCTCGACCGCACGATCGTGTCAGTTCGGCGATGAAGGTCGAGCCCGGCGAAGATATCGCCGCCCCCAGCGCCGTTCGGGTGGAGCTGTATGACGGTGCCGAGACGGCCGCACCGCTCGCGACGACCGCCGCCCGGCTTGATGGGGGTCCGAAGCGGTGGCCAGCGCTCGCAATGGCAGCGGCCGTACTCGCCGTGCTGGGTGGCCTGGTTTGGTTGTCGAGCATTGAATCGACCGCGCCAGAAGCCGCCGACGAGCTCCGTCAAATCAACCCAGCGCCCGCGATAACTGCCGACGACGCGATCGATGAAGGTGAAGAAGGTGATGCGGTCGAGAGTGTCATCACGCTGTTGAGCCTCCCCTTGTCGCCGACCCACGTCATCGGATTTAACGATGAGCTTGTACTTGGCGGCCCAAAGGAGAGCGACGACGAGATCATTGATGTGATCGGCTCGCAAACGCCGATAGCTCGAACACTAGATGGACTCCAATGGCACTTCGGTGGCGCTGGTGGCGACACTTCTGCAACCCTACGAATCGTCGGTCTTGAAGCGGAAGACGCCGGAGTCCGTGTCTTTGTGGCACGGCCACATGTCAGCGGAGTCAGGACCGAACTTGTTGTATTCGACGCTGGCGTGAGCCGCGATGACGAGTGGCTCGAGGCGGCCGTGTTCCCTATCGATGGTCACGTGAGGAGCGTTTCGTCGCGGCATGGTCAGTGGGTGGCGGTCGTAGATCGGCGCGCACAATCGACCGCTGCAACGCCGCCGATGCACACGCTGCTCGTGACTGGCAGAATTGCACAAGAAGAGCCGAAGCCAAGCCGTACCTTCCACAGCGTGCAGGTGGCACCGGACGAGTTCGTGAGTTCGTACGCGGCCGTCGCGGACGGGTTCTTAGCCATCGTCGTGCGACCGCAACTGAGCGGCCTCGCCGACGATGCTCCAGCGCCAGAGCTTCGCCGCTGGACGCCGGACGATGAGTGGGAAGTGCTCCCGGTCGATCTGACTATCGAACCTGGCGATGCGCCGGCGCGACTGATCGACGCAGGGCGGAGTGGGTTGTTCTTGTCGAGCGCAAAACGGCTGGTTTCCATCGATGCCTCGGTCGCTGTTGCGGACTGGCCCGAGGTCGTCGATGGTCGCGGAGTCACCGGATTGCTCGACAATGGCTACTCGCCAGAAGTTGCCCCTGCCATGGTCGGTGATGGTTTCTTGATCGCCGACAACGTGGTCGCTGATGTCGAAACAGTGTGGATCTCGACCGATGGCGTCCTCTGGCAGCGATTCCACATCGATACACCGTTCCGCTCGTTGAAGCTGCTGAAGATCACCGAGAATGGCGTTGCCCTCGTCGCCGGTGAGGCGAATGGGCAACCTGCACTCGCCCGGTTGGAGCTGTCGCGTGAGCCGGCCTCCACGCAGGCCTTCGAGCCCGATGTGCTGCGTCGATTCGTGACCGATGGTGAATGGTCGACTCCGGTTTTTTCGGCCGCCGATGTCGAGGGTCCCGGCTTTGTTGGGCTCGCGAATATCAACGGCCAGATCGCCCTCCTCGATTC
>JBLIMK010000134.1:0-6004 GCA_047638715.1 Verrucomicrobiales bacterium
GAGACGATCGGGACCGTGGCCAGCTTGGCTGCGGTCCCGATCCGCGTCACGACCACTGCTCAATCCCGGCTCATGCAGGGTGCAGGTGAGGCAGACGTTCGCGGCTTCGAGTCCGAACACCCGAAACGGCCCGCGACGCGCCATGTCCATGAGCACCAGGCGGATACTCGGCGCATCCGTCAAGGAAGGCACGTTCGAACGCTAGCCGGGCCCGGATGTCAGGCGCCGAGAAAGAACGCTCGTTTGTCCTTCGCCATGGTCACGAGTGAGTCGTCACCAGAACGCGTCGCCGCCTCGATCAACCATTCGTACATATCGCCGCACTCGGCCGCATGATTGAAATGCACTTTGCTCAACACCGAAATGATGTCTTCCATCGAGTCGGGGCCAAGGACACGGGCCATGCCTTCGATCGTCACATCGAAGTCGGCAGGTAGCGGCGGCAGCTCGACGAAATCAGGGCGGACATCGTGGGCGGCATTCGATGGATCGACAAAAAGTTCCTCGAACGGCACGTCTGCTCGGAGATCGACGCTGAGATAGATGCGCGGCGCTCCGTCGTAGCTGTAGGCGGCGTGATTCACCGTGCCATCGATAAACCAGACTTCACCTTTGCGCATCCGGA
Organism: Verrucomicrobiales bacterium; assembly: GCA_047638715.1. Classification (GTDB taxonomy): domain Bacteria; phylum Actinomycetota; class Acidimicrobiia; order Acidimicrobiales; family SHLQ01; genus SHLQ01. The sequence goes on from JBLIMK010000134.1 coordinate 626, forward strand.
AGACGCTCCCCTCCTCAGAATGGAGCGAGGCCGTTCCAAGCTGAAGGGGAATATGAACCCGAGTGAACTCGTCCTCGGGGAGATCAAGATAGTCGCGATGCGGGATCAGCATGCCGTCTTCACACATGAAGATCCGGGCCCACAGCAGGTGTTCGGTCTTCCACGTCGAAGCGAGGAGCTCGGCTAAATACGGAAGCTTTTCGAGCAGCCGCGTCGCGAGTGGAGGTCCATCGTGGCCGCCGAACACGATGTCGGCTGGGTCACCGCTGTGATTCATCAAAACACAGTTCGTCCAGCCTGGATTGCCACGGGCGTAGTCGGAATAGCCGCGGTTGAAAGGAAACTGCAGCAATGTCTCAAGGTCGGTCGAGAGTCGATCGTCGTCGAACGCAACCTGTCCAATGACCCGCGAGTGAATGCCGTGGACGCGGGGGTGCCGTGATGTCATCCCCCTATCGATATCGCGGTTCGATCCCGGTGTCGAGGGGTCGGACGGCACGTTGCTCATACTGGGGCTACGCCCGAAACACCCGTGGCGGATGCCAGAAATGTGGAGAAGTTCAGCCGCGAAAGATCAGCGACTGCCCGTTGCTCTTGACGCTGGTCACCGTTCCTGAGCTTCGACCGCCGACGTTGCAGTCGTCACCGGGGGCATCGCTTCACGACCGCCAGCGCTCTCGAAGCAGTGCGTGTACGAACCGCCGCCCGAGCCAACAGCAACAACCGATCGAAGGAGCTCTACATTTAGGCCCGGAGGACATCCACATGGCAAGCAAGAAACCGGCCGCTGAAGTGCAAATCAACCACGACCTGATCGAAACGCTCCTGAATGAGTTCGTGAAGGATCTCAAGGATGAGGCGATCGAGTTCCATGACGCGGGCTGGGACAACGAAATCCATCGCCTCGGCAGCACACATGCGGTTCGCCTGCCTCGTCGGGAGGCTGCAGCCACGCTCATCGAGAACGAGCAACGCTGGCTCCCGGAACTCGCTCCGATACTTCCGCTACCCATCCCGGCGCCGACGCACTCCGGCAAGCCAGCCTTTGGATTTCCGTGGCGTTGGAGTGTTGTCCCGTGGCTTCCCGGTGTGCCGTTGGCGCACGCCCCGGCAGTCGCGACCAACGTGCTGATCGATCAGCTGAGTGGCTTCCTCAACGCACTCCACGTTCCTGCACCCGAGGACGCACCACACAATCCCCTCCGAGGCGTGCCTCTGGCCGAGCGCGCCGACGTCGTCGAAGAGCGCATCGAACAGATCGCCCCAATCGTGTCCGCTCAAGGCATCGATATCGACAACGTTCGAGCACTTTGGCAAGAGCTCCTCGGCACACCCGTGTGGGGTGGCGAACCGCACTGGCTCCACGGCGACCTTCACCCGCTGAATTTGCTCGTCCGCGGCGGACGGCTCAGCGCCGTCATCGACTTTGGAGACATCACGGCCGGCGATCCAGCCACCGACCTGTCGGTCGCATGGATGCTCTTCGCTGTCGAAGGCGACCGGAACGCGTTTCGGAAGGCGCTCACGATCGACGGGCGCAGCGTCGACATCCACACGTGGAACCGCTCGCGAGCTTGGGCGCTCTCTCATGCGGTTGGCTGCATCGCGAACTCTGCTGACGATCCAACGATTCGACGCATTGGCTCGACCACCTTGGCGAGCGTGCTCGCCTGACCCGACGAGGCCGAACTCACCATCGGCCAACGGTGCTCACGCATCGTGAAGGGCGTAGCGTGACCGGGTGCAAACCTTCCCCACGGCCGTCGATCGTGGCGCCGTTCAACGTCGCACGCTGTTTGTTTTGTGGGGCGCCGCGATCTTGACGCGCGGCGCTGCATCATCGTTGTTTCCCGTCTCGGTGCTCGCGATAAAAGATCTGTTGGGATCAGAAACCTGGGCCGGTCTGGCGACCGGCTTCAGTACCGTTGGATCCGCTCTGAGCGCGGCGGTGCTTGCTAACTACATGCAGCGACGGGGTCGCGCACCGGGGCTCAGCGGAGGATTTGCGGTGGCAGCCGTCGGTTCGATCCTTGCGATCATCGCTATTCAAATCTCGACGCTCTTATTGTTCTTGCCCGCGATGATATTGGTCGGTGTCGGCTCGGGCACAGCAAACTTGTCTCGTTATGCAGCGGCCGATCTCGCGACGGAAGAACGACGTTCACGCGAGATCAGCACGGTCATCTTCGCAGCGACATTTGGCGCCGTGATCTTTCCGCTGTTCATCGGGGTCGCTGGCGACGTCGCCGGATCCTTCTCACTCGACGAGAACGCTGGCGGCTTCTCTATGGCGATCATCTTGTTCCTGCTCGCCAGCCTCGGTATCTGGATCTTCATGCGCCCCGACCCGCTCGTGGTCGCTGGCGGAGTCGATCGGAATGCCACTCGCAAGGATGCTGTCCCTTTCAAACGCGCCATCGTCATTGCGTGGAGCCATCCACTCGCTCGCCTGGCGTTCGTCGCGCTCGTCGTTGGACAGGCGGTGATGGTCGGCGTTATGGCGATGACCCCGCTCCACATGGATGCACACGGCCACAGCAACGGAATCATCGGCGCCGTAATCTCTGCCCACACCGCAGGCATGTTCGCGTTTGCGCCATTCGCTGGTTGGCTGTCCGATCGGTGGGGCCGGCTACCCACAATCGCGGTCGGCGGCCTCACACTCGTCGGGGCGACAGCGTTCACCGCTCTCGCAGGAGAAGCTCCCCGCCTCTTGATGTTCCCCGGGCTCTTTCTCCTCGGACTCGGTTGGAGCTTTACCGTCGTCGCTGGCTCGGCGCTGCTCACCGAATCGGTTGAGACCGGCGACCGGGTCGCCGTACAGGGCGCCGCAGATCTGGCGACGAACATCGCGAGCGGCGCCGGCGCATTGCTCTCTGGCGTCGTGCTCTCGATGTCGGGATTTCACACACTGTCGTTCATCGGCATGTCGGCAGCTGGTGTCTTGCTCGTCCACTCATTCTTCGAATATCGCGTGGGCACGTCTGGCAAAGCAGCCATATAACGAAGAGAGCCGGACCCCCGCCATTGGGAGCCCGGCTCTGTTCTCGTGCTGTGACACGCAGCGCTAAAGCTGTGTTACGCAGCGAGATTTGCGACCGCATCGTCGGTTGACGTGAACTCATAGCCGAGTGCATCGGCGACGTGCGGTTCAGTGACGCGACCGGCGCTCACGTTGAGACCATTTCGGAGATGTGGCAAAGCCATCATCGCGGCCCTCGGCCCCATGTCGGCGAGAGCCAACGTGAAGGGCAGAGTGGCATTGTTCAGGGCATACGTCGATGTGAGTGGGACGGCTCCTGGCATGTTCGCAACGGCGTAGTGCACGACGTCGTCCACGATGTAGACGGGATCCTGGTGCGTGGTCGCATGGGAGGTTTCGAACGCTCCACCCTGATCGATCGCAACATCGACGAGTACGGAACCAAAGCGCATCCCACGGACCATCTCCGCGGTAACGAGCTTCGGTGCAGTGTCGCCCTTGACGAGTACTGCGCCGACGACAACATCGGCCTCTGCAACCTGCTGTTCGAGCGCCGCGCCAGTGGAATAGATCGCATCTACCGCCGCACCCCAACGGGCATCGCATGCATCGAGCACAGCGTTGTTCCGATCGAGAATCGTCACGTTTCCACCAAGACCAATGGCCATCTCTGCAGCGTGCTGACCAACCACGCCGCCACCGATGATGACGACCTTCGCTGGCGCCACGCCGGGCACACCACCGATGAGTTTGCCGCAACCGCCATTGGGCTGCTGCAAGTAGTTGGCAGCCGCCTGGATCGACATGCGACCTGCGACCTTCGACATCGGGGCCAAGAGAGGTAGTCCACCGTCATTGTCGGTCACGGTCTCATAAGCAATACACGTCGCACCGCTCTGCACGAGATCTCGTGTCTGGTCGGCGTCTGGGGCCAGGTGCAAATAGGTGAAGAGCGTGTGGTCTTCGCGAAGCATTGCTCGCTCGACTGCCTGCGGTTCCTTGACCTTGATGATCATCTCTGATTCGGCGAAGACCGAGGCTGCGTCGTTCGCGATGTCGGCGCCAGCAGCGCGGTAGTCATCATCGCTCGCGCCGATGCCGAGCCCAGCGTTTGTCTCGACAAGAACCGAGTGACCACGACGTGTCAGTTCAGAGACGCTGTCGGGCGTGAGACCAACCCGCTGCTCATGGTTCTTTATCTCTTTTGGCAGTCCGACCTTCATTGCGGGCCTCCTCGGCATTCGAGCTCGTCATCGTTGACGCGCAGTGGGTGTCCGTATTCACACCGTATTGGTGACCGGGCGGAAGGTGTGTGCAAGTTCGTGCATGCAAAGCAGCATCGACGCGTCAACCGGTATTCAATTCGACGTCGTGGTGGTAGAATCTTCGAATGATTGCGCTCGATGACATAGATCATACGATTTTGTCGAATTTGCAGACCGACGGACGACTCACCAACGCCGATCTCGCCGAATCGATCGGTCTCTCCGCCTCAGCGTGCCATCGCCGTGTGCGCCGGCTGGAAGCTGACGGCGTCATCGAGCGCTACGCCGCCCTCGTCAACCGTGAACTGGTGGGTCGCGGGGTGTCGGTCTTCGTCGAGATTTCGCTCGAGAGCCAACGCGAAGAACTGCTTGATGCCTTCGAGGCGGCGGTCAGTAATGTCCCGCACGTGCAGAGCTGCCATCTCATGGCCGGCAACGCTGACTACCTCGTGCACGTCACCTGCGCCGATGTCGCCGACTACGAGACCATCCACCGCGAATACATCGCCGTGCTCCCCGGAGTGACACAAGTGCGAAGCAGCTTCGCGATTCGCACCATCACGGACTCGACGGCCCTCGATCTCGAGCGCCGATAGCGTGTCGTCCATGAACACGAAGCGCTGGATAACCGAGATGGGCATGGGTGTCGACGTCCACGGCTCGGACTACACAAAGGCGGCGCGACGCGCCGTCTCCGACGCATTACGCCACAGCAGCCTGAACTTCTTCGATGCTGCTGGCAAGACCCGCGAAGACATGCATGTCGAAGTCCTGATCGGCGTGCAGCAACCCGACCAGGTCGACGTCGATGCCGTCGCCACAGAGATCCCCTACGGCACCGTCACCGTGTCGGCTCAGGCCGGTGGACTCGACGTCCCAGCGGAAGGCAAGCCGGACGGACTCGTGATCGCCAACGCCGCGATCCTGGTCAGTTTCGTCGAACACCCCTGAATGCGAGTCGCTGGCTAGGTCAGGACTCGCTCGATGCGGCCCACAGGTTGATGCCCGCATCTGTTGCGTATCGGTCGATGGCCGCGAGCTCATCTTCGGAGAACGCAAGATTTTGGATGGCTCCGACGCTGTCGTCGACCTGGGCCACACTGCTCGCACCGATCAGCGCCGAGGTGACAC
>JBLIMK010000135.1:0-5750 GCA_047638715.1 Verrucomicrobiales bacterium
CTCGACCGCCGACATTGCGATAGGACAACCCCCGTTGTGTGTGGGATCAAACTCGACGACGGCGTCGGGGCCGTAAGTGATTCGCATCCTGCGGTATAACTCGAGGCGAGCATCCTCGAGCGGCTCGGCGGCGGTGGCGCGATCGGTGGTCGTCGAGGCAATCTCTGAATCGAGTTCGGTTTCGGCTCCGGCGAGCGAACCCACGAGGGCGCCGCGCTTGGCCTCGAGTTCTCCTCGTTTCGCCTCGGTCTCGACCAGGGCTTCGTCGAGGGGCTCGATCTCGACGAGCAGCTCGAGCGCCTCATCTTCGAATTCCGATACGCGAGCCTTGAGGTTAGCGATCTCGCCGGTCATGGCGGTGGCTTCCTTGGGGCTGGTTACCAGCCCCCCATACAGCCTGCTATCGAGCGACGCTGCCTTCTCAGCGAGGTCGTTCGACTGCTCTTCGAGATCTCGTTCTTGGCGACGAAGCTCGTCGCGGATTGTTTCAGCTTCAGCCGACTCTGCGTTGAGTGCTGCGAGTTCGGCAACGATGTCGACGATGCCAGCACGTTGAGCAAGGTTGTCGTGTTTGAAACGAAGCTGATCGAGCGTGTTGTCGAGCCGTTGAACGGCGAGCAGCGCTTCAAGTTCCGACATGGGTCCCCCGTGGTTGCACGTGTGCGTACGCTACCGACGTCTTCGTCAGAACGCCGTACGGGAGCCGATGATCCTTGCGCTAGCTAAGGCGCTGCGGTGGTCGGTGGCGTTGAGGTCGTTCGAGAAGCCACCGTGGTTGGAGCGACGGTGGTCGGGCCCACTGTTGTTGGGGCCACCGTGGTCTGTCCTGCGATGGTCGTGGTCGTGACGGTGGGGTCGATTGCACCATCGGGTCGTATTCGGGCGATGCAATGTTCCTTCACGCCGTCGCCGTCGCGATCGACCGCCACGAGCAGGCTCGGACAGCCCTTCTCGTCGTCGAAGTCGACGCCGCCGAGATTGCGACACCAGTCGATGTCGCCGTCGTCATCCTGATCCACCTCGGCCTCGACTCCGCCGCATGGGCTGACGTTAACGACCTCAGGTGATTCGAAGTCGGCGTTGGTTGCGACCCAAACCCCTTGCCGAAATCCACGTTCGGGTTCGATGAATTCGACCACGGGAAGGCCAGCCATGTAGTCGTTCATGAATCGGCCCCACACGATTGCTGGCAGAGATCCGCCGGTAACTCCCGAATATGCGAAGTCGCCGAATGCTTGCTCGTAGTCGGCGACGAGCTGTTCGGGGTCGCCACGGTCGTAGCGCATTGCGATCTGGCCCGCTTGGCCACCGATCCAGACGGCGGTGGCTAGCTGAGGAGTGAACCCGACGAACCAGGCGTCATAGTTGGACTGACCTGTTCCAGTCTTGCCGGCGGCTGGACGTTCGACCAGCTGAGCGCGGCGACCAGTGCAGGCGCCGGCGCTGCAATTGACGTTCTTCTCGAGCAGGTCGGTCACAAGTCGAGCGGTTTGCGGGCGTACGGCGCGGAAGGGCTTGGGGTCGTGCTCCATGATGATCTTGTCGCCTTGCACGACACGGGTGATGACATGTGGCTCGACTCGAATGCCGTCGTTTGCGAAGGTGGCGTACGAGTTGGCCATATCGAGCGGGGTGATGTCGTAAACGCCGAGAGGGAGAGCGAGCACGGGACCAATTTCCGACGTGACGCCGAGTGCGTGTGCCGTGTCGACGACGTTGTTCAGCCCGACGATCTGGCTGAGCCGGAGGAAGCCACAGTTCGTGGAGCGAAGGGTGTGATCTTGGATGGTGAGTGCGCCTGATCGCGATGAACCGTTGTAGTCCCCCGCTTCGTACGGATTGGGGAAGCCGCCGGGGTTGTCGAATTCACATGGTGAGCCGGCGTTGATGCTGTCGGTCGGCAGGAGGCGAGCGTTTTCGAACGCTGCTGCCAAGACGAATGGCTTGAACGATGAGCCCGTGGGCCGGCCCTTCTGCGTAACGACGTTGAATTCGAAGGTGTCGAAGCCAGGTCCGCCGATCATTGCTCGAATCGCGCCGCTTCCCGGTTCGATCGAGACGAGGCCGGCAATGATGCCAAGGTTATTGCTCGGAAATTCGGTGGCGACGGCATTCTCTGCGAGGGCTTGTGCGACGGGATCGAACGTGGTGTGGACCTCGAGACCGCCACGAAGCACGAGGTCGAGACGATCTGCGCGAGTCTCGCCGAGGCGGGGGTCATCGAGCAGACGTCGACGTACTTCCTCGACGAAGTACGTGTCGAGGAACTGTTCGCGGTCGAGTTGACGGTATCGAGGCAGCTCGGTGACCTCCCATGCAGCGCGCTCCTCTTCATCGATCAATTCCTCGGTCTCGAGACGGCCGAGTGCGAGGCTGCGACGGTTGAGCGCGTTGGTCGGCCGGTAGACCGGGTCGTAGAGGCTCGGGTTGGAGATGACGCCAGCGAGCAGCGCAGACTCGCCATAGTTGAGCAACGATGCGTCTTTGTTGAAGTAGAGCTCTGCCGCGGCCTGCACGCCATAGGCACCACCACCGAAATACACGGCGTTCATGTAACGCTCGAGGATCTCGTCCTTGGTCATCTGGCCTTCGAGCCGCATGGCGATCGCGGCCTCGGGAATCTTGCGACCGAGCGTTTGGTCGTTGCCCACGACGCCGAGCTTCACGAGTTGCTGGGTGATGGTCGAGCCGCCCTGCTCCACGCCGCCAGCCGACACGTTCGTCACCGCGGCTCGGGTGATCGCTGCGACGTTCACGCCCTTGTGTGTGTAGAACTTGTCATCCTCGACGGCCAGCACCGCAGCGATGATCTCGGGGGACATCTGGTCGAGCGGAATGTATTCTCGATCGATTTCAGCTTTGAGTTCCGCTATCACCTGGCCGTTTGCGTCGTACACCAACGTCGTCTGTTCGAGGATCGACAGATCAACCTCTGCGGACACCGTTGTTTTCGCTCCCCAGATGTCGCTGAGGGAGGGGCCGAGCGCTGCGAGCGTGAAGGCCAGCGAAGCCCCGGCGAGTGCGACGATGATGCCCAACTGCACGAAGCTGAAGAGGGATCGAAAGACAAGACGCACGGCTCTCAACCTAGTAGCCGCGCGCCCTAACCAAGCGTCACAGGCGCTCCCTCTTCCTCCGCTCACGCTCCCCTTGGTGCCGTCGCCGTACAGCAACTAGAGCGAGGCGAAACCGTGCCGCGGGCAGGCCGAAGCTGCGAAGCCGGTTCGGCCGAAAAGGCGCATGCGCAGCAAGAGCGAGGTCGAGGTCGAGGAGGCCTCCAGGCCGACGGATCCGAGCCTTGGAGGAGCGAAGCTCCGGGAAAATTAGAAGAACCCCGCCGAAGGGGGGAAACGGCGGGGTTCTTCGAGGCCGTGATTCTTGGGGGAAGATTCACAGCGAGGCGATGACTATGCATTGCCTCTTGGCATCATTGTAGAGACGTACCCGACCTGTTTGTAGGTCAGCTACCTGTGACGTCAGGCACCGGAAACGATGGAAAAATCAACAGTATTGGGGGTTTCTCGACCCCTGGTGACGGGTGCCACGCTCGTGGTGTTTGCGGCGGTGGTGTTGGGAGGTTGCATCAGTGGTTCGAGTTCGTCCGTGCTCCCGATCGACGACGCTCCCGAAGATGCCGAACGCGCGGCATCGTCAAGCCTTCCCGACAGCCCCGGATTGGCGATTGAGGTGACTCGGGTGACCGACGGCGACAGCCTCCGGGCAACGAGTTCCGAGGGAGATCTGGAGATTCGTTTGCTCGGCATCAACGCGCCTGAAAGCAATGAGTGCTTCGGCTCGGAGTCGTCCGACCGGCTCGCCGCGCTCCTCGACGATTCGATGATCACCCTGCATCCGTGGCCTGGCGAACGTGACGAATTCGGCCGCCAGCTCGGCTTTCTGGTCGCTGGAGAAACCCTCGTCAATCTTGCACTGGTCGAGAGCGGGCACGTCTTGGCTCGGGCACAGAGCAATCATGGGTTTGAGCGTGAGTTTGAGGAAGCCGAAACATCTGCGGCTGCCGACGAACTCGGCCTGTGGGCGCCCGACGCGTGCGGCGATCCTGTCGATGCGGAAGTCGTGTTCTCTGAAGTCTTCGAGAACGCTCCCGGCGACGACCGTCAAAACCCCAATGGCGAGTACGTCATCTTGACCAACGAGGGCGACGCCGACATCGATCTGGAGGGCTGGACGCTACGAGACGAGTCGACGCGTCACCGGTTCACGTTCCCCTCGCTTACGGTTGCGCCAAACGCTGATGTTCAGGTGCGCACCGGGTGCGGTGACGACGATCTCGAAGCCGCTCCAATGCAGGTGTTTTGGTGCGACCCCCGGCCACCGGTCTGGAACAACGACGGAGATACCGCATTTTTGCTCGATCCAACGGGCGCGATTGCCGACAAATTTGTTATCCGCGGTTAGCACTCGTTTTTACTGCGGAAGGGTTTCCTGACTAGGTTGCCCAGACTCGATCGAAATTTCGTCTGCAGGAGCTGTCGCGAACGATATGACTACCAGTGAGCTGCGCCGGGGTCCCGGCTGGTGGATGGACCTCGATGGTTCGTGGAAACCACCACAAGATTGGCCAGAGGCATCCCCTCCCCTGCCCGGCTGGACGCGCGACACACAGGGAACGTGGGGCCCGACCGCAATCGGGGTAGAACTCGAGGCTCAGGTCGCTGCGGGCGTGACGACAATCGCCGACGATCCAATAGTGGATCCAGTTCGACCAATTCCGGATCTTTCAAACATCACGTACTCGATGGAAGCCCCGAACTCGAGAACGCTCGTCGAGCCGATCATCGATGCCAGGCTGGCAGCAACCCCTTTGCGACCGGCTTCGCTCACATTCTCGGAGGCGGAGTTTGAGGCGCCACCCAAGCTTCATAAGCAGCGCACAATTCAGCGGGCACTGATGGCCGCAGTCGTCGCTGCGGTAACGTCCAGCATGCTCGCCGCTGGACTTATCGTCCTACTCCTGGTTCTCTGAAGCTCTATGGCCTCACTCCCGCGGCCGGTATTGCGCGTCTTTCGCGCATTGCCGGAGAACGTGCGTCAACGAGCGGTTCGGGCGGCAAGCCCCAGCTACACCCTCGGCGCCCAAGCGCGAATCACTCGCGACGACGGCCGGATCCTGCTGGTCAAGGCCGCCTACCGATGGCGCTGGGGAATGCCCGGCGGTCTGATGGACGCGGGCGAAGGCCCCGACGAAGCAGTGATCCGCGAAACGCTGGAGGAGACCGGCCTCCACATCGTGCTTCTGGGCGAGCCTGTCGTACTCGTGGAAACCGGCATGCAGCGGGTGAACTTCATGTACAACGCGGAACCTGCACCCGGCGTCGACCCCGACGATCTGCAAGCGCAGGCATCGGAGATTCTCGAGCTCGGGTGGTTCCACCTGCACGAGATGCCCGAGACGATTCCCGATATGTCGGGCGAAGTAATGCTGCGGGTGAAAGACCCCGCCGACCGCCCTTCGGTCATCGTCACCAACGCCGTACTCGACGACCAACCTCTCGACGAAACCTGACCGCACCGCCGATCCGGCCGCTACCCTTACCGGTTCCGGGCGTTTAGCTCAGTTGGCTAGAGCATCTCGTTTACACCGAGAGGGTCGGGGGTTCGAGTCCCTCAACGCCCACTACTCCATTGTGGTTTTCACAACACTCTCAGTGAACTCGCCCACGGTTGACTAGTCGGAGCGTTGAGATCGGTGATTACCGAGCGGGTCGAGCAGGCGCACTTCAGACTGG
>JBLIMK010000136.1:0-5652 GCA_047638715.1 Verrucomicrobiales bacterium
TTCATGTTGCTCGGGCAGCTTGGCCTCAGTCACGATCATCACGGCCATCACCTGCTGCCGATCGGGGCGGTCTACGACCCGTTCGTTCTGCGTGGACTCGATGCGTTCATCTATGGCGTATACAACGATGCGAGGTTCGTGGTTGTCGGTACCCCGGCCGGTGTCACGCTCGCTCCCGAAGGTGGTGCGCATCAGTCGACGATCACGGCGTCGGTCGGGGCGGAGCTACCGAACGTTCATTATGCCGAACCAGCGTATGCCACCGAGGTCGACTGGTTGCTCTGCGACGCGCTTCGACGTCTTGGCGACGACGATGGGGAGAGCTGTTACTTGCGCCTGTCGACCCGCCCGATCGACCAGCAGCCTTTCGCCGATGCGTTCGATCGGATGGGCGAGGCGTCGCTACGCGGAGCGGTGCTCGCAGGCGGTTACCGGTTGCGAGACGCGCCCGACGATGGTCGGCCCGGGGTCACGATCGTCACAACCGGGGTCATGGCTCCCGAGGCTCTGGCTGCGGCCGAGGAGCTCGATGATGAGGGCGTGCAAGCGAGCGTGATCCACCTGTCAAGTCCCGACCGTGCCTACCGGAGCTGGCAGCGAACCTATGCCGCCTCGACCCAGAGTGCGTCGGTCGTTCGCGAACCCAGCCACCTGCATCGTCTCATTCCTGCGAGCGAGCGACGGCGCCCCGTGGTCTCGGTGCACGACGCGTCGAGCCACAGCCTCGCGTGGATTGGTTCGGCGATCGGAACCCGTCAGCTCACGCTTGGCGTCGACCGCTTCGGTGAGTCGGGCACGATTGCGGACCTCCACGAGGTCACGGGGATCAACGCGGGCAGCGTGGTGAACGCTGCCCTTATCGCGGTTCACGAAGCCGGCTACGAGTTCTGACACGAGCCCAAGTCGAGTCGGGCGATTCGGGCGAGGCCCTACATCAGGATTTTGCCTGGAAGCCGTTTCGGGTGGTCGCCCATGTACGTGATGCCAGAGGCGTTGACCCCGAGGTCGACCATCAGCTTGGCTAACAGGATCGACGACGAGTAACCCTCGAGTACGGGCACTTCCCAGCCACGCTCGTCGAGACCGGCCTGTATGAATGGCTTGAGCCAAAACACGCCGGAACATCCAAGTGTGATGACTTCTGCGCCGTCTTCCATCAACGCGAGCTCGGCCTGTTCGATGGCGTTGTCGACCGCGATCGATTGCTCGCCCGCGAGAGCTTTGTCGCGTTCCTCGCGAATCATCGGCCCCTCGTCGACGCCGGGACGAGGTAGTCGCATGCCGATGTTGCGGATCGACGCGCAGCGGTTTTGTAGTTGATGGGTATGGATGAGGTCGCGGTAGTAGACGTTGTGCACACCGGCGATGTCGATCACGGAGAACTTGTGGCCAAGCATCGTTGCCAGGTACATCTGCGAATGGCCGTTCGCTGTACATACGATTCCGAACGACCGGCACATCTCGCGGGCTTCCATGAACCCGGGCTCGCCGCCGCCGAGAAGAACGATCCCGTTGTAGCGACCGCTCTCGCAGGCTTCGCGAATGTTCTTGAGCCTCGCGTCGGCGGCGTAGGTGAACTCTTCGCGAGTTTCGACCGGCCAGTCTCCATAGGTCGGTTCGGCTCCGGGGTGAAGATCCCAGTCGATGCCTTCGAGGAATGGGAGCGTCATCTCCGCATTCATCAACCTTTCGGCTTTCGGCAGGCCACCGTCGAGGTGGAGGGTCTGGTAACCCCACTCGGTTTGGCTCGGAAGGCGGAAGGGTGGGATTAGTAGAAACCGGTAACGGGATGAGCCCTCGTTTGATTGCTCGGGGGCGCGGCTCGATTCGTTCGTTTGCACGTCAATCTCCTGGGTCTAAGACCGAGCCTGACCGAGATAGCTAAGGCAATCAAACCGGGGGAGACGTGTCACCTTTCAGGCGGCGAGCCTCGCTGTTCGGCCAGCTCGATGATCGGCGAGCGCTTGCTGACCGGCCTTGAGCGCAGGGCTCATAGTGAGCACAAAAAAGACGGTGGCGAACCCGAGATCGCCGCCGAGCGCGACACCAACGAGCACGATGAGAACCTCGATCGCCATTCGCACCTGGAACGGGTCGAGTCCGCGGTCTGAGCCTGCGTTCATCAGTAGCTCGATCGCGCCACCGGTGAGGCCTGCGTGGATCACGAGCGCGACGCCCGCGGCGATCGCCAACGTGCCGAGCAGAACGAACAGCATGCGAACGGCGAGCGGTTCGGGGTCGCGGATGAGGCGCATCCAGACATCGACCGCGATGCCATTGCTGAGGACATAGAAGAGGCCACTCATACGGGGACGGTGTCCGAGGAGCGACGCCACAAGGAACAGAAATCCGGTGAAGATCCAGCTTGCTTGGCCGAGCGATACGCCGAGCAGGTCGCGGAGTGCGGTGAGCATGACATCGTACGCGGGCACACCGAGATGGCCGTGCACGAAGAGCGACACTCCGAGGCCGATGAAGATCGAGCCGGCGAAGAGACTGAGCGCGCTGCGATAGGTGGCCTGAGCGCGGGGTCCTTGTGCCGCGCGTTCAGCGGCGAGGACGCCGTGGCGTGAGATCCCGACGAACCACTCGGCCGAGTGGCGCGCCGCAGCCTTCTTGTTCTCGACCGAGGACGTCAGTCGCCACTTGAAATTCATACTTCTAGTAACGACACGAACAGCATGTAATTATTCGTTCTCGGAAGGTGCAGGCGTCACACTCGGGAGTGCAGGCGTCACACCTCAGTCGTCGGCATTGGGGCGTTGACGGAGTTTCTTTGTTTGGGCGTTCTGACTCTTCTTGTCCATGCGTCGTCGCTTCGAACCTCTGCTCGGCTTTGTGGCTCGGCGAGACTTCACCGGGGTCAGCGCTGTTCGCACTCGACCGGCCAACCTCGCTTCGGCAATATCGCGGTTGCGAAGCTGTGAACGCTCGTCATCGACGACGACTCGCAGTAGGTCGCCGAAGTGGTCGCGGAGGATGGCGCGCTGAGTCTCGGATACGACGGCTGAGTCCTCGATGTTCCAGGTCAGCTCGACGCGCGTCGCCGCCTTGTTTGCGTGTTGGCCTCCCGGCCCGCCGGACGCGGTGAAACGTTCGGTGAGTTCGGCGTCTGGGATGACGAGAGAGGGTTTCACGGCGATGGCCATCCCACCAGTGTAGGAAGCCAGGTGGATGAGGATCGGTCGTGGCAAGGCGGCTACCGTTCGCGCGTGTTTGACGCCCAGGGACGGACCCCTACGCAATCGGCCGGAGGGCCCGCCGCGTCATGACCGTTCTGCTCGCGGGGATCGCCGCCTTATTCATTGGGATGTCCGATGTCTCAGGAGCGGTCGCGGTTCGCAAGGGCCGGTTGTGGGCGACGGTGATGTGGATCTTCGGCCTCAGCGGAGTGACGATGGCGGTGATTGCGTCCTTCGCTGGCGGAGCGCCTACGACGGGCGACATGCTGCTCGGCGGACTCGCAGGATTGGCCTCAGCGCTCGCTCTCCTTGCGTTGTATCGCGGCTATGAGTTGTCCGAGCTCGGGATCGTCGGGCCGACGGCGGGCATCGTTGGTGCCATCGTGCCGGTGGCGGTCGGGTTAGCTCTCGATGGTGCGCCGTCTCTGGTCGTGGTGCTCGGCATGCTGCTCGGGCTGGCTGCAGTGGGGCTCATTGGATGGTCGCCGATCCGGCCAGATCTAGACATGGCGGCTCGCCGACTCGGCGTGGCGTTCGGCGCGGCTGCCGGCGTGTGTTTCGGCATCATGGCGTTAGGCCTTGGGTTGTTGACCGAAGATGCCGGCATGTGGCCAGCTGTCGTCACCAGAATCTCATCGTCGATGACGGTGCTGGTGATCGCCACGATCTTGCGTCGTCCACTCACTCCCGAGCGAGGCACATTGCCGAACATCGCGATCGCGGGCGCGGCCGCTGCATTCGGCATTATGTTCTTCGTCCTCGCAGCGCAACGTGACCTCGCCGTCGCGGGCCTCTTGATTCAGATGGGATACGCAGTGAGCGTTCTGTCGGCGATTGTGCTCTTCGGCGAACGATCGCTTCCAACGCAACGTTGGGGGTTCGTTGTGGCCGCAACATCGGTGGCGCTCATCACCCTGGGCTGAGCACGCGGGGGCGAAATCCGGCGCGTTCGGTGGCGCCCAACGAGAGGCACCGAACTCGACCGACCTACAGTCGCGGCTATGACGAGCAATACGCCCGAGCGGGGGTTCCCGCAAGTCGAATATGAAACCCGCTGTGCGAAGGCGCAAGCGAAGTTGCAGAAGCGGGGGATCGACGCACTGTTCGTATGCACCGAGCCCGAGGTGCGGTACTTCACTGGGTTTCACACGCCCTTCTGGCAGAGCCCTACCCGGCCGTGGTTCGTCTTGATTCCCGCTGCGGGCGATCCGATTGCGGTGATTCCCGGAATCGGGGCGCCGATGATGGGCGACACGTGGATCTCCGACATTCGAACATGGTCGGCGCCACAACCAGAGGACGACGGCGTGTCGCTGCTGGTCGACACGATCACGTCGATGGGAGCATCTCGAATAGGCGTACCGATGGGTCATGAAACACATCTGCGGATGCCGCTCGCCGACTGGAATGCGCTCGGAGCGGCCCTCCCTAACGTCGACTTCGTGGACGCGACCGATGTGGTTCGCTCCCTGCGCATGGTCAAGTCCGACCGCGAGATCGCGAAGACCTCCCATGTGTGTTCGTTGGTATCGGACGGCTTCGAGGGCTTGGGCGAGTTGTTGTCCGTCGGGATGACGGAACGTCGGGCTTTCACCGCGTTCCGAATCGACCTTCTCCAACGCGGCGCAGATGACGTGCCGTACCTCGTTGGAGCGTCGGGCCGTTCGTTCACCGACGTCATCAAACAGCCGAGCGACCGTGTCATATCACCCGGTGACCTGCTCATGTTCGACACCGGCACGGTGTGGGATGGCTATTCGAGCGACTTCGACCGTTACTACGCCTTCGGGCGTGCCGATGCCGACGCTCAGCGGGCCCACCACGTGGTGTGGGACGCCACAGAGGCCGGCCTCAACATGTTGAAGCCGGGCGTGACGACGACCGACCTTTGGAAGGTGATGGCCGACGTGATGATCGAGGGCGGTTCGCTCGGCAACGATGTCGGCCGTCTCGGCCATGGTCTTGGCATGCAGCTCACCGAGTGGCCTTCGAATACTGCCACCGACGAGACGCTGATCGAGGAGGGGATGGTGCTCACGCTCGAGCCGGGCATGACGTTCTCTCCGGGACGAATGATGCTGCATGAGGAGAACGTCGTGATCCGCGCCGACGGCCCGGAGATGCTCTCTCGACGCGCTCCACGCGATATTCCGATCATCGGCTAACGACGTTGCCAAAACGAGCTCGCTGGGGTCGGACGCTTCCAGTCCCATTTCGCCAAAACGAGCTCGCCGGGGTCTGACCCTTCCCGTCCCATTCGGAGTACGACGGCACGGTTGAACTCGACATACACCCCGCTATCGTTGTCAACCGCGGGGTGGAGCAGTCTGGTAGCTCGTCGGGCTCATAACCCGAAGGTCGCAGGTTCAAATCCTGCCCCCGCCACAAAAAAGTACCGCCAGCCCGGAACCTCGGTTCCGGGCTGGTGCCGTTTTGGGGTTGCGCGACGTCGCACCCAAATGGCACAAAA
>JBLIMK010000137.1:0-5646 GCA_047638715.1 Verrucomicrobiales bacterium
GTTCTCGATACCGTGGGGCTCGAGTCCTTCGCGAAGACGTCTGGCTCAAAGGGGCTGCAAATGTACGTTCCGCTCAATACACCGCACGCTCATCACCATGCATCGGACTTCGCGCTCGCGGTCGCGCAACTCCTCGAAAAGCAACAGCCGAAAGCCGTGACGGCGACGATGGCAAAGAAGGAACGACCGAACAAGATCTTCATCGACTGGAGTCAGAACTCTCGACACAAGACGACGATCGCGCCCTATTCGCTTCGTGGCAAGGATCGCCCGACCGTCTCCACGCCGTTGTCTTGGGATGAAGTGAGTGACGGCGCAGATGGAGAGTGGCTCAGCTTCGAGGCAATGGATGTTCTCGAACGAATCGATGCGGTCGGTGACCTCTTCGCCCAGGTCGTCTCGCTCGAACAAACCCTCCCAGTCGGCTCGTGACCAATCCATTCGAAACCACATTCACCGACGAAGAGTATGAAGAGTTCTTCGGCGCGCCAGGAGAACCTCGCGTGCGGCGGACACTTTCCCGACGGGTCCGAATTCTCGGACTCTTCATTGCGGGGGCAATGCTTGCTGGCGGCCTCTTGACGCTCGTCAACAATGTTCGTACGAACCCCGACATTCGCGAACCGGCGGCAATTGAGGCAACCGCGTGGGAACTTGTTGGTGAGTCGAGCCTCGGCTGGTTGGTCGAGAACATTCGCATCGTCCCAATCCCCGAGCCTCGAGTGGGTGCGTTCGTAACGAACAACCCGCCCGACGGGATTATCCAGATCGACTTGCGACCGTGGACCGACGAAGGCCTCGAAGAGCTCATGGATCATGAGATTGGCCATCTTCTCGATTTTGCGATCTGGGAGCCGACCGATCCGGATCGCAAGAACGGGCTTGGAACCGAGGCCTGGGCAGAGTGTGCAGCAGTAGATGCTGGCTCGCGCCGAATCGATCCGCGGGATCCAGGAGGTGAGTATCACTGCTTCGACGATGAGCTGATCATCTATCGGGCTGCACTGTCGGCGGTGAAAGAAGTGTGCACTCGTTGGGGAGACCGGGACTGTCGTAGCCTCGCCCGATGACGTCCGCTGGGCGAGCAACGGTGCTCGTGTGCTTCGCCTACATCTGGTGGGGAATTTCCCCGGTTTTCTGGCGCGAGTTGGGCAGCGTTGCTGCGATCGACCAACTCACGTTTCGAGTGATCTTTGCTTTTGTGTGTTTGTCGTTGGTCTGGTTAATAAGACGTCGTAACCCCATGAGGCAATTGACACGCCGCCATCTTGTTTTCGGTGTCTTCTCCGCGCTGGCGATCTCGTCGAACTGGGCGGTCTTCCTTTGGGCGGTTCACAACGAACAGGCCGTTGAGGCAGCGTTGGGCTACTTCGTCATGCCGCTGTTCTCCGTCGCTCTCGGAGTTGGCCTACTGGGCGAACGGTTGCGGTTGTTGCAGGCGATTGCCCTCCTTCTGGCCATCTGCGGGATTGTGTGGACCCTCGTCGTCTTGGGCACGGTCCCATGGGTAGGCCTCGCGATTGGTAGCTCGTTCGCGTTATACGGTTGGGCGCGCAAGGAAGGTCCGTGGCAAGCGGTCGATGGCCTGACGTTCGAGACGATGGTCCTCTCTCCCGTCTTGGTCTCGGTGCTCATTGTTCGGGTGAGCAGCGGTGCCGATGTCGGAGGCGATGGCGAACCGCGCACGTTGGTGCTCCTGGCGATTACCGGCCTCGTCACGATGGTGCCGTTGTTGCTCTTTGCCTCCGCCGTGAGGCAATCGTCCTTGGTCGCGATTGGATTGCTGCAGTACATCAACCCCGCGCTTCAATTCTTGGTCGGCTGGCGGATATTCGATGAACCCGTCAGCCAAGGGCGCTTGTGGGGATTTGCCTGGATATGGGCTGCGCTCGCGCTCGTCGTCGTCGACGAACTCCGATCAAAGCGACCAGTCGATCACGGCGAGGCCAGCCTCGGCCAGCGCTTCGTTCGTTCGTGAGAACGGCTTACTTCCCAAGAAGCCGCGATGTGCTGACAATGGCGACGGGTGCGGAGATTCGATGATCACATGTCGTGACGTATCGACAAGTTCCTTCTTCTTGCGCGCCGAAGCGCCCCACAGGATGAAGACGACCCGCTGTGGTTTGTTGTTTACCGAACGGATGATTCGATCGGTGAAGGTCTCCCAGCCCTGCTTCTGATGCGAGGCGGCAGCCCCAGCGCGAACCGTGAGGGTGGCGTTGATCAACAACACTCCCTGACGCGCCCATGGCTCGAGATCGCCATGGGCTGGGCGTGGGAGTCCAACGTCGGCTTCGAGTTCTTTGTGGATGTTCTGAAGGCTGGGCGGAATCTTGACGCCGTCGCGGACGGAGAACGCGAGTCCGTTTGCCTGACCGGGGCCGTGGTACGGGTCCTGGCCAAGGATGAGAACCTTTGTCGATGCATAGGGCGTGAGGTGCAGAGAGCGGAAGACCTCGTCGGGCGGAGGGTAAACCGTGTGGCTTGCTCGCTCGTCGCTCACGAACCGTTGCAAGTCTTTCCAATAGGACTCGTCCAGCTCCGTACGAAGAATCGGATTCCAGTCGGTCCGAGTCGTCATTGGATGCAACCTAGATGACGAGCAGTAGCTGATCCAGTGGGGTTTCAAGGGCTAGTCTCGGCGAATGGCTTTGATGATTACGACCGCCCGTTCCGCTCCTGCCGCAGCCAAGCTTGTTGGTGTTGGTGTCTTTAGCGACAAGGACCGACCGAAGGGGTTGCCAGACGCTCTCCTCGACAGTCGTGGATTCGACGGCAGTCTCGGCAAGACGATGATCGTCGAGACCAGCAAGGGACTCGTCGCCGCAGTCGGGCTCGGCAAGAGCGACGAACTCACCGAACAGTCACTCCGAAAGGCTGGCGCCAGTTTTGCTCGTGCCGCTCGTCGTCACAAGGCCGTCGCGACCTCGCTCCTCGCCGACGCGGTTTCAGGAACCGAGGGCCTCGACCAGGGAACTGCTGCCGAATGCCTTGCTGAGGGGCTCGAGCTCGGCCGCTACTCTTTCGATACGTACAAGTCGAAGGCGCCTCGCAACGATCTAGCGAAGGTGACAATTTCGGGGTCCACCTCCGCCGCTGTCAAGAAGGGCCTCGCGGTCGGTCAGGCGATCGCAGCTGGCCAGAGCCTGGCCCGAACCCTCGTCAATGAGCCGGGCGGGACACTGACACCGGCCGAGTTTGCCAAGCGCACCGTTGCGATGGCGAAGACCGCTGGCCTCACGAGCAAGGTCATGGATCTCGCCGCGATCAAGAAAGCGAAGCTCGGCGGAGTCCTCGGCGTAAACCGAGGTTCCACCAACCACCCTCGTTTCGTCGAGTTGACCTACTCGCCACCAAAGCCGAAGGCCACGATCGCGTTCGTTGGCAAGGGCATCACGTTCGATTCTGGAGGCCTGTCGATCAAGACCGGCACCGGCATGATGACAATGAAGTGCGATATGGGCGGCGCTGCCGCAGTTATCGGTGCAATGTCGGCCCTGAAGGCAGCAGGAGTTCCAGTACGGGTGCGTGCCTATCTGCCGATGACCGACAACATGCTCGGTGGAGACGCGACCCGGCCGGGTGATGTTCTCAAGATCCGAAACGGCAAGACGATCGAGGTTCTGAACACCGACGCCGAGGGCCGTCTGGTGCTCGCCGATGCGTTGAGCCTCGCGAGCGAGGCCAAGCCCGATGCCATCATCGACCTTGCGACGCTCACCGGTGCATGCATGGTCGCACTCGGTCCGAAGATCGCTGGACTCATGAGCAACGACGACGACTTCGCCGGAAAGGTCGCGGACGCGGCCGAGTCCGCGGGCGAGCGGGTATGGCGTTTGCCGCTGCCGGCCGATTACAAGACCTACTTCGAGTCCCCGGTCGCCGACATGATGAACATCGCGGGAGCGCACGGCGGCGCGTTGACCGCCGGTCTGATCTTGGAAGAGTTCGTCGCCGATGGCATTCCGTGGGTGCACCTCGACATTGCCGGGCCGGCCTGGACCGATGGCGAAGACGTTGAACACCGCAAGGGTGGCACGGGCTTTGGCGTGCGTACGCTCGTAGCTCTGGCTCGCAACTGGTCCTAAGCCAATGTCGATCGGCGAACCGGTCAGATTTCGCTCTGCGACCGCGGCCGATGTCGACGCGATATGCGACCTCTGGGAAGCGTCGGGGCTCGGTGGTGGCCGATCGGTCCATGAGCACGAGATCCAAGAACGATTGCTCGCCGAAGATGATCTCTTCGTCGTGGGCGAGCGCATGAACCGAGACGCGTTGACAGCCGTTGCTATGGGTTGTTATGACAACCATCGTGGCTGGCTCAAACGGGTCGCGATTCATCCGAGCGAGCAAGGAAGCGGCCTCGGTCGTCGACTTATCGTCGAACTCGAGAGCCGCTTCCTCGCCGCGGGGATAACCAAGCTGCGGCTGGCGGTCTGGGACCACAACGACGGTGGGGCGGCCTTTTGGCGGGAGCTCGGCTATACCGAACTCCCCGAGATCCGCTACTTCACGAAGGATCTCTGAGCATCGAAGGAGAATTACGCCCAGGCCGCGTGATCATCGGCCCGGGCCTTATCGGCCCAGGCGTGGTTGACCGCGGTGTTCGCCGTGTTCGGTTCGATTCCCCAGCTCACGAGCTGCCGTTCGACAATGTCGGGGCTGTCGCCGAGGCGCAGGAGGGTGGACGCGACTTCGGTCGATCGGAGAAGATCCTCGTCGAGGTTCGCCTTTCGTGATCGCACCGCCTCGTCATGCAGCCTCTGCAACCGTGGGGAAAGCCGTCCGACTTGGCCAGCGTGCAAGAGGGGCATGATCTGGCGGACGGCGATGGTGGATTCGTTCACCGTCGCCCCCATGTTGAAGCTCACAACCCGGTTGATCGATCGATGAAATGCGTTGTTTCGGCCACCTTGCGAGGCGATTCCCAACGCTCTGGAGGTATCGATCAGGTCGAGGTCGAAGCCATTGGGTTCGGCATCGAAACGTTCGGCGATCTTGCGCATGAACCACATGGTTGACGGTCCAAGGATCGGCAACCAGAACGTCTCGGCATAGTGGCTGCGAGCATCGAAGCCCGGTTCGTCGGGTGTGGCGGTCGACCACGGAACGATCGAGGCCGTGGTGCGACCTTGAAGATCGGGGGCGGTTGGATACATCGGGATTCTCCCTGGATAGCGCTGCGGCCAAAGGCCGGACAGCGATGTTCGATTCAGGGGAAGTACTCATGAATATGGACGACCACGTCGGATGATTCTGACAACCACTTGCCTTTTCGTCATATTACGACAGAAGGAATATCGAAAAGACTGTTTCGGGGTTTTGTCGGCTCCAGTGCAGTCGACGATCCGGTGGCTCCGCGGACGTTGAGCCAACAGCTAGTCTCGGCCCCGATGGCTCGAGTGTTGGTGGCTTCTCCTGAACCGATTGGACGCCGGCTCGCGGGACCCGCGATTCGCGCCGCACATATCGCCAGAGCCCTGTCGAAAGACCACGACGTCACACTCGTATCGCTCGCAGGCGAGTCGGTGAGTCCTATCGATGGCCAGGCCGTGGCTGGCCCCGAGGCGATCGACGATTCATACGATGCTGCGGTCGTGCAGGGCCGTGTCCTTCTCGCGCACCCCGAACTCATCGAATCTCCGA
>JBLIMK010000138.1:0-5603 GCA_047638715.1 Verrucomicrobiales bacterium
GAGATTCTTTCGCTCGCCCAGGCACGTCGCCCCGGCGACATGTTGATCGTCGGCTGCAATCCACACCTCGCCTTTCTTGCGAACGATCTCTTCCCTGGCGCCCAGATCGTTACGGGCAAGGGAAAAGATGGAGCAGATAGTGCGCTCGTCGATGCAATCGATGCGGTTCACGTCGCCGACCGATATACCGAGCTGTGCATTGTGTCGGGTGATCACGCCTTCTGCAGCATTGCTCACGAAGCTCGGGGCGCGGGCTTGACGGTGCGCGTCGTCGCCCCTCACGCCGGGCTAAGCACGGCACTTCGCGTCTACGCCGATACGGCGGTTCTTCTGCCCGAAGCCCCTCTACTCAAGACCGATTCAGGCGAGACCAAGCCGTCCTCAATCGCTGCGTAAGAAGTTGGGTTCAGGATTTCCGAATGGGTCGCATCAAGCCTGGAATTGAGTTCCGCGACGTCGACGTCCTCCACAGCGACTCAGACCCACGGTCCTAGAGCGTGCGAACAGCGTCCGCTTCGTACGCCTTTAGATCTCGCCCGCTGATCGACAACGTCCCCATCGCGGCTTTGAATGTCGCCATATGCGGCACGACGAAGTGCGCTTCTAGGTGCTCCATCGACTCCCAAGCTTCGTAGATCACGATCTTCGTGGGATCGATGACACTCTGGGCGAAGTTGTATGTGTGGCAGCCGTCCTCGGCAAGCGTCGCCTCGATCATGGGCCGAGCGATCGCCTGATAGGCATCAAACTCTTCTGGGTCGATAGTGATGGTCCCGGCAACGATGATCATTTTCTTCCTCTGTTTTGTTTTGATCGATTCATTTTGACTTCACTTTCGATCTGCTTTTTGGTCGATGCCCAGGTACAGATCGGGCAATCGAGCAGGTCGTGATATCTCGCCGGGCAATATTCTCGACCGAAAAAGATGATTTGTAGATGACGCCGATTCCACGTGTCTTCTGGGAAGACCGCCTTCAGGTCCTTCTCGGTCTTCTCTACCGTCGTCCCATTCGAGAGACCCCACCGATTCGCTAAGCGGTGGATGTGCGTATCGACCGCAAACGCTGGCACACCAAACGAGCCTGCCATCACAACACTCGCCGTCTTGTGGCCAACGCCCGCCAACGATTCGAGGAAGTCCCAGTCGGGAATGATCTCTCCGCCACCGTCGATAATCTGGTGTGCCATAGTCGAGAGATTCCGAGCTTTCGTCGGAGCGAGGCCGATCTGTTTGATGAGTTCGAGAATCTTGTCGGGGTGGAGCGCCGCCATTTTTTCTGGCGTGTCGGCCGCTGCGAAGAGTGCGGGCGTCACCTCGTTCACTTTCTTGTCGGTCGTCTGCGCAGACAACGCAACGGCGACGATCAGTGTGTACGGGTCCCGATGATCGAGCGGGACCGGGGGATCTGGATATAGATCATCGAGCAATTCACCGATGCGATCGGCCTTCTCGGCGCGGTTCATCGCTGAACCCTAACCGCCAAGGTCGTGCAGGACGCAGGGAATTCGACGTAGGCCATTTGGCCCTAATCGACACACGATCACATCCGATCGGCATGTATCGGCGAGTACGCCGCCACTCGAAAAGGGACTGACATGCGAGCCGAACTGGTCATCGATCTGAACGACGTGGGCGACGATGTGGGGCGCGCACTCGGGCGCGAGGTCGCAGTTTTTCCCTCGCTCGGCAAGCTCGCCGAAATGTGGGAGTTGCTCGGAGTTGACGTCACCGTTGCACACATCGTTGCTCCCGGACTTCCGGTGAGGAGCATCGAGGACGACCAGAGCTTCGGCGAGCTCCACACCGCGGCCTGGTGGAAGACCGAGTCAGTATTTCTCGAAAATGGCCCGATCGAAGCCAACCTTTCGTTCTGCGCTCTCGGCGAGGACGGGTCGGTCGGACTCGACGCACTCGTCGTCGCAACAGCCCTCCATCGATCCGACGCGCTAGCTGACGCCGACGAAGCAGAACCGGTCATCGTCATCGTCATGTCGAATTCACCTGGAGTCGCGCCTGCGGTCACCCATGCCCGCGGCGTCCCCGTGATGATCGCTGGCACCGTCATTCCTCACTCTGGTCTCGCTCATGCTCGCCTCGAACTGTCGTGGATGAGCCTCTTGAGTAATCGTTTCGCGGCACTGCGGCTGGACGATGTGGAGTTGCGAAACGGCCGTCCTTGGAGTGACGGCGTTGCCGTGTGCACACCGTTTGACGGCACCGAGGGGCGCGACTCGAACGTCGCTGTACTGCCATCCTTCGCGGAATCGGTCGCTCTGTTCGACCCGGAGCACTTTCAGGCACACGACGAAAGCGCTCAAGCGATTCCCGATGACGCTGGATTGGCATCGGTGATTCACGCCCTTGGACTCGGCACGCTGGTGCACATCGATCACGTCGGCGATCGACAGCGAGCGAACACGCTCGATACACAGACCGTCGCGTCGTTGTACCGCTATGCGTTCGACCATCCCGACGTCCCTATCGTCGTTGCTTCCGCTCGGCCGAGCACGATTGCGGCCACGTCAGATCTTGAACACTTCCACGTCGCTGAACCCGATCGGGTCCTGCGGCTTTGCCTACCCAAACGCGAGATCAGCTTTGACGAGGAGAGCTTCTCCACATCATCTGCTGCGTGCCGCATCGTGATCGAACGCTCGCTCACAGAACCGTTATTAGCGGAGGATGAGAACGCCGCGGACGACTCGGATTCAGGCCGACATCTCACGCTCATCGAAGGCGGCGAGAACAGCGTCCCAATCGTGCGCTCGATCTCTCCAACGCTCGTGCTCTACACGAATCCCAACACCGTGAGGGATGACTCGAAACGCTGGCGTCACTCGACGCAACGTCGCTTTCTGCTCGTGGGAGCCAGCGGCGCCGACGCCACGCCAGCTGATTCGTTCGATGGGTCGTTTCTTCCGGTCTCTCTCGGTGGCTGTGCGGACTTCAGCGCCCGCGGGCCCGCGCTACGTCCTGGCTGCGTCGTCGAGGGCATCCTGCACGCCTCTGGTGAACGTTGGATCGTCGTGTCGGACCCCATCGAACGTCGTCGCTTGTCCCGCGCTGGGCTGAAACACCTCGAAGGCGCCGTCGGATAACTGTCAGAGCCGGACCCACCCGTGCTCGATCTCGAGTTCGGCGTCGGCATAACCCGGATCCTCGGGAAGCAGAACGTGATAGGCACCCTCGGGGTCGTTCACACGGACGCGGCGCTCGGGTGCACGTTCGACGGCTCGCGCAATCACTTCGTCAACCGATGAATACCGTCTGAGGCATGCCAACATCCGGTGCGTGACGGACATCAGAGGAAACGATTCATTTTCCCACAGTTCCAACGCTTCATGCGGTGAAACCCACTTTGTGGCCACGATCTCTCCGTGATCTGGGGACACGCTCTGACCTTTTGGTGCCGCTGCCACGAAGAATCTCGTGTCGAAGCGGCGCGGTGGTCCGAGCGGGGTGATGAAGCGTGCAACCTCATGCACACGACTCAAATCGAGTCGAAGGCCTTCATTAGCCAGCGACGGGAAGAGCGCTCCGCTGTCGGCATGCACCGAGGCACGAACCGCATAGATCGCTTCTGAGGTGGGGTTGCTCGCCGAATCGAGAAGCAGCAGCCCAGCCTCTTCGATCGTCTCGCGAACCGCTGCGATCCACCACGCGATTCCTCCACTGCCCACATTGAGGATCGAGGACGCTTCCTCATCGGTGCGTCCCACGATCGGAGCATTTTCGGGAACTTGATCTTCTGGATCGACACGACCGCCCGGGAACACCCATGCACTCGCCGCAAACGCGACCTTCGACGTACGTTGGACCATCAACACTTCGAATTCCGGCTCATCGCGCAATATCATGACGGTCGCTGCATCTCGAACGGGGACCTCGCTCGGATCGCCGCTGGCCGCGGTGTGTAGGTATCTCGCCACGTTTCTCAGTCTTCTCTGCACTCGAGCTCTGGACACTACCGAAGCCATCATTTGGAATCACCGCTGCAGTTTTCCGCGACTCCTGGCAGAATTCCTTTATGACACCTTTGGAGATTCGGCCTCTCGAGGGTGCAGGAGCCGAAGTCCTTGGAGTCGATATCGCGACGCTCACCGTCGGCGATTGGAATCAGATCGAAGCGGCGTTCGCAGCCTTTGGAGCAATCTTCTTCCGAGACCAAATTCTGACCGAACAAGATCATGTGGATTTTGCTCGACGTTGGGGGTCGATCAACGTGAATCGGTTCTTCAGTGCTCACCCCGGGTATCCCGAGATCGCCTTGGTGGTCAAGGAAGCATCGGACCGAACCAACATTGGCAGCACTTGGCACGCCGATCACAGCTACGACCAGGAACCGGCGCTCGGCTCCGTGCTCGTTGCTCGAGACCTGCCCGCTTCCGGCGGCGACACGTCTTTCGCTTCCATGTATGCCGCATTCGACGCGCTGACATCAGGTACACAAAAAGCTCTCGAAGCGCTCTGGGCGACACATTCAGCTCGGCGCGTCTTTGGCGCTCAGGAGCAAGACGCCGAGTACGAAGGACGTCTCGGGAACGACGACGTTGCAGACGAAATGCCCGACGTGCACCACCCTGTGGTCATTCGACATCCGATCAGCGGCCGAAAAGCGCTGTATGTCAATCCCACGTTCACGACCGGGATCGACGGCATGGACGAGAACGAAGGGTTAGCACTCCTCAACCAGCTGTACTCGCACTGTCAGAGCGACGAATTCGTCGGGCGCTTCGAATGGGAACCCGGGTCGGTGGCGCTGTGGGACAACCGGGCGATGTGGCACTTCGCCCATAACGACTACGCCGGGCAACGCCGCGTCATGCATCGGGTCACGATCGACGGTTGTGCTCTCCAAGAAGCGATCACCCCAACAAAAAGCGACCCCACGCGGACGCAGCGTGCAGGAGCGACGCTCGCGGGCGGCATCATCGCGGCAGCGATGCTCGGAATTGCCGAAGTGATCGAACCCGAGCGCGTTCGTCAGGACATCGAAATCGTGAGCGAAGCTCCCGAGGAAGAGCCTTTGACCGAACTTGATTTCGGTTCCCTTCCGCCGCTCAACTGAGAACCGTCGGCGCAGATTTCGCCTACCGAATCGGGCGGAGACCGGTAACGATGATCGACGTGTCCAGATACTTCATCTGTTCGAACAACCGCACGATGAGGTCATTCCGATGGTCGAACGAACCCCCGCTGACCGCCTCTTGTAGATCACTTTTTGCCGAGAGCGAGTCGAGGTTCGTCCCATTCGGACTCACCGCGAGCACATCGATCTCTACCGCCCCATGTGGCCCGAGGGCACCGGCGAGGCCAGTTACCTGCGGTACAAACACCTGGAGGAATCCTGTGGCATCTTCAAAGGTACCGACGCAACCCTGAAGGGGGCCGCCCCCGACGCTCGTTTCGTATCGACCAACCAGGGTGGCGGTCAGATGTGAGGACGTCTCTCGCTCAAGCCGGAAGCTTCGTACCGTGTGGTTGGCTCCTCGCAGTTCAAAGTGATCGAGCGACAAACCCTCCGCCAACAGCCAATGATCCGGATAGCTGCTTCGATCGACCCCCTCGAAACGCCGAGACATGTTCGTGCCGGCATTTTCGT
>JBLIMK010000139.1:0-5558 GCA_047638715.1 Verrucomicrobiales bacterium
CGAGCTCGACCGCTGGAAGCACCTGCCAGCGGGCACACTCGAACCATGCGTCGACTGTGGCCGGCTCGTCGCAAAGCTCGTCTAGGACTCTTCGCGCCGCATGTTCTTTTGGTTCCTTGGACTGTCGTTCGCGGCCGTTCTGATCGTGTTTTCTTCGCCCGCCCTCGACTATCGATTGGTGATGGCTGGCGCTGTCCTGCCCGTGCTCGAAGGTCTCGTCGGGGGGCCATGGGTGCTTCACGCGCTGCTCGCCCCCGTCGTGATGCTCGCCGTCGTGATGCTCGCAACACAAAATCGCCGACTGCTTCGTAGACGATGGCTCGGGGTTCCGATCGGGATGTTTATGCATCTCGTTCTCGACGGCTCGTGGGCTGATGCCGAGGTCTTCTGGTGGCCGTTCCTTGGGGCTGATGCGCTCGGCGGGAGCGTTGTGAACGAATTCGAGCGATCGGCTGTGATGCTGGTGCTGATGGAGCTCATCGGGCTCGGGGTTCTCACATTCTTCGCCAGGCGGCTCGACGTGTTTGGCGAAGGCCGTGAGCTCTTCACTTCCAAAGGCCAGATCCTTCGCGAGCGTATGGAGTGACCGCGTCCGGCCGTCGGCATCATGGGAACACTTCTTCCCGGCCTGTTCTTCGCCTTCGCGGAACAACGAATCGAGTCGTCCGTTGCGGGGATGGTGCAATCGGCGGGTCCGCTGTTCGTGCTCGCGATCTCGATCGGCATGGCCCGAAAGACGCCCGGGCGGATCCAGATGATCGGACTCTTTATCGGGTTCATGGGCGGGGTGGCCTGATCATGTCGTCAGCGTGGTTTGTGAGTCGGTCCCAAACGCCAAAGCAGTAGCGGGGGAATCGTTGCCCGCCCGCGTGGGTTTCTGCTCCATGCTCCCGTCAATGCTGAAGGAACCCACTCATCTACGCGGTGCCCTCCTGACCGGTCTCGTCTGCATCGTTTGGATACTGCTCGCCAACCGAAGCCCGAGCCTCACGTATCACTTCGCTCCGGTGATTGCGGCGGTTCTCTGGCCGCTGAGTCTTCGCAGCCGCGGTCGCCGGGTCTTGGGAGACGCTGCTGTTGGTGCGGCTGGTGCCGCTGCGCTCGTCCTCGTGACATCGCTCGGATTACATCTGACCGACAGAATGACCGGTCCAACGTTCATCGACCGGGGTGCAGCGCTCGCAGAGGCGGTCTTGTTCCTGGTGATCGGCGCAGCCTTCGGGTTGCGCACCGCAATCCGCGAACGTCCTGGCCTGCTCGGCGGCATGGTGGACTCCACCGTCTGAACAACGGTATGGCACGCTAGAGCCATGCAGACGACAGCGGCGCAACGTCAACCAATCCACGTTCCGCATCAGACCGATGGCGGAATCGGTTCACGAGGAACTCTTGGGCTCATCGTGCTCGAGACCGACCAAACCGTCGAGAACGAACTCCGTCTCCTCCCGCTGCCCGATGTGGCTCTGCATCACAGCCGCATCGCCAACGAGATGCACATCAACGCCGAGACCCTGACCGCCATGCGAGCGCGGCTTCCTAAGGCAGCTGGCTTGCTTCCGTCGATCTTCGACTTCGACGTGGTCGCCTTCGGCTGCACCTCGGCTTCCACGCTGATCGGCGACGCTGGCGTCGAGGCTGCGATTCAGGAGGCGCATCCCCGTGTGACCGTCACGAACCCGATTCGGGCCGCCGTCGCCGCGCTGAGCGCCCTCGAGGCCAAAACAATCGGCGTGCTCACGCCCTACTCGGCCGCCGTGACCCAACCCGTCATCGACCGCTTCGAGGCTGACGGATTTACCGTGGACTCATTCGGTTCGTTCCTCGTCGAGGACGACTTCACCGTTGGTCGACTTTCTCCTGAGTCAGTCCTCGAAGGACTCAAGACCGTGGCCGCCGAAGCCTCGGTCGACGCGCTGTTCGTCAGTTGCACGAGCATCCGTTTGTTCACCGAAGTTGAACGCTTCGAGGACGAACTCGGCATGCCCGTCGTGTCGAGCAACCTCGCCCTCGCCTGGCACATGCTGCGCCTTGCCGGGATCGACGACCGCTTCGAAGGATTCGGCCACCTGCTCAACCTCTGATGCCAAGGGTCTCGCTCAACCAGCGGATGGACCCCTCGGGTCCACGCTGCCCCATGGCGCTCCGGCATCGACGAGGCAGGAACCGACACGCTCGCAGAGCTCAGCCATTCGCGCGAGCTTCGGCGAGCAGACACAGGATCTCGTACATCAGCGTCGCCCCAACGAGTGCGGTATTCCCCGATGGATCGAACGGTGGTGAAACCTCAACAACGTCGCCACCGATGAGGTTGAGGTTGCGTAGGCCACGGAGCAGTTGGTTGGCCTCACGAGTCGTGATTCCGCCAACCTCGGGTGTGCCGGTGCCGGGAGCGTACGCGGGGTCTAGTCCGTCGACGTCGAAACTGATGTAGGTCGGACCGTCACCAACGACGCGTCGAGCCTCGGCGATCACGGCCTCGACACCGATCTCGGCGAACTCCTCGATGAAGACGACGCGCATGCCCTTCTCCTCGGAGTACTGCCAGCCATCCTCAAAGTTCTGGGCGCCCCGGATGCCGATCTGGATCGTGCGGGTCGGGTCGAGGAGGCCCTCGTCGCAAGCTAGGCGAAAAGGCGAGCCGTGGTGAAACTTCGAACCGCGGAACGGCCCCCACGTGTCGGTGTGCGCGTCGATGTGGATCATGCCGATCGGTGCATCGGGAGTGGCCAATGCTTTGAATATCGGGTACGTGATCGAGTGGTCGCCACCTGCCGCGAGCGGGATTGCCCCCGCTTGGAGAATGCGATTCACAAACGCCTCAATGTCGTTCATGCACTGCTCGTTGTCATAGACCTCGCGGAAGCGCACGTCGCCAACATCGGCGACCGAACAGAGGTCGTGCGGATTGATCCGGGTGGCGTGATTGAACGCTCGCATGAGAGATGACTGATTGCGGATCTCTCGCGGGCCGTGCCTGGCTCCGGGGCGGTTTGTTACGCCACCGTCGTATGGCACGCCGTAGAGAGCGATGTCCACATCGGCCAAATCTGGCTGCCAGCGGGTTCGCATGAAGGTGGCGAGCTCGCTATAACGAGGCTCGTTCATCGGCTCGGCCTCGTGGTTGCTGTCGTTCGTCATAGCGCTTCTCCGATGAGCCAGCCTGATTCCGGTATAGCAGCGCTGAATCTAACTGACCCGCGGGTGAATCCGTGGCCCTGATGCGTGAGCGTGGCCAACGAGCGACGCGTTTGCGTTTAGATGGCCGTCACGTTCGGGTGCGTGCCTCGCAGTCGTGCCGCTCCGAGGGCGACGAGGGCCAACATGATGAGCCCGACCACGACCCAGGTGACCTCTTCGCCTGTTTCTTGGTAGAGCGCCGCGGCGGGGAACGCAAAGATCCCGGCGCCCAAGACCTGCACGCCACCCATCAGCCCGAGCGCGGCTGCTTGGCGATCCTCGGGGACGGCGCGTGAGACCGCTACTTGCGTTGCTGTGAACCCGAAGGCGTCAGCAACGCCCATTGCTCCTTGGAATACGACGAGCGCTGGGATTGGGTTGATGACGCCGTACAGCATCGTGGAGAATCCGATGATCGTTAGTGCTCCCATTGCAACGATTGGCGGACCAACGCGGTCGGCGGTCCGTCCAGCCAGTGCGCTGAAGAGAATCATTGGGATGCCAAGCAGCGTAAAAGCGATCCCGGTCGTGAGCGGCGATCCACCCCGATCGGCGAACATCACGGGCATGACGGCTTCCCACGCTCCGATGAGCGAGAAATAGCCGAGCACCAGGATGAGGGCGCCTTGGAGTCGCCGTATTTTGAGAAGGTCGAAGGAGTTCTTCCTCCCCGACACATCGAGCGCGCCGCGGTCGGCGGGCAACTGGGCGGCGATCGGGATGAACAGCAACATCACCACGGTGAGCACGATGAACGGTGCACTGAAGCCGAACGCCCGCTCGATCAGCGCGACAGCAACCGGTCCGAGCAGAAAGCCGCTCATATCGCCAACGACCAACCGCCCGAGGTTCTCGCCAACTCGGGCGGGGTCATTTACGGCCGCAGCGCGGCGCACGCCTGGCACAACAAGTCCGGTCCCGAAACCGAGCAATGCCCGAAGAAGGATCCATAGCCAAAGCTGCTCGGCGAACGCCATCGACAAAAGCGACACCGCGGCGACCGCGAGTCCAGCGGTGACCATTTGGCGCCCGTAGCCGAGGTCAGCGAATCGTGAAAATCCCACCTGGGCCACGAAAGAACCAAGGAAACCCGCCGCGACGACGATGCCGATTGCTGTCTCGGTAAAGCCGAGCGTGTCGCGGAGTTCGCCGAGGAGCGGGATGATTCCAGCGACTGCAGCCGATGATGCGAAGAGCACCACCTGGAACGGGAGAAGGTCGGTCTTCAAGCGGCCCTTCGGGGTCATCCCAGGCCGTCCAGGCTGGCGAGGATTGTTCCGACCGACATAACTTCGATGATCGTACCGAACTGGTCGCGGCAATCGCGTGGTCCACATGTTTGACCGAATATCGGTGTGGACCCATAGAGGGTAGATGGTCCGCGTAAACGAATCGACGGCGCCCGCCAGTGAATGCTCTGGACGCCCAACTCGCCCTGGACGATCTGAATATTGCAGACGCGGAGCGGGTCGAATCGGGTGGCGACGTGTTTTGGTTGCTCGACTGGATCGACGGGAAATGCTGGTTCGATGTGCCTCTCGTCGAGCTTCTTCCCGATCCGCTCGAAGTGGTCTTCCTCGTCCGCTGCGACAAAGTATTCCGACGACGTTCGCGCATGTCCGCGACGTGGGCGGACCTTGCATCTCTGACGAAGTCCAGGTCGGGTTCGGGCGCCTCGGAAATACCTTCTGGGGATTCGAGCTCGGGGGAGTGGTGCCCGACATCGTCACGATGGGCAAATCCGATTTGGTTAGTGAAGCTTTTGGTCGAGATTCCGGAGGCGCTGCGCGAGCTCTTTCGCAATCGCGATGCCAAGGCCTGGCGTGTCCTCGAGAACGGACCCGAACCGATCGCGGGGGATCGTCAGTAGCGACATAGCCGTCTTGGCTGTCACGGTGGCCGACGCCGGCCCAGACAAGAGAAGCCCGATCTCCCCGATCATTTCACCCTCGGGGATCTCAGCGACGATCTGACCGTCCACGCTGACCTCGGCGGTGCCGGACTCGACGACGTACGCGAACTGTTCACGTCGGCCCTCACGAAAGAGCTCGGAACCCTCCGCCACATTCACCGTGTCGATGATCGCAACGAGATGTTTAAGTTCGTTGGGATCGCAGTTTGCGAACAGCGGTGTGGCATGCAGCCGGTCGAGCTTTGGATCCTTGGACATAAATTCCCACTAGATGACGCCGCCGATCTTAGCCTAAGAGCGCCTCGGCAGTTGTGGGACCGAGACCGACGAACGGCTGGTCGCAGTGTTGCTATCGAACGTACGTTCGTAGTAAGCTCGCAGTACCTGCTCGCCCCCCACAAGAGATAACTCTTCAATCAATAAAGAGCTCTGTTGTGAAAGGAGGCGAACCCAGTGTCAGTAATTCATC
>JBLIMK010000140.1:0-5555 GCA_047638715.1 Verrucomicrobiales bacterium
CATCACGCCGAGGACCGCGATGTAGGCACCGACCGGCCGCGCGAGGCGCGAGTCGCGCGCTGTGGCGGACCGGATGATCTGTCGCCCGGCGGTGAGCGTCGCCACGAGTGCGAGCGCCACCCCAAGGGCGATCGGTACGGCTTCGACGCTCGCCTCCAACAAGAACCCAGAGGTGAAACACACATGACCTATGAGAAACGCGGCAAGTCCGGCGATGAATCGATCGACGGTCGGCAGCAACAACACGTCGCCGATCAACGAACAACTCAGCCCGAGCACCACGAGCCATCCGCTCGCGCCCGGACCCTCGACGATGATGCCAGCGATCAGGGCCGCCATCACGAGCGGCTTGGCGACCGACTCCGTTCTGTTGTGATCTCCAGCAACGGACCACCAGTCGATGAGCGCCACGCAAAGTGCGGCGACCACAAATCCGACACCGATACTCATTGTTGACCGGTCGACGACATCTCACAGATTGCCACGCGTAAGCCCAACCCAGAAAGTTGCTGCGGCTCAGGGCTCGACCGACACTAGGTTCGACCACGTGCGAACAACGTGTATGAAGTGGTGCGTCCTGGCTGTTGTTCTGGCTGGCTGCACCTCGTCGATCGAGTCGTCAGTGGAAACCCCGGCTACGTCGGCGCCCGCACCGACCACAGCAGCGCCAGCGACAGCAGCGCCAACGACGACCCCACCGCCTGTGAGCAGTTCTTCGACGACTACGACTCCCCCTCCCAAACGCACTGGCTCGCCTCGGCCGGATTGGCTGGGCACGCTCAAGCTGGATCTGCGAGCCGGAGAAGACAATGGCATCGCGCAGCCAACACCTCCTGAACTCGTCGACCGACAGCTCTGGACGATCGACGACCTTCCCGCTCCTGTCGACTCGACGTTTGTTTCGTCGATGCAGACTCCTCCACCCGCGCACGTCCTCGCACGGTCGACGTGGAGAGACGAATGTCCGGTGCACTCGACCGATCTCACGTATGCACAGGTGAGCTTTTTCGGCTTTGATGGCCGCTTTCACACGGGCGAATTCATCCTGCACCGAGACTTCACACCGACGGTCGTCGAAATCTTCGCGGAGCTTCACGCGGCCAGGTTTCCGATCGAAGAGATGCGGGTTACAACCCAAGAGGCCGTCGATGCTCATCCGACCGGCGACAGCAACAACACCTCAAGTTACGTTTGCCGTCCGGCCGTGAACTCTCGGGCATGGTCGAGGCATGCCCATGGCGGAGCCATCGATATCAATCCTTTTCATAACCCGTACGTGAAAGGCGACCTCGTGATTCCCGAGCTCGCGACCTCCTACCTCGACCGCGACCGCGAAGTTCCGGGAATGATCACACCCGAGATCGAGACGATGTTCGCCGAGCTGGGTTGGGGCTGGGGAGGGAACTGGAGTTCCGCCAGCGACTGGATGCACTTCAGCGATACGGGAGGCTGAGGACTCCCGCACGGCACCCCTAGTCCTCGCCGTGCATGATCCAAGACGACAAGCGATCGAGCCGTTGCACAGCTAGCCAGGCGAGGATAAGACCCGAGACGCCGAACAGCGCGAGCGCAAGGTCCGTCCGAAGACGGTCGAGGAAGATGATCGTTGTGAGGACTTCCAAGAGCGCCATCGCAGCCACGAAGCGGATCACGATCTTCTCGTCGAGACGCGACGCCAACCAGGCACCGAACGGCGCTCCCCAGACCACGATCGGCGATGCCGCCAACCAAATTCCGAACAGGTCAAACCGCGTCGCGAGTTCGGGCCCAAACGCTTCGCCGCCAACAGCTACAACGTTGGAACCTTCGACATCGATATCGAGTTGGCCATGCCACAGGCCCAGTACCGCCAGACCCAGAACGCTCACGATGGCCATGGCGACGATGCTCGTCGGAATCGCGACTCGCGGGCTCACCTGCGCGACCAAGACGATGAATACGAACAACATCACGTCCGTCCCAGATCCGGTGAGAGACGAAAACAGGCCACCGACGAGGGCGAACGCCAACATGACGCCAACCGATCGAACCCCCCAGTGCTGGACCATCTCGTACTTCGTTGTTCGAACCGCACAGAGGCGCACGATCAATGCGACCGCAAAGATCACCACCGTGAATGAAACCTTCACATATGCGGGGTCGATGCGTGGCGACCAGAAGGGCGTGTCGGGTTGCCCTAACGCCAGAAGACCGATCGCGAATCCTACAAATCCGCCGCTGACGCCAAGCGCCAAGGCCCGGTAGTCGATCCGTCGACCGGACAAAATGATCGACAGCGACGCCATCACCATTCCGGTCGCTTGGATAACCAACGAAAACGAGCGAGCTACCGGAGCCGGAATCGCCAGGACCTTCGTAAACACGGGAAAGGCGACGGCTCCTCCGCCCTGGGGCGTCGAACCAGCGACAAAGCTGCCAAAGACCATGGTCACGGCCGCTCGCCAATTGTCGAGGACCCGGCCGAGATGGCCGAAGAGAAGAACGTAGACGAACCACCCAATTGTGAAGAGTGCTGGAAGACCCCACACCGCCCATCGACGAGCCGCAGAATGCAGCTTGGGCTCGGGGTCGGGAGGGGCGAGCACCTCGCCATCAACCCTGTTGGTCATCTCGTACTTCCCAATCTCGTGTGTCGTCTCGCACCATTCGCCTCGACTGACTACGTTGTCGCCATGCCAGACGATCGCTCACACATTACGGAGTCGATGAGTAAGTCGATGAGTCTCGACGGTGATATCACCAAGCTCAGCGACTTTTACCGAAGTTGGGCATCGAACTACGACGACGATGTCGCATCTCACGGCTATGGGCTCCCCTCGATGATGGTCCGAACAGTGGAGTCTGCGCTAACCGCGAGCAATCCCGAGGAAACGCGGCTGGACCGACGTGTGCGAGTTCTCGATGCCGGCTGTGGCACGGGCCTGGTCGGAGCAGCGCTCGCCGATGCAGGTTTCGAAGAAATCCACGGCGTCGATCTGTCCGAGGAGATGATCGAGGGAGCACAACGGCGAGGCATCTACGCATCGCTCGAGGGTGGTGTCGATCTGTCGATGGAGGCCCCGGAGCACCTCGTCCGATCAGCTGGCGTCGTCACCGTGGGCGGGGTCTTCACCGTCGGTCACGTCGCACCGAGTGCCCTCAGCGTGATGTCGACGATGGCGCGTCGAGGTGGCCTGCTCGTCGTGAGCACCCGCCAGGCTTATCTTGACCAAACCAATTTCCGAGAGGTCGTCGGCGGACTGATCGGCGATGGCACATTGCGCCTTCTGATACACGCCGAGGACGCGCCGTACACGATGGATTCGAACGGCGACTACTGGGCTTTCGAAGTTGCCTGAGAAACTCTGATCGACTTCGTGATCGATATATCGAGGCCCGAGCCTCCAACGGCACGAGCTCGGCGACAGCAAACGCCTTCGGCCTCTGCATCAAGGGTGTCAGCGTCGACGAGTGTGGCAGTGGCATCGATCACCATTGGACGATCGCGTAGCGCTCGAGCGCGTAGTGTCGGCCAGAGCTCGAGTGGGTCGAGCTGACGCTGACAACGGCAACCGAAGAGGGCGATCATGAACTTGGAACTCGACGGCAAGCGAGCATTGGTGACAGGGTCGACGCTCGGCATCGGCCGCGGAATCGCCGAGGCACTTCTCGCCGAAGGCGCTGAGGTGATCGTAAACGGGCGTGACCCGCAACGAGTTCGATCCGCCGTTGCAGAGCTCTCTGAGCTGGGTTCGGTCACGGGCGTCGCCGCCGATCTGTCGACGACCGCTGGAGCCGCCGAGGTGGCCGATCATGCCAGATCGATCGGGCACATCGACATCTTGGTCAACAACGCCGGGTACTTCGAGGTGAAAGAATTCTGGGATCTCGAGGAAGCGGACTGGCAGCATGCATTCGAGCTGAATGTCATGAGTGGCGTCAGATTGGCACGAGAGTTTCTTCATCCGATGCTCGACGAGAACTGGGGCCGCGTCATCTTCATCGCCTCGGAGCAGAGCTCGAAGCCCAACCCGTCGATGATCCACTACGCGATGTCGAAGACCGCTCAGATCTCCATTGCACGCGGTCTTGCAGAACTGACCATGGGCACCAATGTCACCGTGAACTCCGTGCGGGTAGCTCCTACGTGGACTGATGGTGTCCAGGCATTCATGAATCAAGTAGCAGCGACCGAGGATTCGACAGCAGAAGAAATGAGCGTCGGCTACTTCAAGGACGGAGAAGGATCGTCGTCGCTGTTGCAGCGCTGGGCAACGCCAGGAGAGATAGCGAACGTCGTGACTTTCCTCTGTTCCCCTCGAGCCTCCGCAATCAACGGAGCGTCGACACGCGCAGACGGCGGAATGATTCGATCACTCTTCTAATCGCCGGTCGTCTACTGTCGCTTTGTGACCAAATCGATTGCTCTCGTCTCAACGGCTTGGCTTCAGGAGAAGCTCGAAACGGACGACTCGGTCGTTGTTCTCGAAGTCTCGAGCGACGACTCCCCGGAAGTTGCGGCTGGGGAGGATCACGTTCCAGGCGCACGTTTTGCGTTTTGGAAGGACCTTTTGTGGTCCGATACAGATCGCCAGTTCCCTTCGCCTGAAGTCTTGGCACAACGTTTGTCGGCCATGGGCATCTCAGACGGCCACACGATTGCGATCGTCGGCGACCCCGTGCAGTACGGCACGTACGCCTATTGGGTACTGTCGATGGCTGGCCTGGAGTCGAGGACGGTTCTGGTGGACGGCGGGCGAGCGAAGTGGATCGCGGAAGGACGAGATCTGGCGGCGGTCGCCAACGACGTGTCCGAAGGCCACCTGACGCCAGGCAGCGCTGACGAGTCGTGTCGAATTGGGCGTGCAGGCGTTCGGGATCTTCTCGGCGATCCGAGTGTTCGGCTACTCGATGTGCGATCGGCGGAGGAATTCAGGGGCGAGCGAGTGTCGCCATCATGGTTCGAGGTCGATTACGGAGCGGAGCGTCGAGGACGAATCCCTGGCGCCACACACCTCTACTACGGCGACCTTCTCCACGATGACGGAACCTTTCGGGATCCTGACGAACTCGAGTCGCTGCTCGCACCGCCCGCGGCCGATATCACCGAAACCGTGACCTACTGCAGGCTCAGCCATCGAGCGACGTTGGCCTGGTTTGCGCTCACCCGGATCCTCGACCGGCCCGCGGTGCGGGTCTACGACGGGAGTTGGACCGAATGGGGTTCGATCGTGGGCTACCCGATCGAGCGTTGAGAAAAGCAATCGGTGGGAACCAAACGGCTCCGTCAGGCGTGCCAGTGACATGAGACGACACATTCTTCCCCTCCTTTTCGCACTTTTCGCATTGCTCGCCACGGCCTGCGGGTCGACGTCAGCAGTGATCGCCGATGGCGCCAATCCGATTCCTGCAAGCGATTCACTCGCAGACAGGTTGCACGCTGCACAAGATCGCTGGGAGGCGACCGAGTTGACCGACTACGTTGTCACGTGGTCGCCTTCATGCTTCTGCCCTTCCGTCACGTTCAGCGACACTATCGTGTCTGGCGAAGTCGTCTCGCACGAGGTCGACGGCGA
>JBLIMK010000141.1:0-5348 GCA_047638715.1 Verrucomicrobiales bacterium
CGTTGATGCTCATCATCCCGCCCATGGCTTGAGCGAGATAGTCGTATCCGGGTTGGTTCGCCATCGGGCCGTCTTGGCCAAAGCCCGTGATCGACGCGTAGATGATGTCTGGTTTGATCGCGCGAAGACCCTCGTAGTCGAGGCCCTTTTTCGCCAGCGAGCCAACCTTGAAGTTCTCGACCACGATGTCGCTCTTGGCCGCGATCGCCTTGAGGATCTCGATTCCTTCGTCGGTGCTCATGTCGACGGTGATCGATCGCTTGCCCCGGTTCGCACACAAGTAATACGAAGACTCG
The DNA here is from genome assembly GCA_047638715.1 of Verrucomicrobiales bacterium. GTDB lineage: Bacteria > Actinomycetota > Acidimicrobiia > Acidimicrobiales > SHLQ01 > SHLQ01. The sequence goes on from JBLIMK010000141.1 coordinate 297, forward strand.
CCGGTTTCCTCGCCCGCTTCGTCCTTCAGCCAAGGCGGCCCCCACTGACGCGTCTCATCGCCCACGCCGGGCCGCTCGACCTTGATGACATCGGCGCCGAAGTCGCCGAGAAGCTGCGCGCACGCAGGGCCAGCGAGAACACGCGAGAGGTCGAGTATCCGGATGCCGCGAAGCGCTCCAGCATGCATGCCACTACCCGAGGAGTCGATCATGGGTCGCACGATAGCCCCGGCCACCAACCGAGCCGAGCAGCGTAGAATCGCTCGATGGTCAACACCTCGCTTCGCTCGATCGACGACGACGTTCCAGCGGACCCCGATGCCCGGCCGCTCGCCTTATTCGATCTCGACGGAACCCTGACCGATCCCGCAGATGGCATCATTGCGTGCCATCGCTGGGCTCTCGAAGAGATTGGTCATCCCTTCGATGATGACGTCGATACGGCCTCGCTGATCGGACCTCGGGCCGAAGAAGCGCACGCCCTTCTCGGCGTACCGGCCAACAAGATCGCTGAGTCGACGCAGCTCTACCGTGAGCGCTTCGCAATCGCAGGTTGGTTGGACGACTCGTTGTACGACGGCGTGGCCGAACTCCTCGTGCGGCTGACGAGTGCTGGCTGGGTTTTGGGCGTGGCGACGATGAAGCTCGAACCGTTCGCCATCCGGATCCTCGACCGGGTCGGTGTTGCTGCTCACTTCGCTGTCGTCGTCGGATCTGACACGAAGCGGACGCGGACGACGAAACGAGAGATCATCGAGCACGCGCTCGTCACGCTCGATCGCCCAACAAAGGGCGTGGTGATGATCGGCGATCGTCGCCACGACATCGAAGCCGCACGATCACTGCAGATGACATCGATCGGAGCGGCCTGGGGGTTCGGTTCGCTCGAAGAACTGATTGCCGCCGACGCCCACGCGATTGCCGTCGCCCCAGAAAACGTCGCCGAAATTCTTCTCGACTAGGGCAGAACTGCCGACCTCATACCAATGACCCTTCGTCCTAGGCTGACCCTCATGAGAACCCCCTATCTACTCGCCATGATGACCGCTATCGGCTTCGCGGCGCTCATCATGGTTTCCTGCGGCAGTGACGACCCGGTCACGCAGGCCGAGGCTCCCGCCGATACCGCTGTCGACGAACCAATCGAGTCGAATCCGACGACCACCACAGCTGGCGTCGAGATCTCGTTTGCGAACGATGTTCAGCCGGTGCTCGAAGAGAACTGCGTTTCGTGCCATTCCGGAACGGGCCCGGGCACAACACACCTGGAGATGGCGACGGCTGCAAACGTTGCATCGATTGCCGAGTTCATGGCGTTTCGGGTCGAAAACCAGCAGATGCCTCCATGGCCACTCAGCGGCCTGCAAGACGTCGCCTACAAATACGACCTCTCGATGACCGATCTCGACCGCCAAACGATCATCGACTGGTCCGAGAACGGTGCTCCACTCGATGTCGACGGCGCCACGCCGCTCGAGGCAACGAACCAAGGGTTCCCGCCTATCGACGCCGACGTGGTTCTCACGCCCGACGTTCCCTACCCGGGCTCAGACACGGTGGACGACTACCGATGTCGCACGGTCGATCCGCTGCTGGAAGACGATGCATGGGTTACGTCGATGGAGATTCGACCCGATGAGACTCGCGTGCTTCATCACGGTCTGATCTTTCACGCCAGCCAATCCGATCGGGTGAGGGCGGACGAGCTCGATGGCGCCGACGGGCAACCCGGTTGGCAGTGTCAAACAATTCCGCGCCTGGCGAGTGGACTGCTCGAACAGGTGGCCGGTTGGGCACCTGGCACGGGGCCGATAACGATGCCGGAAGGTTCAGGCCTCGAGGTCGATGCCGGCGACTTCTTCGTCATCCAGTGGCACTACCACTACGACGGCGAAGCGCTCCCCGATAACTCGGGCATCGCTGTCGAATACGCATCCGGTGAGGAACTCGCTGCCGCCGGCGGCGCCCTCGATCGTGTCTACAACACGATCCTTCTCGGCCCGGTCGAAATTCCCTGCGCAAGCCATGAAAGCGGTCCGCTGTGCGAACGCAGCGCCGCCGTCGATCGGGTACGGGACGAATTCGGTTTCGAGTCGTCGTTTATCCCCGAGGTCATCAACCGGCAGTGCGGTGTTCGCCCTGACGACTTTGCCCACTTCACAGACGGCGTCGCATCGTCGAGCTGCGATATCGACGCTCCAACCGGCGACGTGGTCACGATCTGGCCGCACATGCACGAACTCGGCACGACCTACCGGCTCACGCTGAACCCCGGAACTCCTGACGAACGAATTCTTATCGACATTGATCAGTGGAACTTCGAGTGGCAGCTCGGTTATTACCCTGACGAACCGCTCTCGTTCGATTCAGGCGATGTTCTGCGGCTCGAATGCGGTTGGGACAGGGCGTTGTGGCCCGCCGGTCTCGAAAGCCGTTACGTCGTATGGGCAGAAGGCACCCAAGACGAGATGTGCTACACCGGCCTCGCCCTGCGCTAGCTCGAGACGTCTACGAACTACAGCTGAGCATGCTGCAGCCAACCCGCGAGCGGGCCCAATCGGGACGCTTGGCCGCGAACGCTTCCTTGCCAGGTTGTTCGACATAGGGGTTTCGCATGACGTCGAGCAGTTCGTTCACTCCGGAATGGTCGCCCTCGGTCGACGAGTCGATCGCCAGCTGGGCCAGGTAGTTGCGCATGACATACAGCGGATTCACGCCATTCATCGAGTCTCGGCGGGCTCCGTCTTCGGTGCCATCGGATCGGATCCGTGCAACGTAGTCATCGAGCCATGAATCCCAACGGCCTCGCAGCTCGTCGGTGAGCTGTTCATCGGGAACGTAGAACGCGTTCATCAACGGCGCGAAGCGGTCATCGGGGGAAGCGTCGTCAGCGGTGGATACGTCGGCGAGACCGCGGAACAACAACGTCATGTCGGTCTCGGCTTCCTGCAGCAGGTCGACGAGCTCCACCATCAGCGGCTCGTCGCGCTCGGTGTCCCACTGAGCAATTCCGAGCTTGCCCGCAAACATCTCCTGATGAGAGTCCCGGAAATGGGTGACATAACCGTCGATCGCATCTTGGAGTGGTTCGGCGTCCTCAATGAGTGGGTACAAGGCGTTGCCCAGCTGTGCGAGATTCCATTGGCCGATACCAGGCTGGTTCCCGAACCGGTATCGCTTGCCGTTGGCGTCGGTGGTGTTCGGCGTCCAGTCGGGGTCGTAGTTCTCGAGCCAGCCGTAGGGGCCGTAGTCGATCGTCAGGCCAAGGATCGACAGGTTGTCCGTGTTCATTACGCCATGCACGAAGCCGACCCGCTGCCAATGAACAATGAGCTCAGCCGTGCGGCGGACGACCGCGGCATAGAAATCGACGTAGGTCTGCTGTCCGGGCTTGCCGTCGGCGGGCCAGAGCTCGGGGTAGTACTCGCGGATCGTGAAGTTTGTTAGCGCACGCAGTTCGTCGAGCTCGCCGAGAGATGCGGGAAGCTCGAAGCTACCGAACCGAATGAAGCTGGGGGCGACACGGCCAACAACCGCGCCGGGTTCGTATTCGGGATGGCCGTCGTACAACATGTCGCGCATGACCTGATCGCCGGTGAGGGCAAGCGACAATGCGCGTGTCGTGGGCACTCCGAGGTGAAACATTGCTTCGGAGCACAAGAATTCACGGACGGACGACCTGAGCACTGCGAGGCCGTCGGCGGTCCGCGAATACGGCGTGCGGCCTGCGCCCTTCAACTGAAGCGTCTGACGGACGCCAGATGGGGTCACTAACTCGCCCAGATTGATGGCTCGTCCATCACCCAACTGCCCAGCCCAGTTTCCGAACTGATGCCCGCCATACCGCATGGCGAAGCTGTCCATTCCTGGCAACACAAGGTTGCCGGTCACCATCGAAAGAAAATCGCCGGATTCGGCCTGCTCACCCGTCAAGCCCAGCAGATCGACGACCTCATCGGCGACCGCAATCAGACTCGGAGCTGCTGTCGGCGTTGGTTCGACACGGCTAAACGAAGCACCCGGGGCTTGATGAGGGACATTTGAGGGGTGCGGATCGGCCGGAAGTTCGGCCGTGAAGCGGTTATCGAATTCGATGCTGGCGAGCGCTGCGGTCATATACCTAGTCAACCCCGTCTACGAAGATTTATGCCCGCTCGGATTCGGCAGCAGCGGAGGGCCCATCGACCAGAACGGAGAAGCCAACGATCGCGCCCTGCGCTCCGTCATCAGAATTGTGCGCCCACGTTGTGCCGCCGTGAATATCGGCGACGCGCTGGACGATGGCAAGACCGATGCCATTCCCAGGACGGGTTCTTGCCTTTGGCGAACGAAAGAAGCGGTCGAAGACGTGTTCGAGATCGGCAGCGGGTATGCCTTCGCCGGCATCGCGCACCTCGACCCGTCCATCGTCAACGTAAACGGTGACCGGCGAGCCGACGTCAGAATATTTGAGTGCGTTGTCGATCAGATTCGATACCGCACGGCGAATCATCCGAGGTCGAATGGCCACGTCGCGCTGTCCGTCGAGGGCAACCACCGAAACCTCACGGCCGCTCATCAGTTCACTTCGTTCGGCAACCTCAGTCACGAGCCGGGCGAGCGATTGTGTAGACGGCTTCTCCTCAACGCCCGTGGGATCCGTCGCGAGATCGACGAGTTCCGACACGAGGTCACTGAGCCGTTCGACCTCAGCGGCCGACGTCCCCAAGAGTTCGCGGCGCTGGCCGTCTGGCAAGTCCGGGTTCGAGTCGAGCAAGTCGATCTTGAGGCGGAGACTCGTGAGAGGCGTGCGAAGTTCATGACTCGCATCGGCCACGAGTCGTTTTTGTTGGTCTCGACTCAGCTCGAGCGCCGAGAGCATCTGGTTGAACGAGGTCGCGAGTTCGCCGACCTCATCGGTTCTCGTCACCTCGATTCGAGATGGCAGGTCGCGATGGGTCGCCATCGCCTGCGCAGCTGCGGCGACCTCGGAGATCGGTGCGGTGAGCCTGCGCGCCACGAGGGCTCCAAGACCGGCAGCGAGTGCTACGCCGAGGAGGCTCCCGAGCAGTA
>JBLIMK010000142.1:0-5336 GCA_047638715.1 Verrucomicrobiales bacterium
TCATTGCGGGCATCGACGCGTCGACGATCACATCGCTGGGCACGTGCAGGTTCGTGATCCCGCGATCGGAATTCACCATGGCAACATCCGGGCCCTTTTCGTAGGCGGCCGCGATCTGCGCCTCGACCGCTGCTCGGGTGTCGCCGTCAAGGCTCGACAGGGCCCCGAGGAGGTTGGCGAAGCCGTTGTTGACGTTCACTCCTGCGTCGTCGAGCACGTCGCCATGTGCGTCGAAGACATTCCCGAAGAACTCCTTGACGGCATGACCAAAGATGATCGGGTCAGCGATCTTCATCATCGTCGCCTTGACATGCAGCGAGAAGAGCACGCCCCGCTCCTTCGCGTCAGCGATCTGTTCGGCCAGGAACCGTCGGAGCGCCGGGGCACTCATGAAGGTCGTGTCGACGACCTCGCCTTCGAGGACGGGAACGGCCTCCTTGAGGATCGTGACCGTGCCATTGGTCGCGACGTGTTCGATCCGGAGACTTCCGGCGGCCGTCATCGTCGCCGAGAGCTCGTTGCTTGCGAAGTCGTTCGCTCCCATCGTGGCGACGTGTGTCATCGAGTTCGGCGACCACGGGCCCATCGAGTGTGGATTCTTCTGCGCGTACTTCTTCACAGCACGTGGAGCGCGTCGATCGGAGTTGCCCTCTCGCAAAACTGGATTCACCGCCGAACCCTTGATCCGGTCGTATCGGACTTGGGCCTCTGTTTCGGCGTCGTTCGCCGGTTCGTCGACGTAGTCGGGGACGTCATAACCCAGCGCCTGCAGCTCCGAGATCGCTGCCTTGATCTGGCTCATCGAGGCGCTGATGTTCGGCAGCTTGATGATGTTCGCCTCTGGCGTCTTGGCGAGCTGTCCCAACTGGCTCAGATAGTCGGGGACTCGCTGGTCTTCGTCCAACCGTTCGGGAAACGCGGCGAGGATGCGGCCGGCGAGAGATATGTCTGCGGTGTCGACCTTCACTCCAGCGGCGCCTGCGAATGCCTTGACAATAGGGAGCAAGGACAGCGTGGCAAGCGCCGGCGCCTCATCGGTCCAGGTGTAAATTATGGTCGATGCGTCGCTCATGAAATGCGCTGTGCCTTAGTTGTAGTGCGGGCGGGAGTTGTGCTGCGGTCGGGTCGCGAACGACCGGGCGTCAACCCAACCGTTATCTAAATGATACCGAGACTTATCCGTACGATGACGTCCATTGGTCGAGTGCGGTCTGGAGCTCGTCGAGCGTTTCGACCAAGCCATCGAGCGATTCTTCGATCATGAGGTTGACCTTTTCGTCATTCGGAAAACGTCGGCGCCAGTCGGACCAATACCCAATCGAGTACTTGCCGCGGGCAAAGCCATACCCGAGCTCCCACGCGGTGCCATCGTCGGTCGTGAGCCCATTCAGGTTCGCGACGATCAACGTGCATTCGTCGATGCCGTTCTTGTCGTTCTCATAGATGACGCGAGCGTTGTCCGCCGTCTTTGGGGGATTATCTCGGTGCGGGAGGAATGTCCGAAAGCCGGCGTTGCGCACCAACTCGTCCATCTTCTCGATCCACCAACGTTCGCCTTCGTCGAACAGCGGGCCCGCCATGTACACCAACGGCTTCTCAGACACAGTCTCTCCTCATGCGCACATCCTGTGGCGCGTCATCCGCGCGGATAATACATGCGTCGAACGATTTGGCGGGTCTCGGTCGGATCTGCGCGGTGACCGACCCAGGCACCTGCGAACTGCGCGAGCCGAAAACCGATAGCTGAGCCAATGGACATCACGCGGCGTTGACCGATTGCTGCCCGCGCGTCTTTCGCAATGCTCTCTCCGGCGAGAGCGACGGAATGGAATAGTCCGAGGTCTTGTGATCCGAAGATTGTTTGGTAGGCCATTGCTTCGCGGCGATAACGATTGAAGGTTTGTCGAGGAGCTTCTTCGTGAACGTGAGCGATCTTGGCCGATGGCACGTAGGCGATTCGGTGACCAGCTGTACGAATGTCTCTGGCGAAGGCCATGTCCTCGAGGCCGGGAAGGCTCTCGTCGTACGGTGTCGACTGCCACAACTCGCGTCGCACGGCACAGTTCGCGTTGTTGCAGAACGGGTTCTGCTGATCGTTGGTCGGCTCGTCGGGGAACCATCGGTTCAGCAGTTGGATCTCGGCGAAGTTGCTGCGGTGGTCGCCGGTCTGGCCGCCATACGACAGACCGATGCGTTCATCAACAAGCGGCGCGACCAGATCGCCGAGCCATGTATTCGAGAGCGCATACACATGGGCTGAAACAAAGACGAGCACGTCGCCGTTGGCGGCTTCGCAGCCCCAGTTCAGGGCACGACCGAACGTGAAATCACCGGGCGGAATGTGCACGATCTTTGCGCCCGTCGACTCTGCGATCGCCACGGTCGAGTCGGTTGACCCGCTGTCGACCAGCACAACTTCGTCCGGCTGCGTTTCCTGCTTCCCAATCGAGTCGAGCAAGGCTGGAAGGTGCTCGGCTTCGTTGAGCGCACGGATGACGATCGAGATCGTCGGGGATGGCATGTGTCGATACTACATTGTCGCCATGTCGAACAAGATCGCTGCCCTCGTACCAATGCGTCATTCCAGCGAACGAGTGCCGGGCAAGAACTATCGAATGTTCGGCGACGCTCCTTTGTTTCATCACATCGTGCGCACCTTGCTCGACTGTCCGTCCATCGATGAGATTCTCATAGACACCGACAGCCCGACGATCATCGAGCAATGCGAGCAGGAGTTCCCTTCCGTGATCCTCATCGAGCGACCAAACGACCTTCGCGCCGGTGAAATACCGATGAACCGAATCATCGAGCACGACCTCACCTTCACCGATGCAGACACTATCGTGCAGACCCACTCAACGAATCCTCTGCTCGAGTCCGGGGCTATCGAAGAAGCGATCCGGATCTTTCGCGAAGAAGACTGCGACTCGGTGTTCACGGTGACCCGCTTGCAACAGCGGTTGTGGAGCGCCGCTGCCACTCCTGTCAACCACGACCCGACCGAACTGCTTCGAACACAAGATTTACCACCTCTATTTATTGAGAATTCGTGTGCTTTTGTATTCTCACGCGAGTTGATTCTCTCCACCGGGTCACGAATTGGCGACAAGCCCCGAATGGTCGAGACCGATCCGACGGGCTCGCTCGACATCGACGAAGAACCAGACTTCGTGCTCGCCGAGGCGATGTGGAACGTCCGTGTCGCCAACCGTCGCCCCGAGGACCAATCATGACCGAGCCCACACCAACGACAGCTTCCGCGGATGTCGAGCGGCAGCCTCGACAAGTAACAGTGGCTGTCACTTGCACCCATCTGATCCGCGATATCGAGGGGTATCGCAGCGCATTCGCCGATGCCGGGCTCACGTTGCATCTGCCAGATGTCCCGGGCCAAGAGCTCGCCGGCGCTGCGCTGGTCGCCGCCATGGAGGGTGTTGCTGGCGTCGTCGCCGGCGACGATCAGTTCACCGACGAGGTCATGGCGCAACTTCCTGATCTTGAGGTGATCTCCAAGTGGGGCATCGGGCTCGACGGCATCGACCTCGCTTCAGCGGCCAACAGGGGAATCGCCGTCACGAATACTCCTGGCATGTTCGGCAACGAGGTCGCAGAACAAGGACTCGCGTATCTGTTCGCCCTCGTTCGGGGCATCGTCGATGTCGATCGTGAAGTGCGCTCGGGTGGCTGGCCGAAGCCGGTGGGCCGCTCTATTGGGTCTCTCTCGGCAACCGTGCTCGGTCTGGGCGACATTGGCCGCACCCTCGTCACAAAGCTGGTCGCCCTCGGCGTGACCGTCACAGGTTCGGACCCATCACCTTCGGCGGCCGAATGGGCAGCCGAAGCGGGCATCACCATCGGCGACGCTGCGTCGCTCGCACGCGACGTCGATGTCGTGATGATCACCGCGCCGCTCAACAACGCCACACGGGGAATGGTCGACGAGTCGTTCATCGGCGGCATGCGAAAGGGGTCATGGCTGATCAACGTCGGCCGCGGCCCAATCGTCGTCGGAGACGCTGTCGCCGACGCGATCGACGCTGGCCACCTCGCGGGAGCTGCGCTCGACGTGTTCGAGGTTGAACCGCTTGCCGACGAACGCATGAGGAATCTGGCGAATGTGATCCTCGGCTCGCACAACGCAAGCAACACCTACGAGGCCTGTCACCGCACGCACGAACAGGCGATTAAAAACCTCGTCACGAACCTCTCGATGTAACTTTGGCCAGTATTCGACAGCACTAGGGTCTGCTCTGCGTGCTGTTCAACTCCTTCGCTTTCGCAATTTTCCTGTTCGTCGTCCTCGCGGTCTACTGGACGCTTCGAACGCCAGAGCGCCAGAACCCGTTTCTCCTGGTCGCGAGTTTGTTCTTCTATGGAGTTGGCGGCCCGTGGTTCGTTCTTCTCATCCTGTTGTGCGCGATGAGCGCCTACGTGGCAGGCCTGCTTATCGAGGGCCGACCTGAACAATCTCGTCAGGCCCTCATACTTGGCGCGCTCGTTCCGCTGCTCGTGCTGTTCACGTTCAAGTACTTTGATTTCTTCTTTGAGTCGGTCGACACGACGCTCAATACTCTCGGGCTACCCGTCTCCGATGTCACGCTCCGCCTCGGACTTCCGATCGGAATTTCATTCTTTACTTTTCAATCGGTCGGTTATGTAGTGGACGTTCACCGAGGCTCTATTTCAGCGGAGCGAAGTCTCGTCGACTTCTTGCTATTCGTTACGTTCTTTCCACAGCTGGTGGCTGGACCGATCGAACGGGCGGATCATCTCCTTCCTCAGATTCGCCGACAACGAACTTTCACTGACGCCGATGTTGGAGGCGGCGCCTTCCTCATCGTCCAGGGCTTCGCGAAGAAGGTCGTGATCGCCGACAACGCGAAACCGATCGTTGACTCTCTGTTCGAGCTCGATGGAATTTCGGGACCACTAATCCTCGCTGGACTCATCGGGTTCACGTTTCAGATTTACGGTGACTTCTCGGGCTACTCCGACATCGCGCGAGGCGTCTCTCGATTGATGGGGTTTGAGCTTCTCGAAAATTTCCACCGTCCGTATTGGTCGCCGAATCCATCGGAGTTCTGGCGCCGCTGGCATATAACCTTGTCGAGTTGGTTCCGCGACTACGTCTACATAACACTTGGCGGCAACCGCTCAGGGGCTGTTCGCACGCTCGTCAACCTTCTTGGAACGATGACGTTGTCGGGCTTGTGGCACGGCGCATCGGCGAACTTCGTTCTCTGGGGAGCCTTCCATGGCCTGTTGTTGATCGCACATCGGCTGTGGAGACAAAGACGGCCCGTCGCCTCGACGAACCATGTGTCGGTCATGGCATC
>JBLIMK010000143.1:0-5053 GCA_047638715.1 Verrucomicrobiales bacterium
GTGGTGGTATTCGAGCGGTGGCGGACGTGTGCCGTTGTCGGTCATGCGGCAGCGACTGAGCCGGTCTGCAAGCCGACTTCGAAGGCTGAGTATCATGCATCCACACACCGAAGAATGGACGTAAGAGAGACGTGCAGCTGATTTGCAGAAGATCTCCAACCAACGTTACCGCTCGGCGACGCAGCAGTTTCCGGTGACCTGGTTCTCTGCACGAAACATCTCGATGTCGACCGTCCCAGTTGGCCCGGATGAGATCTGGCCGATTCTCACTGACCCATCAACGCTGGCCCACTTGACGCCCCTGGTCCGATCGATCGAAGCGACGGGTTCGCAGTGGCGTTGGAAGCTCAACGGCATCGATGGCCTCGGTTTGAGCGTCGAAGCTGTCTTCACTGAACGTATGGAGTTTACAGAGAAGCAGCAGATCGTTTTCTCACACGACCCCCCAGAAAATGATCGCGAGCGCGCTGCGGTCGAGGGTGTTTACGACCTGACGCCAGCTGGCGACACCGGCACGGAGCTGCAAGTCGACCTCGAGCTCTTGGTCGACCTGCCGCTACCTCGTTTGTCGAGGCACGCCGTGGAGCCTCTGATGCTCTCGACGATGCGTCTGACCGGGCAGCGGTTTGCATCGAACCTGTACGAACATCTGGGCCTCGACCCTTCGACGGCCGCCATCACCGAGGTCGAGCTGCCGTGAGGAAGCTCTGGACTCATCGCGAAATCGACGCCCCCGCACACACCCTCTGGGACCTGCTCACCGACCCGCAACAGTGGCCGAGTTGGGGACCCTCGGTGCGTGATGTCGAACTGAAAGGCGAACGGTTCGAGCTGGGCGCCACCGGGACCGTCACAACGGTTGTTGGTGTGGAGCTCAACTTCGAAGTCACCGACTTCGACCCCGGCGCAGGCTGGGCATGGAAGGTCGCCGGTGCACCAGCAACCGATCACACCGTTGAGCCCCTCGGGGCTGATCGGTGCCGAGTCGGGTTTGGTGTTCCGTGGGTGGCGGCTCCGTATCTGGCTGTGTGTCGGCTGGCGTTGCAGCGACTCGAACGAATCGCTACTCAGGAGAAGGTCATCTTATGAAGGTCGCAGTGATCGGTTCGACGGGTTACGTCGGGGGCCGTTTGATACCCGAGTTGCTCGCAGCTGGACACGATGTCCGCTGTGTTGCGCGGACTCCTGCTCGCCTTATCGGGGTCGACTGGCGGTCCGAGGTCGAGGTCGTGGCCGCTGATGTCCTCGACCAGGGCAGCGTCGACGAAGCACTTCGCGGCATCGACGCTGTCTTTTACCTGGTCCACGCCATGGGTCATGCTGGCGACTTCGAGGAAGCCGACCGAATCGGCGCGGAGAACACCCGGATGGCGGCCGAGAAGGCCGGCGTGACGCGAATGGTGTACCTCGGCGGCTTGGGAGAAGAAGACCCCGACCGGCTCTCGAGCCATCTTGCAAGTCGGCACGAAGTCGGCGAGGTGCTCGCTGCAGGAACGGTGCCCGTGACCGAGCTGCGGGCGGCTGTCATCATCGGCTCCGGCAGCGCATCGTTCGAGATGCTCCGCCACCTCGCGGAAGTGCTCCCCGCAATGATCTGCCCCAAGTGGGTGACGGCGACCAGATGTCAACCCATCGCAATCGCTGACGTCCTGCATTACCTCGTCGCTGTCCTCGACACTCCCGAGACGACGGGCGAGATTCTCGAGATCGGCGGACCCGATGTGTTGACCTACCGCGACATGATGGACCGCTACGCGGCTCTTGCCGGCTTGCGGCGACGACTCATCCTCCCCGTGCCTCTCCTGACGCCACGGCTCTCGTCTCACTGGGTCAACCTCGTGACCCCACTGCCCTACGGCTTGGCCCGCCCCCTCGTCGACAGCCTGATCAACGACGTCGTCGTCAGCCCCGAGCGAGACATCCGCGACGTGGTCGACCACACTCCCTACACGCTCGATCAAGCGATCGAACGAGCCCTCGCTGTTGTCGGAGATCTCGCGAGCAAGACGAGTTGGATGGACAGCGCACCCACGAACACTCCCGCTTCGCCAATGCCACAGGACCCCGATTGGGCCGGTGGCACGATGTACGAAAACACCCAAGAGGTCGACACGACGGCAACCCCGGAGTCCATGTTCGCAACCGTCTCGGGCATCGGTGGCGAGCGCGGCTGGTACGCCGCCAATGTCCTGTGGACGCTACGCGGCTGGCTCGACAAGCTCATCGGCGGAGTCGGCATGCGACGCGGTCGCCGACATCCAGACGACCTGCGAGTCGGCGACGCCCTCGATTTCTTCCGAGTCGAAGCGTACGAACCATCGTCGCTGCTCCGGCTCAGGGCGGAAATGAAGGTGCCGGGAGGTGCCTGGCTCGAATGGCGTGTCATTGCCGAAGATGATGGACGAACCCGGCTGAGGCAACTTGCGCGGTTCACTCCACGAGGCGTAGCCGGCCGCCTGTACTGGTGGGTTCTTCTACCGATTCACAAGGTCATCTGGAAACAGTTGGCCGAGCGCATTGTTGCCAACGCCGAGCAGCCCGGGAGCTGACCAATCAGCACGTGCTCGATGTGGTCGATCACGATACGTCGAGTTGCGTCACTACTTCACGGCTCAGGAGCGGGGAGGGGTTGGCGGAACAGCCCCTCCGGGATGGGGGCACTGCAGCGCACCAACGCGAGGTGCCAGGACGGTGACGCACCGAGCGCCCATCGAAGCGCACTCGTCGCTTTCATGCCTGTTCGGCTCGCTCGTTTGCCTGGCTCGACCTCGAGTTGGTGCCGGATGTCGGAGGGGATCGTGGTCAGGGCGGCGTCGAAGAGCAGCCGGTAGCCGATCTTGACCGGTGCGTTCAGCGGAGGGTTTTGGAGAAAGGAGATTGCGCTTGTTTGTGCGTTGGTGGCGACGCGATCGGGGTGGTTGAGAATCCAGTCAGCGAGTTCCGCTGCGGTTTCGGGAAGCGGATCGGCGTCGAGGAGCTTGCCGATCCGGGTTTGTTCGGCGACAAAGCGGTCGGCGTCTGCAACGCTGAGTCGTTCGGGGCCGAAGGCTTGATAGGCAGTGAGGAATGAGTCGGTCAACACGTTGTGGACCCATGCGGCCATCTCGGGTCGACTGGCGCTGTACGGGAGGTTCCGTTCCGAGGTGCCTGTCACGGGACGGTGGGCTCGACACACGACCTGGATGGCAGATTCAACCTCGGGCATCGCTCCATAGGTTGTCTCGGTGACATACACCGAGGTGCGCGTCAGCCGCCCGAGAGGGTCGGAGCGATAGGTCGAGTGGTCCTCCACCCCCGCCACGACCTCTGGGTGAGCCGATTGCACGACGAGTGCCCGGATCCCGCCGACGAAAACTGCGGCGTCGCCGAGCACTCGCCACGACACCGAGTCAGGGCCCAGGAGCCCGGGATCTCCGGCGAAGTCGAGAGTGTTCGCAAGCGGCGTGGGGCCATGTGAGAAAAGGCCCGTCATCGCAGCGACAACGGGATCCCGGAGGTTGCGGCTTAACTTGCTCAGTTTCGACATGGTAAGAAAGCGTCGCCAATGTTCGGATGTGCGGCTCGTTGCCCGTCTGCGTGCTTCTTTTCGGCGATCTTTGCCAGTCGGCGCATGCCGAGTGAGAAACCGAGTGCACTCAGTTTATTGACGACCGGTGCGAGAAGTCTCGGTAGGTACGGAATGGTGACACGTTCGAACCAGTCGACGCTGGAGCCGTCGCCGTTTGGCGAAACGACGAAGCCGGCTCGGCCTTTGAGAATGGGTCCGAGTTTTTCGACTTCGCAAGAGCCTTGTGTTGTCGTTTCGTCCCACTCGATCGTAGAGATCCGCATGCGGTCGACCAGTGTCAACTTCCCATAGCCGGTGTATCCGGTGAACGTTGCCCCCTCGACTTGGGAGTTATCGGAGTCGAGTTCTATCCGCGTCGCAGGAATCCACTCAGCGTGGCCTGGCCAGTCGATCATCTCGTCCCAGACCACTCGAGACGGAGCAGCGAACTGGTGAGAGACGGTGAAGTCGATCAGAGCCATTCAAAGAGGCTCTCACAGCAAGAGCCGAGATGATTGACCCAATGGACAGTGCTGCCGGGGCCATATCGGGCTGTGTTGGTCACGCCCATCGCGCTAGATGGGCGTTGGCCGGGACGGGTCGCGAATCTGTGTGCTCTGACCCTGGCTCCTGCGGGATTACATGCGACTGTTGGCGAGCTCGTCGTGCGAGCTTCGACAGCACGGCTCTCCGACGTTCAGCGGTCTGGCTGAAGACCTGATGGCGAGCATCAGCCTGCGTAGTTACCCCAGCCGTCGTTGCGAAGTGCAAGCTCGGCGATCTCGATGGGTTCGCCGGAGCCATCCGTCGGGGTTGCGACCAGCCCCACGAGCACACCAATCGCGGTCGAGCCGTCGACGCTCGCCGTGAGCATTCCCTGAGTAACGGTGAACTCCTCATCGACCCGCGGCGTGGGTTCGCTCTCTTCGATCACATCGTCGCACCAGTTGGCGAAAAGACCGTCGCCCATGTTGATCCGCGCACTCCAGTCATCACTCAGTGCCAGGTCGACAGGCTCGGAGCTCGACGGGCCTTCCTCCGTCCAGTCGCCGCTGAAGAAGAGCACGAGGCCAATCGTCTGGTCCTGCGAGCCGATCGCAAAGCCGTGCCCGCACCCGTGGTCGACAGCGAAGTGGGCGCTGGTGATCACCGGACCGCCCGGTAGTTTAGGAACGGCAGAATCGGTGGCTGTCACGGAGTGGACGACGACGCCATATTCCTCATCGGCCATCATCTCCTCCACGTCGACCCAGTAGGAGACGACAGCGCCGGTCTCGTCATCGAACTCGGCATCGATTTGGAACGGGTCGTCGTCGAGCGCGAGTTGGATCTCCGACAGCAGGTCGCCGATCGTCTTTCCAGTCGTCTCATAAAAGGTCTCGCCGTCGACCTCGTGCGAGACGACTTCGCCAGACACGATAGTGTCGCTGAACGTGACGGAAGGGCAGAAGCATGAAGGCGACCACGTGACAACGTAGTCGGTCAACTCGGTCGCCTCCCAGCGAT
>JBLIMK010000144.1:0-4794 GCA_047638715.1 Verrucomicrobiales bacterium
CGCAACATCGGGCTCGACGTCAAGGGCGCACTCGCTGCAACCTTCGGCATCACCGCCCTGGTGTACGGCATCATTCAAGGCAGCGAAGCCGGATGGACGTCCCTCGAGATCGTCGGATCCTTCGCCCTCGCATCGGTCTTGCTGGTCGTATTCGCCCAGGTCGAGCGCACCGCCGAGCACCCGATGCTGCCGTTGCACTTCTTCAAACAGAAAGACTTCAGCGGCGCCGTGCTCGTGCTCGGCCTCGCTTTCTTCTCCGCAATCGTCGTGTTCTTCTTCCTCGTGCAGTACTTCCAGCTGATCCAGGGCCGCTCGCCGTTCGAAACAGGACTCATGGTCCTGCCGAACGCGGGCGCCATCGTGTTGGCAGCAGGAATCGCACAGTGGGCTCTTCCAAAGTTTGGGCCCCGTTCGATCGTCAGCATCGGTGTCTCGATCATGGCTCTCGGCGTCATCTTGTTCACGACGGTCGACGAGGGCACCGCTGCCCTGTCATCGATCGGCTACATCATGGTGTTCGGCTTCGGCTTCGGACTCGCTTCGCAGCCGTTGACCGACACCGTGATGGCAGCGGTACCGATCGAAGATGCCGGCATTGGCTCTGCTGTCAACGACGTCAGTCGCGAACTCGGATCGGCGCTCGGCATTGCAATCCTCGGATCGATCGTCTCCAGTTTCTATCGGAGCAATATCGAAACCGAGCTCGCAGGCCAAGTCCCCGACGAGTTGATCGAAGTCGCTGGCGAAGGCCTCGGAGTGCTGGGGGTTGCCGCTCAGCAGCTTGAGCCCGACGTAGCAGCGACGCTCGTCTCCGGGGCCAACACCGCCTTCATCGATGCGATGACCGCCGGCTTCTGGCTCTCTGCTGGCTTCCTAGGCATCGGGGTCTTGACCTCGCTGTTCCTGCTCCCAAAGCGCAGCCGTGAAGACCAGGTCATCCGAGACGAACCCTCGGTGATCGATGTGCCCCAGGGCTTCCAACCCGACTTCCTGATGATCCCGGGCACGACCGAGGACAAAGAGCGAGCGGGCGTCTAAGACCATCGTTCACATCGAGAACAAGTGAGGAGGCCCGAGCTAACCAGCTCGGGCCGCAGACCCCACGACCCGCGGTCCGTTCCGCGACGACACGTCTTCGCCTCAGGTAATCATCCACGAGATGTTGGATGTCACGATGAGCGAGCCACTCTCAACGTGATGCCGACCCCGTCGCGGTTGAGAATCGTGAGATTGGTTCCGTCGATGGTGAACGTGGCGTCTCCGGTATCGAACAGTGCATTGAAGGCCTCGGCATAATCGGGATTTTCGCAGTTCTCGGTGCCACCCGGTTCGATCGGGCCGAACTGGATCTCACCGTCGCCCTCGACCGGACCACCGGTGCTGCCATTGCTCACCTCGACCGAGGCCTCGATGTTTCGACAGCCGTCGAAGGCGGTCATCGTCGACTCGTCGGTGAAGACGAGCGTGCCCGGAGCGTCGGTTGCGAACGCCATCGCAACGTCTCCGTCGATAAAGCCGTCGACGTCCCAGTTCGTGCCGATGATCGGTCGATCGGGGTTGGCCACCGAGGCATCGAGAAGCGTGATCACAGATTCGCCGGACGTGAGGATCAGCTGGTCTCCGTCCAGCGTCAGCGATGGTGATTCTCCAAGGAAGGTGGCCAAGAACTCATCCTGTTGGTGTCGACCTGCGTCACAGCCCATCTCGGTCATGCCCATGCCGCCGACGATGAGCGCGTCGCCGTCGATGCTGTAGGCCCCACCCATCGAGTTGCAACCGGCGCTGGCGCCGATGGTGTCAGTACTGAAACTCAACGTGATCCGCGTGCCTGGCACCAGATCTCGAACGTGGCCTGCATCGACGACCTCGGTCGCCCAGAACTCCCGCTCTGAGAGACCTCGGGCATCTTCGCCGCTATCGGACCCGGCGACGATGGTCGACTCGCCACAGGAGGTGGCCAGTATCAGAACCGCCGCCAACAACCCGAGCCATCGGGCGGATCGCCGCTCAGAGCCGGCAAGAAACATGATTCGTAGTGAGGACATGTTGGTTATGACGTGGACCAAGGCGATCTAGTTCCCAAAGAGACTGCGAAACATTACTTCAGGCTGTGACGAGCTGTGGTTGGAAACCCTAGTTGCACCATTGGCCACAAGAGCTATCGATTCGATCTCGCGCGATGTTGCCGGAAGAATCGCTTCGCCCTTGTCCGTAACGCGCCTCCTTGATCGTCGTGATGTCAAAGCGTGGGGATCACCCACTCGAATCACGGGAGAATGAAGATGCCAAAGTTTGTACTCACCTATCACGGTGAAATGGGCGGAATGCCAGAGGATCCGGCAGCGATGCAGGCCGTAATGGACCAATGGGGGGCCTGGTACGGCTCGATCGGCGATGCCCTCGTCGATGGCGGCTCACCGTTCGGTCAGAATTCTGCGGTCGGTCCCGATGGCTCCACTGTCGATCCTCCGAGCCAGCTGAGCGGATACACGATCGTCAGCGCCGACGACGTCGCTGGAGCTGCAAAGATCGCACAGGGATGTCCAGTGCTCGCTCACGGACACACGGTGCAGATCAGCGAGTCAATCGATATGTAAGACCCAGGCCGGGCCATGTATGCAACGCGATCACATTTCGAATCGGATCGCGTCGCAAGAGCCGATAACCTCTCCAAGCACACTGGAGAGGTGGCCGAGTCCGGTCGAAGGCGCTCCCCTGCTAAGGGAGTAGGCGGTTTATCCCGTCTCGTGGGTTCAAATCCCACCCTCTCCGCCAAAAGCACGAGGCTCCGGTTCGCCGGAGCCTCTGCTCGTTTTCCAGCCGTGTTTCACGACGAACACAGACATCACGCGACGTCGATGTCGAAGTTCTCCAGAATCGGCGCAGCACCGTCGGGGGCGTTGATCACCTCGAAGTCACGCCCCGTCCGATCGGCTGCTCCTTTGCCGCCGGCGATCGCATCGGCGATCGCTGCATCGATAGCGGTGCTTCGATCGAGATTCACCGTGACTAGCCCACGGCCTTCGTCCGCCTCGACCATCTCGACCAGGCTCGACTTGAGCTTGCCATTCGTCGCGATCCACAGCAGGCCGCGCGGGCGAAGGTGGAGGTGTCCCTCGTCGGATGCGATGACCTCGACTCGGAACGGACGAAGGACGTGTAACAGCCCCGTCATCGCAACGCCGAGTAGCACCGCGTACTGCACATTTGGTGGCGTAAGCAACGTGGCGATAAGGGTGATCCACGCCAGAGCCGCCTGCCACGGCGAACGCGTCCAAAGGCGGATGAGTCGAACCGGCTTCACCAACCCGAACACCGCACCGACCACGATCGCTCCCAACACAGCGTCAGGCAGTCCGTCGAGCAGGCTCGCAAAGGGAAGGAAGGCCAGAACGACGAGCCCAGTAATCGCACCGCTAACGCGTGTTTCTGCCCCTGCAAATCGATTGACCGAGCTTCGTGAGAAGGAGCCACCGACGGGAAAGGCACCGGTCATGCCCGCCACAGTGTTCGCCAATCCCGATGCAAAGAATTCACGAGACGAGGACCAGCGGGTCTGATCTTCGTTGGCAAAAGTGCGAGCGATTGACGCGGGCTCAGCAAAACCAACGAGCGCAATAACTAGCCCGCCAGCGATCAGCGATCCCGTATTGCTCCACGGCAAATCGAGGGTCCAGTCGGGCAGACCTCCCTCGATCACCGGGATCACCGCTCCGTCGTAATCGGTGAGACGCGAAAACAACAGTGCCAAAACAACCGCCACTAAGACGCCAGGGAACAGCCGATGCAGCTTCCTCCCCTTCAACATCAACAGCAGCGTCACGGCGCTGATGACGAGGGCGCCCACGGTCCACGCTCCGGGATGAGCCAGCGACCAACCGGCCCGCGCGATCGGGTTGCTCCAGCCGGCAACATTCGCCGGTAGATCGACACCCAGAGCACGGGGAAGCTGGGACGACATGATCACCAAGCCCGCTCCCGAGGTGAATCCAATCGTGACCGGCTCGGCCATGAGGTACACGATCGATCCGAGACGCAGCATGCCGATGACGAGGCGCGTCAGCCCAACAACGATCGCGAGAATTGCCGCAGCACCGATATACGCCTCGGTTTCGGGCTCGAGGCCTGCACTTGCCAACGCTCCTGCGGTCAACAAACTCGTGAGGGCAACCGGCCCGGTCTGCAGATAGGGCGATGACGCAAAGACAGCGAAGATCAGAAGCGGAAACGCCGCCGCGAACAAGCCAAGTACCGGCGGCAGGCCCGCCAACCCCGCGTACGCAAGCGACTGGGGAATGAGCACGAGCGCCACGCTCACGCCACCGACCAGATCACCGATCGAAGGCCGAGGAATCTCTCGAAGGTCGCTGAGCTGCCTCTCGAATCCGACGCGCCAACGCTCGGTCAAGTTGTCGACGAGCAACGTCACCATCCCAGTAAACCTGGTCTGCGGCCGATCACCCCATTTGTGGACGAGGCGCTCCAGACGTGACCGAACAACGTGTTGGTCGCACCCGCTCGTCGGTTGGAGATCGCCCGTTTCCTTCTCCTACGATGTAGTGCGTGGCAGACGAAATTCCAGGCCCCTGGATTCGACGACCGATCGGGCACGGAGTGCTCCTAATTGCGAGCATTCTCACACCGGTCGTCGCGCCCGTCGCACTGGGCATCGCTGCGCTCACCGACATCGTGACGCGCGCACCTCGAATGCGTCGGAGTCGTGGTGTCCTGCTGATCGCAAGCATCATCGTGCTCGATTTTGCCGGACGCTCGCTGGTGTTCGGCGCCTGGCTT
>JBLIMK010000145.1:0-4731 GCA_047638715.1 Verrucomicrobiales bacterium
ATTCGTTCGCGCACCTGGGCCACGTTGAGCTTGTCGTTCGCTGCCCGAAGGTTCGTTTCGCTGTGATTGCGGGTGACGGCATACCGAATCGAGCGCGCGACCATGTCGCCGTCGACTGTGCTCTTCGGCAAGAAGTCGTGCGCTCCGCTGTCGACGGCTTCTACCGCGACCAGCGGATCGTCGAGACCGCTGATGACAACAACCGGGGTATCTGGCGTCGAGGCCTTCACCCGCTCGAGCGCCGTCAGTTTCGTCGAATCAGGCAGCGTGAGATCGAGAAGGATGCAGTCATACAGCTCTGTTCCAAGAGTGGTCAACGCACTGTGTAGATCTTCCACGTGATCGATCTCGAAGCGTGTTTCAGCCGCTTCGCGAAGTGCTCGAATCATGATCCTCGCGTCGATCGCATTGTCTTCGACGAGAAGAACCCGAAGGCGCGTGAGATCCAACATGAGGGTGTTCAGGCTACTCCACATTGCGATTGGCGAGCGATGGCGAGAGCGTTCAGCGCTCGAATGGAATCACTGTCGTCGCGCCACCATCGACCAGGACCAGAACCTCACCGCCAGCTTGCGACGCCAGCGTCTCGCCGAGCACGTCGATGTCCAGTTCGGACGTCTCGGCGCTGTCTCCGTCGATGCGGTGCCAGTACTCAATGGTGCATCCCGGATGCTGCTCGACGTCTATCCGGCCGCTATGGATAGGCCCGAGGACGATGATGCGGCTCGGCCACTGTTCAGCCGGGGCTGTGGGTGGGGAAGTACGGAGACGCTGCTGGTCCCGCCGGAGGGCCATCGTGTGAAACCAGAGGACGGCGCCGACGATGACGACAATCGCGAGTTGCTCGCGTTGATCGATCAAGGTATCGACGCCAGCATTCGCGTTCAAGGTGTCCTCGAAGATTCCCTCGAGTGCACTGATCGCAGCGATGAGCGTCGCCAAACCTCCGGCTCCGAGTGCGGCATAGACGTAGCTCCTGCGCACCGGTGAAGCGATTTCGGCAAGTCCATCCTCGCCCGTTTGGTGAACCACCACCCTCGACGCCAACGGCGACCATGTAGCGCCACCGACGACCAACAAAGTGATTCCAGCCAGCACGGAGTTCTTGTCGGTTGCCCCATCGTCCAAGAGGGTCGATGCGACGATGACCGCTCCGATGACACCAGCGACCAGGGACGCTGCCATCAGTAAGTAGTCGTACGAGCGAATCGCGTCGGTTCGCGTTGCCTCTTCCGACAGCAAGGACCGGTGGTAAAGCCACGAAGCCGCACCGGTTACACCGATCGCTGCAAGTTGTGGGAGCGAATCGAAGTGACCCGCCGCCGTTGTGCCCAAGCGGTCGCCGACCGCCCACACGAGGACGAGGTATCCAAGTCGGCTCGAAGTAGCGAGCACTGCGATGAACCCGCCGAGCGTGCCGAGCGGCAACACAGCGATGTACCAGGACTCTGAACGTGTGGCGGACTCGTACCGCCGCAGCCAGACACCAATCCACACGGCGCAACCGACCAAGAAGAGTGCGAGCCACGGAGCGCTGTCGTCGCGCAAACTGAACGTCGCTCGACCCACCGCGTCGTCGTAGAGCCGATCGATGAGTATTGCGAGGAGCCCGGCCTGGCCGATCGCCATCGGCACCAGGCCGACGAGCGACGCGAAGGCGAGGTGGAGGTCACCCCGAATGCCGTGTCTTGATCGGAGGTGCACCCAATGGATGTAGAAGAAGAGGGCCCAGACCGTGACAAGGACCATGTCGCTCGCCTCGAGATTCGCACTCAGCCGGCCGTCGATCGTGCTCGTAATCACCTGAAATGCGCCGACCATCGACATGATCAGAGCAGTGATTGATGCAATCGTGAGATATGCGCTCCACGCAAGCGATTCTCGCTCTTCTCGGTCTGCGAACAATCGCCGGTCAGCGAACCTGAGTAATACCCCAAAGACCGGGAGACCGATAGCGAAGAGTGCAAGGCCTTGGGCGAGGTTCTGATTGTCGGGCCGGAGTACAGAGTCCGTCCGTTCGTCGAAAACCCATACGAGGCCCGTGGCCGTGAAGATCATCGAGATGTACAGCAGTCCATAAAACGCGACCTGTCGAGTGAACGCGGCCGGGTCGATGGAGCTGCCACCATGTGAGCGGCGGGCGAGGCGGAACACTCCCACGGTCAAGAGTCCAAGCACGACGAGTGGGAAGAATCCTGAAAGCAGGTCGAAAGCGCTCATGATTCCAGGCTCGCGGACATCTAATCTCGTGCACAGGGACCAACGTCCTCGCCCAAAACGGCCGCGTAAGTGCTGGTGATCTCGCTGCGGCCAAATGCGGGTTTTTGTTATTGCGACGTCGCAGAGTTGGGCAATGCAATGTGAAATGTCGCGCCGCTGTCCGGAGCCGATTCGACCCAGATCCGTCCGCCGTGGCGCTCCACGATTCGCTGGGCGATTGCCAGTCCGAGGCCGACGCCGTCATAACCAGGGTGCCCTCGGCGAAAGAGCTCGAAGATCCGTTCGTGCTGGATGGGGTCGATGCCGATCCCGTTGTCGCCGACCGAGAGGATCCATTCGCCGTCTTCGGCACGAGCCGACAAGGTGATCCTCGGGTCGTCGTCTGCCGTTCGATACTTCAGCGAGTTCTGAAGCAAGTTCTGAAGTAGTTGACGAAGCTGGACGCGGTCGCCGCGGACGGTTGGCAAATCATCGACCTGGAGAACCGCGCCCGCCTCTTGGATGTCCATGTGAAGCAGTTGGGTGAGCTCTTCGGCAAGATCGTTGAGGTCGACGGAATGGAGGTCTCGGTCGCGTGATCGATCGAGCCGAGAGTATTCGAGAAGTCCGCGAATGAGGTCCTCCATGCGGCCGACCGCAGCGCTGACAAGTCGTCGAAGCTCGAGCGCCTCCTCGTCGAAACCGGACCCGACGCTCTCCTCAAGGTGGGTTTCGAGAAGTTCAAGACCCTGGCGAACGTTGCGCAACGGCGCCTGGAGGTCGTGTGAAGCGATGTACGCGAATTGTTCGAGGTCGCGATTCGATCGTTCCAGGTCGACCAACATCGTTCTAAGCTCGGCGGTCCGACTCTCGACCCTGGATTCGAGCGTCCGGTTGGCTTGTTGAAGGGCCCGCTCTGCCGCGACACGGTCGGACAAGTCGTGAATGACCCCCGTGAAATGTCGCTCGCCCGAGCCGTCATCGATCGTGAACTCGCTCACAGCGAGAGCCATGGGGAACGTAGTTCCATCAGCACGAAGCGCAGTGACTTCACGACCTATGCCGATAATTCGTTGCTCCCCGGTTCGCAGGTAACGCTCGAGATAGCCGTCGTGCTCGCTCCGATACGGGTCTGGCATGAGCATCGAGATGTTCTTGCCCAGCATCACCTCTCGCTCATGCCCAAACAACGTCGTCGTCGCATCGTTTGCTTCGATGATGAGGCCGAGCTGATCGATAACGATGATCGGGTCGACAGCGGTGCGAAGGATCGCGTCGGCAAGTCGACGACTACGGTCGACTTCATAGCAGGGTCCTTGATTGGTCACGACGAAAGGCTGCCCGCCACAGCGCCACATCGCAAGCTTTTTCAGATATTCGGGACCTTCGACTCTCCAGGCAACGCTCCTATCCGGCCAGCCTGAGAACAGAAACGACGCGCCGAAGAGCGGCCGCGTATTCGAGAAAGGTCGTGTCATGCCAGACGGGCATCTTCAACGAGCAGACGAGTCGAAAAACGAAGCGATCATCATCAGAAAAGGACGCCGGTTTGTGGCGGCGATGCAGGAGGTCGAACGGGCCGCATGTGTTGTCGGCGCACGGGTACATTTCGACATCGATCGAAGGGATGGGGTGGATCGCGCGACCAACGTCCGGTTGGTTTCAGGTACTCGCACGAATAAACGTCAACGGCGCTTCGGCGACCTTACGGGAGCGAAGCTGCCAGGAGCGAAGGTCAAGTCCACCTCCTCTTCACATTTAGGTGTCGATGTAACGACCCAACCAAAACGTGTGATCGACGCATGGCTCGAGGCCATGGCCGAGTCGAGGTTCGATGACGCGACCTCGTTGTACGCGCCGAATGGCGTCCTACACACTCCACGCGCAACGAAGGCGGGACGCAAGACCATTCGAGCCACGTTGGAAGACGAAGTGTCGACGTTGCTGCCACAGGGGGCTGAAAGATCGATCGTCGGTGAAGACCTGCTCGTCCATGTCCGCTTTCACGACGGAGCCCGCTCGGTGAACGAATGGTTCGAGGTGTATCGGGGCGCGATCCTCGAACACTGGCACGAAATCGCACCGGATCTGGAAGACGAAAGCGTGGACGGGCCGGCGATTACGATCATTCGGAGCGGCGAGATTAGCGAGGCAGAAGAGCTGCGCCTTCGCGACGACCTCCAACGAGTTGCGGCCCGACTGCACGGGCCCGTCGAGGAGATCCGGGTCAAAATCGATACTCCCTCGACGCCCTCGCATCCCTATTCGGTCACGGGTGCAATACATGCCGGGACCCTCCATGTTCGATCTCACGTCACGGCTCCAAGCTTCGCTGAGGCGATCGATGCCCTGAGTCTTCGGCTGCGACGCCAGGTCGAGCGCTCCGTCAGTCGAAATCGACGGCCCCCAGATCGGCATCGGCCCGATGGCGACTCGTGGCGTCACGCAGATCGCCCATCGCCAGATGAGTTCACTGCGCTCGGGCCCATAGCGTCATCTCGCGAGATCGTTCGACACAAAGCCTGGGGTCCC
>JBLIMK010000146.1:0-4665 GCA_047638715.1 Verrucomicrobiales bacterium
GGTCTAATCACTGGGAGCATCCTTGCTTCAGCGACGGTTGGGTTCGCTCTGATTCGTCAGACCGAGAACTTCCTTCATATCGCACATGGGCAGATGCTGGCCCTCGGTGCATTCGTCGGCTTCGTTTTTGCGGATCGTGGACTTAACATCTTCCTATCGGGCTTCCTAGCGATGCTCATACTCGGTGCGATTGGGGTAGTACTCGGACACTTCGTGTTCTCCCCAGTCGCCCGGGATGGAGCGACCGTATTGCTGTTCACATCGATCGGCGTCGCGTTCTTGTTGTATGGCATAGTGATCGCCATATTTGGGACAGGGGTGGAGATCTACCCGGTCTCGTTCGGCGGAAGTCATGAGATATTCGGCGCTTCGATCTCCACCGGCGAGGTGGTAATCATCGCTCTCGCAGCGTTGAGCATCATTAGTCTGCAACTGTTCTTATCGCTCACCAGGGTCGGCCGATGGCTTCGCGCTTCGGCAAGCAATCCCGAGCTAGCTGCGCTTCGGGGCGTACCGGTTCGCATGGTCTCGAGCGTCGTCTGGTTCATCAGTTCGGCCCTCGCAGCCATGGCGGGCGTCATGTTGGGCGTGCTCGGCACAGTCAACATCCAACTTGGCTGGGCGAACATCTTGATCATCCTCGCTGCTGCGGTCCTCGGTGGCCTCGGCAGCATCCTCGGAGTTATGGCATCGGCAGTCCTCCTCGGAGTGATCATGGAAGTCAGTGCACTCTGGATTCCGACGTCGTATCGGAGCATCATCGCCTTTGGAGCGTTGATTCTGGTGTTACTGATTCGGCCCGAGGGACTCTTTAGTGTCGGTCGTCGAGCGGAGAGCATGCAATGACTTCACCACTCTTTTGGGTCTCAGTACTCACACTCGCCCTCATCTATGCAGCCGTCACGATGGTCCTAAACGTCGAGGCGGGTTGGGGCGGAATGTGGGATCTCGGGGTTGTAGGTCTGGTAGCCGTGGGGGCCTATACCTACGGGATCACTACTGCAAACGATCCCGGATTGGAGACAATATTTCAGCCGGGATGGCCGATCTGGCTCGGAGTCCTTGCAGCTATGGCAGTCACTGGTGTCGTCGCCTTCTTGATTGGATTACCCGCGCTCCGGCTTCGGCGCGAGTACTTTTTGATAACAACCTTTGCGTTCGCAGAGGTCTTTCGCCAGCTCGCAATAATCCAGAGCGAAATCACCAACGGCACCGTCGGGTTCAATCGACTCCAACGTCCCTTCGAAAGTATCGTTTCTGGCACCGACTACAACTACGTACTTCTCGCGATCGCTGCGGTGGTTGCGTTAATGGTGTTTGCGCTTACGTCGACTATCAGCCGTTCGGCCTACGGGCGAGCGCTTCGCTCAATGCGTGACAACGAGCCTGCAGTTTTGTCCGTTGGTATCGATGTGAGTCGCCTACGTCTTCAGACCTTTGTGATGTCAGGAGTTGTGCTCGGCGGAATTGCGCCGGTCTATCTTTGGTGGACCCGAAGCCTCGTGCCGCAACTATTCATCCCCGCGTTCACCTTCACCGCCTGGACCGCGTTGGTCATTGGTGGCATGGGAAGTCGTCTGGGTCCCATGCTCGGTGCACTAATCCTCATTGCATTCACCGAAGCCGTGAGGCTTGTGGACGTGCCCCCTGAACAGATCAAGCTGCTCATCGCCTTCCAGCCGGTCGCCATTGGCCTGCTGCTCATATTTGTTCTTCGCTTCCGACCCGAGGGCCTCTTCCCTGAACGGAACGCGTTCGGTGCTCGCTCTCGCACAAAGGAAGCCTCGTGACCGCGCTTTTGTCCGCTACCGGAATTCAGAAGGCCTTCGGAGGAATCGTCGCCCTCGACGACGTAGCGCTCCACGTCGAGAAATCGAAGATCACGGCTTTGATCGGCCCCAATGGTGCTGGCAAGACCACTCTCTTCAACGTACT
Source organism: Verrucomicrobiales bacterium (assembly GCA_047638715.1). GTDB lineage: Bacteria > Actinomycetota > Acidimicrobiia > Acidimicrobiales > SHLQ01 > SHLQ01. The sequence continues at coordinate 1,936 of JBLIMK010000146.1, forward strand.
GACGGGTTTCGACACGGCCGATGCTGGCGAGATCACCTTCGATGGCGAGCGTACAGAGCACTTGCCGGCGTGGAAGATCGCACGTCGCGGCGTCGTCCGAACGTTTCAAACCCCTGTCGGCTTTCCGACGATGAGCGTTTGGGAGAACCTCCTCGTCGCTGGGTCGAACACGGAGTGGAATACTCCAATGGCAGCGATCTTCCAACGAGCGCGCGCACGCGGAGAAGATCAGCGAATCACCGAGAAAGCTGTCGAACTCCTCGATGGCCTGGGACTCGGAGCCTTGATCGACTCCCGCCTGGAAGAGCTATCGGCTGGAGATCGCAAGCTCGTGGAGTTCGCACGCCAGTTGATGTGCGAGCCTCGGCTCCTGCTGCTCGACGAGCCTGCGGCGGGCGTAAACCCCGAACACATGAGTCGCTTGAGCGACCTGATCCATCAGATACATGACAGCGGTATCGCCGTCCTCGTAATCGACCACAACCTCTCGTTCGTACTTGAGGTCGCCGACTATGTGTACGTGCTCGCCAACGGGCAAGTCATTTCTGAGGGGACTCCGGCTGCAGTATCGGAAGATCCGATCGTTCGCCAGGTGTACTTGGGAGGTTCGTGATGACGGGTATTGAGCTCAAGGGCGTTTCGTCGGGATATGGACAGCTATCGGTTCTCCACGATGTCACCATGGAGATCGAAACGGGTGAGATCGTCGCGATCATCGGACCGAACGGAGCGGGGAAGTCAACCTTGCTGCGCGCAATCTTTCGGTTGCTGCCATTGCACAGCGGATCGATTCGATTTGGAGATACTGAGCTCGGAGACCTCCAAGCGGGTCGCTTGGCCCAGCTTGGGATGGGGCTGGTTCCCCAAGGCGGCAACACATTCCCAGACCTCACGGTTGCAGACAATCTGAGCGTCGGTCTGCTGCACGAAAGTTCAAAGGCTCAGGCCAAGAAGATCGCCGAGGTATTCGAGGCATTCCCGCGTTTGGCTGAGAGGCGGCGTCAGCGAGCGAGCACACTTTCCGGTGGCGAGCGTCAGATGCTTGCAATGGCCAGCGCGATGATCACCGATCCAAAGTTCTTGGCGCTCGATGAGCCGACAACGGGACTCGCTCCGTCGATCGTTCGCGAGCGAATCGCAGACATTTTGAGGTACCGCGAACTGGGCACAACGGTTCTGTGGGTTATCGAAGAGAGCCCTCTGTTATGTCTCCCACACGTCGACCGGGTCTACGTACTGAATTCCGGTGTGCTCAGCGAGTCACGCCCAGCGTCGGACCTACTCGACGAGTCGGCCCTTCAGGCGATGTTCTTCGGCGTCGCCAATGACGCCCCCAAGGAAGACAACGAAGCCGGCTAGCAGGGTGCGGAAATTCGGGGCTCTGATGATGGCTGATCGGAATGGGTGTTACCAGCGGGCGGTTGACGGCTGATTCGCTGGGTTCGGTTGTTCACACCACCACACATTGGTGGCCTGCTGATGCTTCAGGGCGGGTCTTGGTTCAGGTGACGGCGTCGAGTGAGCAGATCCTGATCAGGTTGTAGGTCGCTGTCTGCATTTTGAACCACTCACGGTTCCGTTCCGGGCCGATAAAGCGGAGCTTGCGGCCAGCGCCAACAGTCTTGATCCAACCGAAAGGCTCCTCCACTCGTTTCCGGATCCGTTGAGACACCGCATGCCCGCGATGGCGGGTGGTGCGCCCATCAATCGCTGAGCGCCGATTCCCCGACACGTTCTGCGCGACGTGCGGGGTGAACCCCAAACCTCGAACGTCGGCGACGAAGTCTTTGGTGTCATAGCCCTTGTCGGCGGCGACAGTCCTCCGCCGTTTCTTACCAGGAAGCCGTGCGAGCATCGCCTTGGCGCAGTCCCGCTCAGCGAACCCGGTCGCCTGCGTGAGGTCGGCGTCGATGATCAAACCGTTGCGGTTCTCGGTCAACAGATGCCCCATGTAGGACAGCTCCGCCGCAGCGTTGTTCGATTTGCGGAACAACATCGCGTCAGGATCAGTGGTCGAGGTGTGAGTCTTGTTCGATCGTTTCTGGCCTTTGAAATCAACTTCGGCGTTGCGGCTCTTGAACCCATTGCCATCACCGTCGTCATCGTCGCTGCGATCGTCGGGTTTGAAACTCTTGTTCGACGCCCACGCCTGCAACAAGGTCCCATCCACACTGAAATGATCCGACGACATGTAACGGCGGAGCTTTGCCTGGTCCACCACAGCTGCGAAGAAGATGTCTGCGATCTGATGATCCAACAGTCGCTGCCGGTTCTTGGTGAAGGTCGTGGCATCGAACGCTTTGGCGTCGATAGACATGTCGAGGAACCACTTGAACAACATGTCGTAGTTCAGACGTTCGCAGAACGCCCGCTCTGATCGCATCGAATACATCGCCATCAACACCGTCGCCTTCAGCAACGTCTCGGGCGGAACGCTGCGCCGCCCCGACTCGGCATACATCGCGTCGAAGACGACGTCCATGCCTGCCAGCACCTCATCGACCACGGCCCGGATCCGTCGGATTGGATGATCTGCTGGGATCAGATCCTCGGTACTCAACGACGACAACATTGACAACTGACGATCAGGGGTTCCACGCATGCCCCCATTCTTTTCGATCCCAACCCAAAACGCGAGCACCAACCAGAAGAATTTCAGCACCCTGCTAGAAGCGGTCACACGCCTGCAGGCGTGGTCTTACACACCTGCAGGCGTCGTATCACCGACCG
>JBLIMK010000147.1:0-4609 GCA_047638715.1 Verrucomicrobiales bacterium
CCGGCGATCCCGGGCCAGACGACAACCTCTGATCCAAGAAGCTTCAGAAGTAGCGACAGCGAGCGCTGCGAAGGGGCAAGCTGTCAGACATGGAGAAGGCAGAGCATCGTACGATCTGTCATGTCGACATGGATGCGTTCTATGTGTCTGTCGAGCTCGTCCGACGACCCGAGTTGCGTGGGAAACCTGTCGTAGTGGGCGGAACCGGACGGCGTGGAGTCGTCGCAGCCGCTTCCTATGAGGCGCGCTCGTTTGGCGTGTACAGCGCCATGCCCTCGTCGCAAGCCCAACGGCTTTGCCCGCAAGCGATCTTTCTCCCCGGCGACCACAGCCTCTACGGCGAAGTGTCCGAGCGGGTGATGGCCGTGTTCGCCGATGCCACTCCATTCGTCGAGCCCCTCAGTCTCGACGAGGCCTTTCTCGATGTCAGTGGCGCCGGACGATCGCACGGCGATGGCACGACGATCGCCCAACACATCCGCGAGACGATTCTGAAACAGGAGGGCCTCACGTGTTCGGTCGGGATTGCGCCGAACAAGTTTCTGGCGAAGCTCGGCTCGGAGCAAGCAAAACCAAAAGCATCGCCGACCGGGCCGGTGCTTGGGCGCGGAATCTTTGAGATCAAGCCGGGGGAGGAGCTCGACTTCTTGCACCCGCTCCCCGTGCGGGCGATGTGGGGGGTCGGCAAAGTCACCGGAGCCCGCCTCGGTTCACTGGGCATCGAGACCGTTGGTGACCTCGCTGCTGTGCCCCTTGGGAACCTCACGCGCGCCATCGGTACCGCTAGCGGCACGCACCTGCATGCTCTCGCCAACGGGATCGACGATCGGCCGGTCGAAACCGATCGGGAAACGAAGTCGATCAGTCACGAGGAAACGTTCGCCCACGACATTTCCAGAATCGACCTGCTCGACGTCGAACTCGTCCGCCAATGTGATGCTGTCGCTCAACGACTGCGCAACAACAACCTTGTTGCCCGCACCGCGACCCTGAAGGTGCGCTTCGGCGACTTCAGCACGATCACGCGCCGGGCAACCGCTCCGCAACCCTTCACCTCGGCTACCGATCTTCTGCGGATCGGACGCGAACTCCTGCACTCGATCGATCCGGGTAATGGGATCCGACTATTAGGGATCGGCGTCGCCAACCTTGGCGAAGATCAGGGCGAGCAGTTGTCGCTCGATCTGGATGGGAACTCGAGCGCACTGACCACAGCAAAGACCGACGCCCTCATCGATGATGTTCGTGCCAAGTTCGGCGCGGCAGCGATCGGTCCGGCATCGGCAGCGGTCGATGGGGTCCTGCGCGTCAAACGACGGGGCGAGCAGCAGTGGGGTCCAAATTCCCCGGAAAAGCCACAATCGGCTCCCGAATAGAACAATCAGGTCGATGGGTCCTGGTGGCGCGTTGTTGACGATGGCATGGTGTGAGAAGATTGCTGCGTGGAAGCCGGATAGACTGACCACACGGTAAGAGATTTGCCATCTATCTACTGATCAAGGAAAGTGCGGATGCCGCTCTCCGAGGACGAACAAAAAATCCTGACCCAAATAGAGCAGCAGCTCTATGAGGACGACCCAGGGCTTGCTCACGAGGTGTCATCGACGACCGTGTTCTCACACGGGTTCAAACACATCAGGCTCGCGGCGCTTGGATTTGTCGTTGGTCTGACGGTGTTGCTGGCCACGCTCTCCACGAGCTACTGGCTGTCGTTCGTCGGGTTCTTAATCATGCTCAGCAGCGCCTGGTACGGAGAGAAGAATCTTCGTCGTGTCGGCCGTGCTGGTTTGCAACAAGTAACCGGAACCGCCAGAGGCTCATCTGGCCGCGGGTTCTTCGGCGATGCGAGTCAGCGCATGCGCGACCGTCTCAACGACAGCGACGAAGAGAAGTAATTCCGCTAATCCTCAGCTGCCAACCGAAGTCGCCAGCGGACTCAGCTACTAGCGCAAGTTGCCCCAGGTGCCGACTCTGTCGCGCCACACGTTGACCGGGTTTGCATGCTGCCACCACCACTGCCGGCGGCCGGTCTTGTTTCGAGCGTGCTTCGCGAGTGAGGCCGTGAGCTGCTCGGCCTCATCAGCCCGACTGCTATCGATCGTTCCACTGGCGCCATACGTGACGTTGGTGACCTCGGTCGCCAGCTGAGTAATCGCTTCAGCCGCGGCGGGCTCTTTCTTGGCCACGCGTGTCACGAGTTCGCGGGGGGTGTCACTTGCGCGAACGGGTAGCCCCATGAGCTGAACAGCGGCCTGAGATTCGCTCCAGGCGAGACCGATGCGGCGCCGGGGGTCGTGGGCCACGGCTCGACGTTGCCTGCGGGCACGCCACGTGCCGTAGGTGAGCGGGGTAAGAGCGAGTGCGATGACACCGGAGATTCCGGCGAGCCAAAGGAAGATCGCCGTGGCGGACAGACCCTGCACGCCGCCGATAATCCCTGAAGTTGCCCGATCGGATAGAGGAGCAAGCGTGGTTGTCGTGAGCGGGTTTTCTTGAGGGATAGTTGTGGCGTCGGGACCTGGCTGATTTGGGTTCACCGAGGGGGCTGTGGTCGTTGGTGAGACCGGCCCTGCAACGCCTTCTTGGGACTCTTCCTGTCCGGTGTAGGCCTCGTCGCGGGGTGCGCCGCGTCCAGGCGTCGGCTCGAATCGAAGCCAGCCGATGTCTTCGATCCACACCTCTGGCCATGCGTGTGCGTGCTTCCCGGTGACGCGGTAGGCGTCGATGCTCGCATCGTATTCACCGGGCGTGAAACCAACGGCGACTCGTGCGGGCAGCCCGACAGCGCGTGCCATCGCCGCGTACGATCCGGCGAACTGCTCGCAATATCCAGCACGCACCTCGAAGAGAAAGTCTTCGATTCGGGAAGCGGAGTGGCCCTTGCTCACATCGAGGCTGTATTGGAACAAGTTGGGATCGCGGAAGTAGTTCTGAAGAGCGAGAGCCTTTTCATATGGCGACGTCGCGTCAGCGACGATCAGGTCTGCCTGGGCTATCACACGTTCGCTGAAGTCGTCCGGAAGGTCGAGGTAACGATCGGAGATTTCGTCGGGGATACCGGTTCCCGCTGCTGCTATCGACGCAGCATCGCGGCTCGGCACCGCCGAGAGCAATGAATAGATCAGACCGTCGCTGTTGTCGGTCTCCCTATTGACGATGAGCGTGCCCGACTGTGGCTCATATTCGAGCTCAACATCGTCGGGCTTCGACAGAACCTCAGTGGGCTCATATGCCGCGGGTAGCCAGATCTCACCAAGTCGGTTGATGTCAAAGGTCTGAGTAACCGCCACGAAAGCCGTGCCATTGGGCAGATCGGTATCGAGTTCGCCAGCGGCGTCCTCGAATGATCCTTTGGACCGCCAGATCCGGCCGTCGAAGACATCGAGCGACGTGATCCGCCAGTAATCCTTCTCCGGTGACTGAACGGTGAAGACCTCGACGTCGGGTTGGTTGATCAGCCTCGAGCGAATGTCGACCAAGGGTGAGAGAACCACGCGGGGATCCTCTGGATCGTCCCATGTAGTCGGATCGAAGTTCTCGAGCGGTGGCTCGTCATAACCGGGCAGGGCTTGTGCGACCGTGACGCCGCCGATCAACGTGACGGCGAGCAAACCAGTGCCGACTCGAAGCAGCGATGCCTGTCCACGTTCGGCGGCCCCAACACCGAGCCAAGCCCCTGCGGTCGAGGTCTCGGCGAGCCGATGAAAGAGCACGAATGCCAATGCAGCGACGAGCACGGCGATCGTCGTGCTTACCCGCTCTTGATCGGCTGAAAAGAACGCACCGAAGATGAAGACGGCCGCCCCTGGAATCATTGCCTCGGCCGGCGAACGCAAACGGAATGCGGCCCAGTCGGCGAGGAAGGCCACGACCCAGACCACGATTGCTATCAGGAGAAGAAAAGGCGCTGTGACCTCGGCGGGGGACGATACAGACTGGAACTGTTCCCAAGAAAGTTCAAGATCGGTGCCGAAGCCGCGCAAGGCAGCACCGTCGATCGCGATAGGCGGCTCGAGCGTCGTCGGTGGAAAGAGCAGCCACGCGGTGACCACGAAGCCCCCAATTGAAACCAGCGTGGAAACGAAGAGCCCACCTCGGGCCCAACGAACAGCGGCGGCGAGGACGTGAGCCGATACGGCGACCGCTGCCGTGGGGACGAAGTACGAGGTATCGATGAAGAGGCGCTGGAACCCATAGACAATCGCGAGGGTGTAGAGCACCAGGGTGAGCTCCGACCCAATGTCGTACGCGGACGTCGGCATGCGGCGGACTTGGCCGCGGCGCCGTGGAATCATGCGTATCCAGTCATGTATTCACCAGTCGTGGACGAGGTGGCTCCTGTCACGATGACACCCCAAAGAGCTGACGAGGGCTCGACGCGCCACATCTTTCGCAATCCTTACCCGGCGTTTTCAAGACCGATGTCATCACCGAGCGCCGCCGGACGACATCATCGTGCTGATCGCTCGTGTCCAAACGGCCGCAAGATCGTTGAGCGAGCTGAGATGAATACGAATCTCGGTCCCGACCGCTTCTGTGCTGCTCGGTTTCGACGCAGGGTTCACGTCCCACGCAGCTCGATCGATAGTGAGGAACATGACCCGACCAA
>JBLIMK010000148.1:0-4605 GCA_047638715.1 Verrucomicrobiales bacterium
CCACGTCGACGTGGCGCGCCTTTGTGACGACGAGCTCCTTATCCTTTTGGGACAGACAGCCACCGACGGCTATTTGCATGTTGGGGCGACGTTGCTTCTCGGCCTTCAGATCGCCGAGCACGCTGTAGAGCTTGTTGTCTGCATTCTCGCGAATGCAGCACGTATTGAGCATCACGACGTCGGCTTCTTCCACGTTCGTCGTCGGTTCATATCCCTCCGACTCGAGCAAACCCGCGATCCGCTCAGAGTCGTGTTCGTTCATCTGGCACCCATAGGTGCGAAGGAGATACTTCCCGGTCACGGTCACAGTGTAGAAGCGCGTGTCGGGTCAAAACGCACCAGGCGCCCGGCACCTAGGTAACGGGCGTCTGGCGTTTGGAGGGGAATAACGCACATCAGCGACAACCGGTGTGCGCCCTACCTTCCTATCCCTCGGACAGGGCGCACGTCAATGAAGTTTTTCAAATCAATCTCGGAAGGTTTGGTTGCGAGACGAACGGCGAGCCTGTGAAAGGTTCGCGGCTCGACGAGATATCGGACGTTTGCGAGTGCCTGGTCTTGTCCTGCGGACTCGATTCGAAGGTCGCCATAACCAAACAGTTCCCCTGACGCCGTGTGGTTGAGGACCAGATCCGTCACACGGGTCACGGGCATTGATGCGACCTGGAGACCCAGGAATCCGGTGGCCTCGATGATCCGCCTGTTGGTCAAGTAGCGAACCTCATAGCGATACCACCGCAGGGTCCGAAGACCGAGGCGAGCAAGAAACCAAAGGCCAACACCTGGGACCAGTACCAGTGGTTCGATCTGACTTGTGATCATCACGTAACCGACCAGCACCGATGCGGTCAGCGCCGACCAACCCCACTCACGTGCCCGGACCCAACGCCAGACAACGATCGCAGAGAGAACAATTACCAATAACCCGAGGCTAATTCCGTCATAGTCGGGGCGAGCCAGGATCGTCGTCACCACGACTATCACAGCGATCGTCTCGACAAGCGGCTCGAACAAGCTCATGACATGCTTGGGCGCCTTGTAGTAAACGATCTCGTCAGCGACCAGAACATCTTCGTCGCGCGGTGGCGATAGCAGCAGGCGAACGTGATCGCCCGGCGTAGGTCGCTGGGCAATATATCCGGCTGCCGGGGTACGTCCCGGAACCGGATCGGTCATAGGCCGATGATGCCGAGTGCTTGTGTAACTGCACCGTCGCCAGCCAGGCCTCGTAAGAAGTCGAGCAAAGCGTTGCCGATTCCACCGACGATCGCAAGAAAATCGTTGCCGCGCCGGCCGGTCTCGGTTGCATTGAGCGAGATCAGATATAGAACGAACACACCGAGTAGTGGATAGCCGAATCTTTTAGTCATGAGGGGTCCTCCAGAGGTACGAGGGCCCGAGCCGGACATCCATAGGACATCCAGCCTCCACCTGCCGTCGACCACGCTACCACCACTCATTCGCGCAGATGGTGCATTTGTTCGCGCTCTGCGTGTTACACGGATGTAGTTTGCCTGTCGAATCGGCTATGTCGACAAAACGCAACCTGGCCCGGTCCCACACTCGGTGAAACCGGACCAGTACGACCGCTACTCCGCGTCAGTCTTCGAGCAGAATCGGCTCTTCATCGGCTTCCGTGAAGCTGTCCTCGGTGAGGTCGACGACTTCCTCTTCCTCAGGCTTTGGCATCACCAATTTCGTTACTCGATCGGTGACTTCGACCATAACTTCAGGATTTTCCATCAGGAAGTCCTTGGCCTTCTCACGGCCTTGACCGAGTTGTTCGCCCTCGTACGTGTACCACGCACCTGACTTCTTGATGACGTCATGGTCGACCGCAAGGTCCAGCACTGAACCTTCACGGCTGATGCCGACGCCATACATGATGTCGAATTCTGCCTGGCGGAAAGGCGGTGCCACCTTGTTCTTGACGACCTTCACCCGAGTGCGGTTGCCAACAATCTCGACACCCTGCTTGATCGACTCGATTCGACGGATGTCGAGACGGACCGATGAGTAGAACTTCAACGCTCGTCCACCAGGGGTGGTCTCGGGCGAACCAAACATGACACCGATCTTCTCGCGGAGCTGGTTGATGAAGATAAGGATCGTGTCTGTCTTGTTCAGGTTTGCCGTCAGCTTGCGCAAGGCCTGGGACATAAGACGAGCTTGAGCACCGACGTGATGGTCGCCCATGTCGCCTTCGATCTCGGCCTTCGGCGTCAGTGCGGCAACCGAGTCGATGACGATGACGTCGAGCGCACCTGAACGAACGAGCATGTCGCAGATCTCGAGGGCCTGTTCGCCGGTATCTGGCTGAGAGATCAGCAAGCTGTCGATGTCGACACCGATCGCCTTTGCATAGATCGGATCCATTGCATGCTCTGCATCGATGTAGGCGCACGTACCACCGTTACGTTGCGCTTCGGCGACCACGTGGGTTGCCAACGTTGACTTGCCCGATGACTCAGGGCCAAAGATCTCGGTGACGCGACCACGTGGCAGACCACCGATACCGAGCGCAAGATCCAGGGCGAGCGCGCCGGTCGGAACGCTCCCGATAGCCAAGGAGCCCTTATCCCCCATCCGCATAACGGACCCTTTGCCGAACTGCTTCTCAATTTGGCCGAGTGCCATTTCGAGTGCCTTTTCACGCTCCACTGGTTTCTCCTTGTTCTCCGCTGCTGCGGAACCTATTGCCCGCCATGGAGGCGGGATGTGTTATTGCCCGCCATGGAGGCGGGATGTGTTATTGCCCGCCATGGAGGCGGGATGTGATCGTGTGCAAACCTTAGAGATGGGGTGTGACACGATCGCTCGAACGCGATTTTCCTAACGACAGGAATGTAATTGCGAACAACTGTTCGGTCAAGTCTTTCGCTTTACATCTTCTTTCCGCCTCGGCTGTCATCGTGCCAAACATGACGCACAACGTGATCGACTTCCGCGCCTGGGCCCAAGCCCGCTCCCGGCGCCGCCATCCCTCGACCTGGTTACCCCAACCGCCACCGACGGCGATCACCGACCGCTCCCCCGCTGCGCTCTGGCGCGCCGACTTCGAAGTTCACGCCGATCAGCACGCCGAGGTCACGACAGCGGGCATGTGGATTCTCGCTCCGGTCGTCGATCGGGCGCTTCGCACTTCACTTCCAATCTTTCAAATCGGCGAAATCGGCACGGGACTCCATCTTCTCGACGAAGCGTGTGGCATCGTGAGCGAGGACCACCTACAGGCGCTCCGCCTCTTCGTCATCGAGACCCAAGAGCATGCTCGCCTCCTCGCGCTCGTCTGCGCCGCACTCGAAATCGAGATGCTCGACGAACATTGGACCGAGCAAGCGTTCCGAACGACCCGCTACCTGCGGGGCTTTCGCGTCGAGATGCTGGCCATCGTTCTCGCTGCAACAATCTCGGCACAGGTGTACGAGGCGATCGCGCTCGGCGTCGGCGACCCCACGTTGATGAGGATCTTTCACCGGCTCCATGCCGACGAGCTTCGTCACCTCGAGTTTCACGCGGCCACATTCCCGGACCACCTCGATCGACTGCCCCGACACACAAGCGCGGCGATCCAAACCGCGTGGCTGGCATGCGGGGTCGCTGCAACGGTCGCTGTCGCCGTCGAACATCGGCGGCTGTTTCGCGCCTGTGGGTCGGGACCGCTGAGGTTCACCCTCCATGCAGTGCGAGCGTTGCGGGCCCAGAATACGCGGCTCTTCCGTCGACCGAGATAGAGATCACGCTCTCGAGCACAAATCGAGCCAGATAGATCGACACAGCTAGCTTGCGCCGGTGACCATCGCCCTCGCGCTCCTCGCCTCGTTGTCGATCGGCACGGGCGAATTTTGGGCGGGCCGCACAGTTCGCCGACTCCGATCGGAAGAGCTCACATCGGCCTTCTTTTTGTTCGGGATCATCTTTAGTGTCGCGATGCTCCCGCTCTTCGATGGCGAACCCGTGGCGCGGGACATGTGGCTTGGCGCTGCGTCGGGCGCCTTCAACGGCGTCGCGTTGGTGTTCCTCTACAAGGCCTACAGCGAGAGCACGCTCGGTCTCGCTGCACCGATTGCGGGCATGCTCCTCGCAGCGATCCCGGCCATCGTCGATATCGGGATCGGGGATTCCACGGCGAGCACGCTGACCGTCGTCGGAATCTTCATCGGCATCATGTCGATCGGACTCTCGGCATTTCGTCGCGGATCCGGAGCGGCATCCTGGGATGCGATTCGACTCGCCGCTACCGCTGGTTTCCTCTTTGGCATCGCGCTCACGTTGCTCGGCCGTACGTCGGCCGCGTCCGGGGTCTGGCCGCTGGTCCCCCAGCGTGCGGTCGGGTTCGTCGTGGCGGTTTTCATCGCTCGTGCGACCGGCCCACGTTTTCTGCCCCCTCGGAACCTGTTGCGCCGTCCGTTCGTCGTCGGTGTTCTCGGTTCGCTAGGCATCATGCTCCTCACGATCGCTTCGCAACGTGGTCAGGTCGGCGCGGTTGCAGTCGCTGGCACACAATTCAGCGCGGTTGCAGTTTTGCTGGCGTATCTATTCGATCGAGAACGTCTCACTTTGTGGCAGACGATCGGCGTCTTCCGAACCGCGATCGCGGTCTCG
>JBLIMK010000149.1:0-4603 GCA_047638715.1 Verrucomicrobiales bacterium
CTCGGCGATGACGACAGAAGCCGGGCAGCGGCGCTCGCTGGTGAGCCGAGTGCCAAGACGAAAACCATCGTCAGCAGCAGCGGCAGAAGATGGCGGAGGTGGACGGGAATCGAACCCGCCGTACGGGGATCGCCCGTACCACCCGCTTTGAAGGCGGGGGAGCCCACCAGGTACTCGGACACCTCCATGTGGAGCGTCAGCATACCCAAGAAGTAACGTCCGCGGCCTATGGGCGCGCTGTTCGGGACACTCTCTGCGATGAGCATTGGCTTGTCGGACCTCTTCCTCCGACGCGTCGCCTTGAAGTCGAGCATCTCGGCTGTCGTAGCGGCCCTCCAACTGTTCGCCGCAGTAGCAGCGGCCGGATCGTTGCTCTTCGTCGAAAGCGATCTGTTGTGGAGAGACGTCGCACTCGGCGGCATTGCCGGTATTGGTATGGCGGTCGGTCTGGCTAGCTACTACAGCGGCGTTACTCGCTCATCGGCCACCATCGTCTCACCGATCGTGGGCACCCTCGCTGCCGTCATTCCTTTCCTCTATACGGTTGCGACGGGCTCCAGACCATCGCCGATTGGTTGGGTCGGTGCTGTGGTCGCACTCGTTGGACTGATCTTGATAACGATGTCGGATGGCAAGTCCACGAACGTCCGAGCGGGTGTCCTTTGGGGAACGCTCGCCGGGTGCGGTTACGGGTTTGCTCTGTCCTCGGTTATCGGTGCAACGACGGAGAGTGGATCATGGCCAGCGATCGGGCAACGCTCGATGGCTTTCCTCCTCACCATCGCAGTCGCACGAAGTCGCAACATGCAGATCGTGCCCGCACGTGGTGTCCGACGATTCGCAATTCTCGGCGGTATCGCATCGGGCACCGCCTCGGTCTTTTTCCTGCTCGGCGTGGCGGTCGAAGCAACGACGACAGTGGTCACCGCATCGATGTTTCCAGCATTCACCGTGCTCATTGGCTGGTCGTACTACAACGACGCAGTCTCGACGCGTCAGGTGGCTGGCCTGATGGCTGCCCTACTCGGTGTCGCTGGGGTTGTGATCAGCTAACTCGCTCAGACGGCGAGGAGATCGCGTGCACCCGTGTCACTCGACGGATGGCGCAGCTTCGACATTGCTCGGGCTTCGATCTGGCGGATCCGCTCCCGAGTGAGGTTGAAGTGTTCGCCCACCTCTTCAAGCGTCCGTGGCTCGCCGCGGTCGAGGCCGAAGCGCAGCTTCAGGATCTCGCGCTCGCGCTCGTCGAGCGGCGAAAGCAGTCGGCTGATCTCGTCGGGGAGCAGTGCGGTCGCCGCGACTTCGAATGGCGAATCGGCACCGCGATCTTCAACGACGTCACCAAGCTCGGCATCGCCGTCCTCACGAAGCGGCTCGGAGAGCGACAACGGTTCAGCAGCGAACCGGAGGGCTTCGGTCACTTTGTCTTCGGGCAGCTCAACCTCGGCTGAAAGCTCCGAGAGTGTGGCCGGGCGACCGAGTTTGAGCTCTAGTCGTGAACGTGCCTTCTGGAGTCTTGTCAGCGTGTCACCAGCGTGAACTGGCAGACGGATCGTCCGACCGGTGTTCGCGATACCGCGGGTGATCGCTTGGCGAATCCACCACGTCGCGTATGTCGAGAATTTGAAACCTTTTCGCCAGTCGAACTTCTCGACGGCGTGCATGAGGCCGAGGTTTCCCTCTTGGATGAGATCGAGCAACGGAAGACCGGATGCTTGGTACTTCTTTGCGATCGACACGACGAGACGAAGGTTTGATTGCACGAACGTGCGCTCGGCTTCTTCGCCTCGGCGTAGGTCACGATTTAGTTCGCGGCGCTTTGCTGGGGTAACTTCGCCAGCTCCATCGATCGCGGCTCGCGCTTCAGCACCCTTCTCGATCGCCTGGGCAAGGCGAACTTCGTCATCTTTGGTCAGGAGTGGATACTGGCCAATGTCCGTGAGATATAGCCGGACAAGATCTTCTTCGTCCCGCTCGACACGCTCTTTCGCCACGAGTTTCCGTTTCTGTTTCACAGTGGCGACTTGCGCCACCACCGTTGCTGACTACGAAACCCGCTCACGCGGGGTATCCAGTTGTTTCGACCCTTCACAGGACGACCTGAAGGGAAACCCTACCGACCGATTTCGGCCCCACCACCGCGCGTTGGCCCGAAAATGTGTCGAAAGTAACATCGACCCAGTTTGCACAACCGCTTTGGGTGAGGTCAACCGGCAAAACCATTGGTAATGGGGAGGCGGCGGTCGCGGCCAAATCCCTTCTGGGTTACGCGAGCTCCAAGCGGGGTCTGGCGGCGCTTGAACTCGGAGATATCGACGAGCCAACAGATCCGGGAAACCATGGTCTCTTCGAATCCCATCTCGATCAGTTCGGCTCTCGTTCGATCACCTTCGATGTACGCCTCGAGGAGCGGGTCGAGCACTTCGTAGGGGGGAAGACTCTGATCGTCGCGTTGATCGGGGCGAAGTTCGGCAGATGGGGCTTTGGTGATCACCGATTCGGGAATGACCTCACGACCCTCGCGTTCGTTGTAGCGGCGGCAAAGAGCATAAACATCGAGTTTGTAGACGTCCTTGATCACGGCGTAGGCGCCTGCTGTGTCGCCGTAAAGCGTCGAGTACCCAACGGCTGCTTCACTCTTGTTGCCCGTGGTGACGACCAGCCAGCCGAACTTGTTCGTCAGCCCCATCAGGATTAACCCACGAATACGCGACTGCAGGTTCTCCTCGGTGAGACCCTCTTCGTGCCCGGCGAACGATGGGGCGAACATGTCGAGGAAAGCGCTATGCGCGGGTTCGATAGCGATCGTGCGGTGTGAAACTCCGAGCCGTTCAGCGAATTCTTCCGCGTCGGTTATGGAATGGTCGCTAGAAAAGCGGCTGGGCATCAGCACACAGTGGACATTCTCTGGTCCGAGGGCGTCGGCGGCAATAACGGCGGTGAGCGTCGAATCGATTCCGCCGGACAAGCCGAGACAGACATCGGTAAAGCCGTTTTTTTGCACATAGTCGCGCGTTGCGACCACGAGGGCTTTGTGCAACTCATCGAGCTCGTTCTCGAGCGGAGCGATACGAGCCGTCGTTGCAGCAACGTTGCGTCCAGTCGACTCGGTTATTGGGATGATCGGGAACGTCGCTTCGGCGCTCGCCTTGCTGTCGATCGCTTCGACATCGACCACCAACATCTCCTCGACGCAATGTCCAGCTCGAGCGATCAGCCCTCCATCGGTGTCGAGCACGAACGATGAGCCATCGAAGACGAGCTCGTCCTGACCACCGACCTGATTGCCATAAACCAGAGGGATTCCACCGGCCTCGGCGACCCGGGCTGCCATCTCGGCCTGTCGCACCTCGGTCTTGCGTCGGTAATACGGCGACGCGTTCATGTTGACGATGATCTGCGCGCCTCCTGCGGCGAGCTGTGGGATTGGGCCTCCGGCGATCCATCCGTCTTCGCAGATCGACATACCGACACGGATCCCGGCGATCTCATGGAGATACATCGGCTCGGTGCCCGATACGAACACACGCTCCTCATCGAACACGCCATAGTTCGGCAGTGCACGCTTGTGATACGTCGACTTGACCTCCCCGTCAGCGACGACCGCGAGAGCGTTGAAGGTCGCGCCATGACCTTCGCCATCAGCAAATCCGATCGCCGCGGCACAATGCCCAGTGATCGAGGCAGCGACCTCGTGCAACACGCGAATGTTCTCAGCGACGAACGCTGGCTTCAGCAGTAGATCTTCGGGCGGGTAGCCGGTGATCGTGAGCTCTGGGAACAGCGCAAGATCGGCGCCCTCGCGTTCGGCCTCGACCATCGACGAGCGGATCTTGTCCGCATTGCCCTGGAGATCACCGACCTTGGTATTGATCTGATGGATAGCGACACGCAATACAGCCACCGCAAGAGCGTACTGTTCGTTACGGCTGCTTCTTGATTTCGCCCGCTTGCCAAACGTGGGTCACGCGGGTCGGATCGCCCCAGATCGAACGGTCGTCGAGCGGATTTGCGTCAAGTGCGATCACGTCGGCGTCATATCCCTCGAGCAGCTGGCCCGACATCGGTGCCTGGGGCCCAAGTGTCTCGGGACCGGTGGCTGTCGCAGCCTCGATTGCTTCGAGGTCGGTCAGGCCCGCGTTGATCAGATGCATGATCTCAAGACCATTCTCGCCATACATCTGCCCTGATACGAATATGTCGCAGCCCGCAGCGATCTTCACGCCCTTGGAGATTGCGAGTTTCAGCGACATCGCATGTGCGTCAGCCACCATCAATCCCTTCTCGTAGGCATAACGAGGCAAGTTCTCCATCTGTGGGAGTAGGGCCTCGATCACAAACCGCGTAGGCACGAGGATCGCACCTTGCTCGACCATCAGATCGCACGCTTCCTCGGTGAGGAAACTGCCGTGCTCAATCGTGTGGCATCCAGCCCTCAGCGCGGCCATGATGCCCGCGTTGCCATGGCAATGGGCGGCCACGATGCGTTCCGCGCGGGCAGCTTCTTCGACGATCGCCCGAAGCTCTTCATCGGAGAACTGCTGATGCATTGGATGGTCGATCTCGCTCATCACACCGCCCGATGCGCAAACCTTGATCAGTT
>JBLIMK010000150.1:0-4561 GCA_047638715.1 Verrucomicrobiales bacterium
ACTGTTCGACTTCGGCAACCGCTGCCGCTGCATCTTGCATCGGGAGTGCGATCAGCACGCTGAATTCGGTCGGGTGCGCCGACGCAGCCTCGACCAACGCGTCGTTCGACAGCGATGCGAGCGACGCAGCGATGGGTCCCGGGAGTTCGTAGTTAAACATCTGCGGGCGCGCGCTCAAGACCTGGTGGGTCACGTTGGTCGCCGCCATGTCGATCAGTCGTTGTTCAATATCGACGATCGCCTTTGGCACGGGCCCGTTCTCGACGCCGTTCGGGTATCGAAAGAAGACCTCGTCTCCGACTTGGTCGACAATGGGCACATGATCGGGTGCGACAGCGCGCATCTCATCGAAGCGTCCAACCGGAGCGAAGTGAGCGTGGACATCCACAGCGCTCATCGTTAACACGCACCACCGACCTTCATTACGTAGCCGAGAAACGTGTAGTAACCAACGAGTGCGGAGAGTTCAACAACAGGCGCACTGCCGCCGAGGGCCTGTTCGGTCCTTGCGAAACGGGCGTCGGACACGTCGTTGTTCTGACCGAGTTCGCGCACGAACCCAACAACAACTTCCTCGGCCTCGGTCAGCTCACCTGCGCCGGACTGCAGGAATTCAATCGCTGATTCCGAGACGCCTTGTTCGCGGGCCAACCCAACATGGCTGTCCCACTCGAAAGCACAGTCGAGAACCTTGGCTGCGGTGATGATCGCCAGCTCTCGATCATGGCCGGAGAGCTGGCCTTCATAACGGATCTGGTGTCCGAGTTCTGCGGCTGGCTGGGCGAGGCCTGGCACGTGCAAGAGCACTTCGTACGGGCGAAGCATCTTGCCGCGGCTTTCGACGACCCAATCGAAGACGGCCTGTTGCTTATCCGACAGCCCGTCCCTTGATTTCAGCAGTTCGATTCGACCCATGTCAGGTTCCGATCTTGAAAAGACGCGCGGCGTTTCCGCCGAGGATACGTTCGCGCGATTGTTCATTCATCTTCACCTGCGCGAGGAAGGCCAGCGGATCTGTCGGTCCCATGTCGAATGGATAGTCGGTACCGAGCAGTACGTGCTCGTCACCAAACTCTTCGATGAGGTACTCGACCATTCCCGGTTCGAACACGGTGGTATCGAAGTGCAGCTTGTGCAGGTATTCGCTCGGCTTGCGGGTGATGTTGTGCCGCATCTCGGGACGAACGTCGAACGCGTGGTCGGTACGTGCGAAGTAGTAAGGCAAGTAGCCGCCACCATGCACGACAACCATTTTGAAGTCAGGAATTCGCTCCCAGACGCCACCGAGAATCATTCGTGAAACAGCGACCGTCGACGCCAGCGGCATACACACGACGTTGACGAGGTAATAGTCGTCCATACGTTGACCGTGGGTGAAACCCTGCGGGTGCATGATCGCGGTCATGTCGAGCTCGACGGCTTTCTCCCAGATCTTGTCGTACTTGCGGTCGTCGAGATCCGCGCCGAGCACGTCGGCGTTCATCTCGAAGCCATTAAAACCGAAGTCTCGCTTCGCCTCTTCCATGACCTCGACCGCAATATCGGGATAGGCCATCGGGATGTTCGCAACTGCAGCAAATCGATCCGGATACTGTTCGATTACCTCAGCGAAGCGCTCATGCTGGATGCGACACGCTCGAATCGCCAGCTCGGGTTCGAGCCAATAAAAGTACTGCGGTGGTACGATCGAAAGCAGCTGCACGTCGATGCCCTGCTTGTCCATGTCTTCGATCCGCGCTTCGGGCTCGTTGAACTTGGCGATCTGCTCGGGCTGCTTGCGGAGTTCGGAGTTGTACCGAATGCTCTCCTCGGGTGAGAAGAAAGTGCGCGGATCCATCTCTGGCTTGAAATGGGGCATGGCCAGCTCGTTCGACTCGCGAACCGACAGGTGGGTGTGCACGTCGATGCACTTGCACGCGGGCTTCGCAGCAGTCGTTGGTTCCCACTTCGGTCCAAGCTCGGGCCACCACTCTTCTGTCATATCATCTCCATTGTTGTGATTCCTGCTGTTACCAATTCATCGATCTTCGCCTGATCCATACCGAGTTCGCCCTGCAGCACGTCTCGGCTGTGCTGGCCCAGCGTTGGTGGTGGGAGACGAATCGAAGGCGGTGTACCAAACATCTTGAAGGGAATACCAACGAGCGGCACCTCCCCCGAGGTTGGATGATCGACCGTCGTCACCATGTCGCGTGCCAGCGTTTGTTCACTGCTCAGCGCCTCGGCGACCGAGTTGATCGGGCCAGCGGGGATGCCGACCGGTGCGAGAGCGTCGATCCATTCTTGGCGGGTTCTGGTTTTCATTGTGTCGGCCACGGCCGAGTCCATTGCGTCACGGTTTCGGACGCGATCCTGGTTTCGAGCAAACCGTTCGTCGTCGACCCATTCGGGATGGCCGAGGACATCGGCGAAACGTCCGAACTGATCATCGTTTCCGACCGATACGGCGAGCTCGCCGTCAGCGGTTGCAAATGTCCGATACGGCACGATGTTCGGATGCCCGTTCCCGAACCGCTGTGCATCGTCTCCGGAGACGAGATGATTCGACGCGACGTTCGCGAGCATTTGAATTCCGGTGTCGTGCAGCGAAGCTTCGGTTCGTTGGCCCTTACCGGTCCGGCGCCTCGCTTCGAGCGCACCGAGGACGGACATTGTGGCGAACATTCCTGTGCAGATGTCGACCATTGCGACGCCGACCTTCATACTCTCACCATCGACCAGTCCGGTTATCGACATCAACCCCGTTTCGCCCTGCAGGATGAAGTCGTAGCCGGGCAACCCCTCTTTGGGGCCGGTGCTGCCGTAGCCAGAGATCGTGCATCGAACGACGGTCGGCGCGTTCGTGTCGTACCACTCGTCGGTGAAACCCCAGCGGTCGAGCGTCCCGATTTTGAAGTTGTCGACAACGATGTCAGCGGACCGAATGAGCTCGGCTAGAACCTCGCGACCCGGCTCGGACATCAGATCGAGAGTGACACTTCGTTTGTTACGATTCACGCCGAGAAAATACGCTGACTCGGTGCCGGCATACGGAGGGCCCCACGAACGTGTGTCGTCCCCGCGGCCCGGTCGTTCGATCTTGATGACGTCGGCACCCATGTCGCCGAGCCACATCGTGCACAGTGGACCCGCAAGGATTCTTGTCAGATCGACGACACGGAGCCCCGAGAGGGCTCCCGCCGTGGTCATGCTTCTCGAGCGCCGCGAGACGTGTCGCTTTGATTTCGGCCCTCGTTGAAGTCGCCCATGTAGGTGCCGAGCGCCTCTGCGTTGCGCTCACGGAACTGATGAAAGTCCGCGGGGCGCCGTTCGAGGAAGGCGTTCATGCCTTCCATTGCTTCCTCGGTGCCCCAGATGTTGGCGAGAAGTTCCATACCGTGTTGCCAGGATGGGTACAGCGAATCGGAGTCGTAGTTGAGGCTGACCTTGGTCGCACGAATCGTCTGGGAGCTATATCCCTTGATCTCTCCGACGATCTCTTCGACACGAGCGAGGAGTTCGCTCGCAGGTACCGACTCGTTCGCAAGCCCGATCGCGGCGGCTTCCTTACCCGAGTAACGCTTGCAAAGAAAGATCATTTCTTTTGCACGGCGCTCGCCAATGAGCTTGCCGATGTACTGCGTAGCGCCAACGGTTGGGCAAGCGCCGACGCGGGCACCGGTCTGGCCAAAGATCGAGTCTTCTGCGGCGATAACCAAGTCGGTCCAGAGCATGAGCTCGTGGCCGCCACCGACGCAAGCACCCTCGACCATGGCGATCACTGGAATCGGAAGATTTCGACACGTCATGGCAACGTTCTGCATGCGGTCATTCCACATGTAGGAGTTCGCCTTGTTGAGCTTCATCATCGCGTGGAAGTCGCCGCCGGCTGAGAAGTGCCCGCCCACTCCGTAGAGCACCACAGCAACGATCGTCGGGTCTTCGCGAGTCGAATTGAGCGCGTGCGCTATCTCATCCAACGTCTGTTCGCGAAAGGCGTTTCGAACCTCGGGCCGATTAAGCCCGATCCACGCCGCGTCAAGTCGCCGTTCGTAGACGATTTCCGTGTACTCCATGCGTCTGCTCCCTCATGCGAAAAAGTGGGCGTTCGTTCGCCCACTGCCCAGAGCTAGCCTCAGAGCTAGATGATCATACATTTTATATGATCTTGATTCAAACGTGGACATAGCCGTTCATCCACTCGTAAAGTTCCATCGCTCTACGTTCGCATGGGGATTGTGCATAGTATAGTATCCCCGTATGCCCGACCGATCGAACGACTTCGCTACACCTGCGGCGAATCCGTCAGGCTTGAGGAGAATCCGCGTCCTCACCGGCTCGGATCGCCAAGGTCACGTGATGCATGATGACCTCTTTCGCCCGAAAGATATCTCCGGCACGAAGCGCCTCGATCAGTTCGCCGTGTTCCCTGTTCGCGACTTCTCGAACACTGGGCAAACCCGAAATTCTTGCGCTGACCGCCATAACCGAAGCATCTTGCAGCGAGCGAACCATCGCGACGAGACGATGCTGGTTCGACGCCTCATAGATCGTCATGTGGAAGTCGCGGTTCAATTGCACC
>JBLIMK010000151.1:0-4503 GCA_047638715.1 Verrucomicrobiales bacterium
AGCGAGAACTTGGAGCGCAACCGGGCCGGCGACACGACCACCCGTCTGCTCACCGATGGCATCATCGGCCTCGACGATGACCGCAATCGCGATGCCAGGGCGCTCGATGTCGTCGCCGGCGAAGGCGATCACCCAGGCGTGCGTCGACTCGATATCGGCGCCAAGTTGCGCGGTGCCCGTCTTCGCGCCGACGACCAAGCCACTGATCGCGAGGCCCTGCGCCGTACCACTTTGCACAACTCCGACCATCGTTTCTCGCAGCTCGCGGGATGTTTCCTGCGACATCGCGCGCCGCCATGGATCGAGATCCGGTTGATGCAGCACGGACCCTTCCGAATCGACCACCTTCGACACGACGTATGGTTTGGGGACCTGGCCATCATTTGCCACGGCCGCGGCGACGAGCGCCATCTGCAGAGGCGTGGCCTTCACCTCGAACTGTCCGATCGCCGCCTGAGCGAGCGACGGCATGTCATCGGTAAGCGCGACGGTCGGCGGATTGTCTATCTGGGCGAGGAGGTCGGGCGCGATCTCCACGGCCCTCCCGAGACTTGCGCCGAAATTGTCGGGCATCACGGACGCGACCACACCCGGCAGGCCCAACGGTGGCACATCGTCAAAGCCGAAGTCGCGAGCCGTTGCGACGAGCAGATCAGGGCCGAGCAGTTCCACTGCGAGCTGAGCCGTGGCAGCGTTGCACGATCGGCGAATGACGTCGCTCAGTGGCCCACCACACTCGCTATCTCCGAAGTTCGACAGCGGGTTGTTGGTAAGCGGAGGAAGGTAGCTACTCGTCGTTGCGAACACTGGAGCATCGAGCTCGACCACACCGGCGTCGAGCGCTGCGGCAGCGGTGACTATCTTGAAGGTCGACCCGGGGAAGAAGAGCTCTCGTGTCGTTCGCGGCAACAGTGGGTTGTCGGGGTCATCGAGCAGTACACGCCGGGCGCGCCGGGCCTCGGACGTATCGGTGGATGCGAGCGGATTCGGGTCGTACGGTGGCCAGGACCACATTGCGAGTACTGCACCTGACTGAGGATCGAGCGCCACAACCGAACCCCGCCGCTCGCCGAGAGCGTCGCGAGCCGCCTCCTGCATAGCTACCGACAACGACGTCTCGATATCGGCGGTTGTCGACTCTCCACCGAGAAGCTCTCGCAAACCGTCGGACAGAGCGTTCTGCTCGCCTCGGAGTTCGTCGTCCCACGATTGTTCGAGTCCATCGGATCCTGAGTCGAAACTAAAGAATCCAGTGACCTCCGAAAAGAGCTCCCCGGTGGGATATTCGCGTCGGCGAGCGAACGCACCATCTTCGAGCTCGACCGATCGCGCGAGCACGGTGCCGTCCGCTGCCCGGATCTCGCCTCTCGGCGCGCCAAAGTCGGCGACCAGCGGTCGGCTGTTCGAGGGGTGTGCTGCGAGATCGGCAGCGGAGAAGAACTGAAGATTGTTGAGTTGCGCGAAGAGCACGAGATACGCGACCAACAATCCAACGCCGAGCCGGACGATCTGCTTATTCATCGACGTCATGTCGGCACCAGTTCCTCACCTACGGTTTCAACCTTGGCCATGACGTCGGGCCTGGTAGCGCCATCATGGGAGATCCGCAGAATCAGCGCGATCAGCACATAGTTGGCGACGAGCGAAGACCCGCCATAGCTGACAAACGGCAGCGTGATACCCGTGAGTGGCACGATGCGGATAACACCGCCGATGATGATGAAGGCCTGTATCCCGATGAGCGCCGACAACCCTGTCGCAAGGAGCTTTCCGAAGTCGTCCCTGGTTCCGATCGCGATCCGCAGCCCGGATGTCACGATCGCGACGAAGGCGATCAGGATGCCGACCGACCCAACAAGGCCGAGCTCTTCACCGATGGCGGCAAAGATGAAGTCGGTCTCGACCTCGGGAATCCGATAGGGCTCTCCCCGACCTGGTCCGGTGCCGGTGAGACCTCCGTTTGCCAGCGCGAAACTCGCCTCGACTGGCTGGAACCCAACACCATCGGGATCGGCGAACGGATCGAGCCAAATATCGAGCCGATCTTGCACGTGAGTGAACCGTTTCGACGCGAGCCACCCACCGAGCATGAAGAGTCCGACCCCCGTGACTAGGTAACTCGCCCGTGACGTGGCGACCCAAAGCATCAGAACCACCAACAAGAAGAGCAACAGCGACGAGCCCAGATCCTTCTCCGCCACCATCACGATCAGCGACACACCCCACGCTGCAATAACGGGCGCCAAGTGTTTCGGTTCGGGGATGCGGAACGGCCCAAACGTGAGGCGAGCGACCTGAAGCATCTGTCGTTTCTCCGCGAGATAGCTCGCCACAAAGACAGCGAGTGCGATCTTCGCGAACTCGCCCGGCTGAAAGTTGATCGGGCCGAGTTTCACCCAGATTCTTGCCCCATTGAATTCTCGCCCAACCCCGGGGACCAGGGGCAGAATAAGCAACACGATGCCCGTGATCGCTGCAAGGTAGCGGTACTTGTCGAGCACCTTGATGCGAGGAACCACGAGGAGTGTCGCAGTGAAGGCCGCTATACCGACGGCGGTCCAGGTGGCTTGCTGGCCCGGCAACGAGGTCGCGTCGTCAATGTCATTGGCGAGGCGCGCAATAAACACGTATCCGAGGCCATTGAGCAGAGCGACGATCGGCAGGATCGTGGGATCGGCAAGTGGTGCGAATCGGCGTACGACGAGGTGTGCGGCGAGCAACAATCCCAGGACGACACCGAAGAACGGCAGCAGATCCGCGGGCATCGACGCCGTCCGCCCAAGGCTGGCGAGGGCGTATGCCCCCGCGGTTATCCCTGCAGCGACGGTAAGGAGGACTAGCTCGTGGTTGCGGCGGGATCGCACTGCGAATCATCCGAAGTCACGTGCGCGGCCTCGACGATGTCGAGGATAAGGACCGTGATGTTGTCTCTTCCGCCAGATTCGTTCGCTCGATCGACAAGTTGTTTTGCCGCCGAGACTGGATCTTCGATGGTCGACAGGGTCTCACCGATCACCTCATCGGCGACTTCGTTCACGAGTCCGTCGGAACAGAGCAGGTACCGCTGGCCGAGACGCGCCGGCAGCTCCCAAGTATCGACCTTCACCTCTTGTTCGGCCCCGAGGGCGCGGGTCACGACGTTTCGTTGGGGATGGCGAGCCGCCTCTTCCTCGGTGATCTGGCCCGCCTTTGTCAGTTCGGCGACCAGACTGTGGTCGACCGAAACTTGACCGAGCTCGCCACCTTCGAACAGGTAGAGCCTGCTGTCGCCGACATTGGCTGCCGCGAACTTCAGCGCATCGTCGGGACTCGAGGTTGGCAAGACCCCCATCGCGACGACGGTCGTACCCATTCCCCCTAGATCTGGATCGCTGGCACCTTTGGCACGGATGAGGTCGTTTGCCGCAATCACCACGTCACGGAGCTCGTCGACCGACGACACGGACTCGATGTCTGTGAAGTGCCCAGAGGTGATGCCTGCAGCTACTTCACCACCGCGATGACCGCCCATGCCATCGGCGACCACGAAGAGCGAACCGTTCGCCATCGCAGAATCCTGGTTGGCTCGGCGGACCATCCCCACGTCTGAGACGAGTCCCCAGCGAAGTCCGGTTGTGCTCATCGTGCTTCTTCCGTTCGCCCGTAATCGCTCATGAGAACTCCAGCACCGTACTTCCTATTTGCACGCGGTCGCCGGGACGAAGAACAACCGGAGACGTGAGACGTTCGCGATTCACGAATGTTCCATTGGTCGAACCGATGTCTTCGGCGAGGTATTGGCGATCACGCCACGCAATGCTCGCATGTTGCTGGGACACATACGTGTCGTCCAGGGTGAGCGTGCACGCGGCGGCGCGACCAATGGTGAGTTCGTCGCCGATCGTCATCACGGCGCCAGCCAGATCTGATGGTTCGAGAATGGTGACCTGACCCCGCGCAACCTTCGCGGGAGCCCCAAATCGAGGGAGCGCCGCGGTGACGGGCGCAACGACGGCTGGGCTTCGACGAAGTTGGTTGTACGCCGACCACAACACCCAGCCGAAGAAGGCGTACAGCGCCACGAGAAGGCCCAGTTTGAGAAGCGTGAGGACGGCATCAGACATGTGTGCTCATCATGATGCGTCGAAGGTGAATCGTGTTGCGCCAATAGTCATTTGATCGCCATCGACCAGCAACTGTGCAGCGGTGCGGAAACCATTTATTCTCGTGCCGTTCGTCGAACCGAGGTCTTCGACGATCCAACCGCGAGCGCTCGGTCGAACCTGTGCGTGCTCGCGCGATGCTTTTTCGTCGTCGATGACGATGTCGGAGACTGCATCGCGACCAAGGGTGATGCCTTCCGTCCCGGTCGAGGCAAGGTCGTACCGATACCCATCGGGGTAGATGAGTGTGCCGGGCGGTACGCCGGCGATCGAATGCTCGGCGGTGGCGTAGACCTCGATCGTCCCGCGCATGGCGTCTGGCGTCGTCGTGACTGAAACGACCAGCGGTCCCTCGAATGCG
>JBLIMK010000152.1:0-4467 GCA_047638715.1 Verrucomicrobiales bacterium
CCTATCGGTTCTACGCCGACAAGGAGCTGGGAACCAGCCTGATGTACAACCTCGGCAATCCCGAGCAACTCCCACGAGGGGCGTTTGGTGCGGTAATCGTCGAGCCTGCGGGAGCGACGTACCGCAACCCGGTCGACGGCACACCCGTACTTTCAGGAGTCCGCGCCGACATCATTCTGCCCGACCGAAGCTTTAGGGAGTACGTCACGCTCTTCCAGGACGAGGACAGCAGAATCGACTCGAGTGTGATGCCATACAACGCCAACGTCGATGGCTTCAGCGGTATCAATTACCGCGCAGAACCGCTCGATCAACGGCTGCTAACGAACCCCGACCGGGCCTCGGTCTTCGACAGCGATATTCACGGTGACCCCGCAACGGTGTTCGACGCGTATGTCGGCGACCCCGTGGTGTTCCGCGTAGCCAACGCAACCGGCGAACAGGTTCACACGTTCGCCGTCGAGGGCCACCGCTTCCCATGGGAGCCCAACATCGCAGGATCCGAACAGCTGGCGAGCAAGGGAATCGCGCCCACGGAATCCTTCGATGCGTATGTGATCGATGGTGCAGGTGCGGGCGTGACGACTGGAGCGGACTATCTGCTCCAGAACGCTCGTATGCCGTTCCAGCGAGCCGGCATGTGGGGAATCTTCCGCACCCACGATGCTCCACAGCCCGACTTACTACCGCTTCCGAACCTCTGTGCGGGCCAGCAGGCGACCGTGATCATCGCTGAGGGCGATCTTCCGACCAATGGTGACGATGTGATCCTCGGAACCGCAAACCCTGACGTCATCAACGGACTTGGCGGCGACGACCTCATCTGCGGCGTGGGAGGCGATGACACCATCAACGGCGCTGCGGGCGATGACACCATCTACGGCGGCGACGGCGCTGACTCTCTGTTCGGCGGCTTTGCGGACGCCGGTCAAGACGTGCTGTTCGGTGGAGAGGGAGACGATGACCTCATCTCCGGCGCCGGCAGGGACACGCTGAATGGCGACGGCGGAAATGACACATTGAACGGTGGTACCGGCGACGACTTCATGAACGGTGGCGCCGGCAACGATGCGATGTTCGGCCAGAGCGGCGACGACACCATGTTCGGCGGAGAAGGCGACGACAGGATCAACGGTGTTGATGGCAAGGACACCATCGACGGCGGTCCAGGTTTGGACATTATCAACTCGGGTCCCGACGATGACACCGTGATGGGTGGCGCCGACGCCGACGTGATCTTCGGATTGGGTGGCGCCGATCAACTCCACGGCGATGCTGGTGCCGACACGATCTTCGGCCAGCTCGGCATGGATACCATCGACGGAGGTTCAGGCGATGACCTCATCTGGGGCAACGGCCACAACGACATGATCACCGATCCGTCGGGGGTCAACATCATCAACGGCGGCGCCGGCGACGACGACATCACTGGCGGCATCAACGATGACGTCATCTTCGGTGACGGCAACAACCTTCAAGCTGGCAACGACATGATCGATGGCGGCCTCGGCTCGGACCAACTTTTCGGATTCGCTGGCAGCGACACGATCATTGCCAACGACGGTTTCCCCGACCTGATCCGAGGCGGCGACAACCCGGTCGGTGATGGCGACAGCTGCACGATCGATCCTGGAATTGATACGAACGTGTTCTTCTGCGAAGTGCTACTCAATTAGACACAACATTTGTTAGGTGCCCTGACCCCTTTATGTTGGCCTCTTGATTTTGGGGCTCGGTGGCGCATTTCGGTGCCGGCAATGACCGCTGCGGACTCGAGCGCGGCGATATGAAAAGATGTCCTCATGAAACATGCGCTGTTCTTGCCACCGTTCGGGGAATTGGCGGATCCCGCCCGGTTGGTCGAACACGCTGTTGCGGCAGAAAATGCGGGTTGGGATGCGGTCTTCCTGTGGGATCACGTTCTTCGGCGCGAAGGCGAACCTCAAGAGATCGCGGACCCGTGGGTGGCAATGGCTGCGGTTGCCGTCGCTACAACGCGCATACGAATTGGACCAATGGTGACTCCGATTACCCGTCGCCGGCCGATCAAGCTCGCCAGAGAAGCCACCTCGTTGGACCACCTGTCAAAAGGCAGGTTGACGATGGGCCTCGGCCTCGGCGTCGACACGAGCCGAGAACTCAGCGGCTTCGGCGAGATTACCGATCCGAAGATACGTGGTCAGAGGCTCGACGAGGGCGTTGAGTTGCTCTGCGCTCTGTGGAGCGGAGAGCGAGTCGACTTCCACGGAGAACACTTCCTCGCCGACGGTGTCACCGCGTTACCGAAGCCATATCAAGAACCTCGGATCCCTCTCTGGTTTGCAGCCCGCGGCGAGGCAAAGAAGCCGGTTCGACGGGCAGCCCGGTTCGAAGGACTCTTCCCCATCGAGGTCGATGAATCGGAGCTCGTGGCAATGCTCGATGTTGTTCGAGCCGAACGAGGTGACCTTGACGGATTCGACGTAATGGTCGCGCCACATGAGGGGCTTCGCTACGACAACCTGGCCGAGCACGGCGTGACCTGGGCTGTCGCCGGTCCGGCTCCGGGGACCACCGACATCTTCTCGGTGGCATCGATTTCGCCGGCTCGGTTCTTCGCTGCCAGCTGATCGTCGATCTGGCGTTGCTATTTGAGTCGCGCGTCGAGAAGCTCTGAGGCGAATGCGTACAAGGCCTGATCGAACTGATTGTGTTCAGAGATCAACTCGGCCTCAGCTGAGCTCGGGGTTGACCCACCTGGCTTCGTGGGAGCCACATTGATTTGCCAGTCCATCGAGATTTCTGTCTGTAGCAGCGAACCAAACAGCTGCAGACTCTCGGCCTTGCGTTCCAATATTCCTGCAAAGACGAAGTCCGCAAGATTCGCCTTGGCGATCTTGAGATGGTTTGGGTTCAACTCTCCGAACGGAACACTTCGAAAACCAGAAATTAGCCGAGTCTGCAAATTGTCGAGGTGAGTTTCGCCCGCAGCGACGGACTCTTCCACGGACACCTCTGGGCGACCTTCGGAGCGGCGACCCCGATTGCCGTGCCCGTGATGCGACCACGCTCGCGAACAGGGTTCTCGCAGGAATGTGGCATATGTGGGTGGAACGCCGAGGGCTTGATGGATCCCGTAATACATGTGGCCGTAATAGACGCGCTTTCCGGGAGTTACGGCAGCTTCAGCTTGATACCGCTTCACGCGATCTCGGAGCCTCTCTCTGTGCGAATAGACGCCCTGAGTTTCTCGAATTCCACATGCCGCCTCGATCTGATTGACGAGGGTGGTTCCGCCCGTCTTGTGGACGTGCAAGAAAAGGAGCGGCTGTTCGACAGTAAACGTGGGACTCGGCGTCGCCGACAGCTTGCCGTGCCAATTGTTGAAGCGTTCCGTAGCTGAGGGCACTGGAGGGTAGCCATCCTTCGGCACATGCGATTCCAGACCGAGACAATACTCACCCGCATCGGTTACGTATGACTCGGTCCTCAACTTCAGCGTTCGCGGACCGACGGAACTTTGAGAAACAAGCTCCAGGTGGGAGAACACTTATGTTTCGATATACCCGTGCACTCGCGCTGACGATCGTCATCGCACTTGGTCTAGGTGTCGCCGTCAGGGCGACCGCCAGCGCGCAGGACAGCCCCAGCAACGATATTCCGCAGACGATTCCGCCGGGTGATCCCGGCGATCTCGACCTGACCGAAGAGGACGAACGATCCGTTCGAGGTCGACAGCCAAGGCACCGTGAACTACTTCGGCTTCTACCCGCGCGTCGGTGACGGTCCCCGAGACCACACGTGGGAGATCATGACGAGCGACATCAGCCTCGACTTCGGTGGCGACGACAACCCGAACGGAAACAACCGCAACGCCGGAAGCGTGAACCTCGGCGACGAGTTGCCCTTCGGCCTCTCGTTCAAGACGAAGATCGAAGGATCGATCGTTTCCGACCTCGACCCATGCTTCGGCCAAGGCCACATCGCGTTCCAAGGCCCATTCCCTCCCGCAACACTTCCCGGGGCCGTCGGCGGCGCAGCGATCCTCGCTGGCATCTTCGGGCTCCTCTTCAACGCCCGACCAGCAGTGACATGGAAGGCTTGATCATGACCGAAACCTCCACCGCCCAACTCGTCGAACGCCACCCTGTTCGCGGTGCGATCTGGGGCCTTATTCTCGGCCTCGGTCTCGCGATCTACCTGATCATTTTCAAGGTGATAACCATCGGAGCCGTGATTCCGATCGTCGTGATCGTGCTCAGCATCGGCGCTGGGATTGCGTGGGGCAAGTTCGCCCCACCACGCTCAAAACGCTGAGCTGAACAGCACCCCAGCGAGACTCCTCCGCCTCCCCCATTCGGTCGATAGCCCCGCTGCGCTACTCCGCGCGTACAGTGCCGCGATGGGCTACCGGTCATCTCCGCTGTGACGGTCCTTCTCGGATGTTTGGCCGCCATATTGTTCGGCTTCGGCGACCTCCTGTCAGGC
>JBLIMK010000153.1:0-4347 GCA_047638715.1 Verrucomicrobiales bacterium
GCGATTGGCACGCCACCACGCTCGAGGCCAATCAGCACAACATCTTCAAGGCCATGGTTCCGTTCGAGGATTTCATGGGCCATGCGCTTCAACGCCCGGGCCACGTCAGCACCTTCGAGAACACCGGTGTGTGGAACGAACCGGCTCAGCTCGCCTCGTCCGAATACGACTGCTCGGGTGCGCCGAAGCTCCGCGTCTACCACTGTTTCTCCTCATTCGTACGAGCCTCACGGGACCCGTTTCACGAACAAATTTCACCGTAGTGGTTTGATCTTCCAAACGTGCGGCCAAGGCTCCGATTTATTCACCGCCGAACCGTTCCGCGGCCACCCGCTCGCGGAGACGCTTGCGATCTAACGGCAAAGGCTCGTCGCTCCGTCGTTGTGGGGACTTCGTTCCATCCCGAAGATTGCAAGAGTGCGATCGCCTTCTCATTCTTCGCATCGGTGAGGGCGACCAGACCGTGCAGCTCCAACGTCGCAGCGAGGCTCCGAGCGAGAGTGAGCAAGGGCACCCCAACACCGGTGCCTCGATACTCTTCGGAGACCCAAAAACCTATTTCCGCTATCTCTTGGACCGGGTCGACCTGAAGGCCGATCTCGCCAATCACCAGCGATGGAGGCGCCCGACTGACAAGAACGACGTCGATTCCGATGCTCGCGATGTTCTGCGTCGCCGTGCCCTCGATCCAGGATTCGGCAAGGTGGAGATTCGGCGACGACGGAACCGGGTTCCAGCGCGCGATCTCTGGATCATTCCATGCAGCGACCAACACCGTCGCGTCCTGATGGTTCCAGGGACGGATGCGATAGCCGGCATACGGGTCGGTGCGGTCGCACACATCCGCAATCGATTCAGATAGTGGCTTCGTCACGTTCGTTCGCGGCTAACTTCACGAGAATCCCGTTGATGAACGGTGCGGACTTTTCGGTCGAGTACTGATTGGCCAGCGCTACAGCTTCAGACACCACGGCCGTCGTTGGAACCTCGGCTCGGTGAACGAGCTCCCATGCGCCCATCCGCAATATCGAACGGTCGATGCCGGCCATTCGTGAAACGGACCAGTCTTCGGCGATGCGATCGATAAGTAAATCGAGCGAGTCGAGATTCGCAGCAACCCCAGCTGCAATCGACGTGCCGTAGTCGTCCTCATCTGCGTGATTTCGGTCGAGAACGTCGCTCATGTCATCGCCGGTCATGTCGGCCTCATAAAGAAGCGCAAGCCCCGTCTCGCGGTCTTCGCGACGAGACAAATTGAGTGGGTTCATACTCACGCGCGCGACAGGTAGGCGCCGGAGCGCGTGTCGACCTTCACAAGCTCGCCGATGTTCACGAACAGGGGTACCTGAATGCTCTTGCCGGTTTCGAGGGTCGCAGGTTTGGTTCCGCCCGATGAGCGATCCCCCTGAAGCCCGGGCTCGGTTTCTGTGATCGTCAGTTCGACCGATGCAGGAAGATCCATGCCCACAATCTCTTCGCCGTACAACATCACCGTCGCCGAGCGACCCTCGATGATGTAGTGCGCGGCATCACCGAGCGTCTTGGGATCAACGTTTCGTTGGTCGTAGCTCTCGTTGTCCATGAAAACGAAGTCTTCGCCATCGCGATAGAGGTACTGCATGTCGCGCTTGTCGATCATTGCGCGATCGACTTTCTCGCCCGCTCGGAATGTGCGATCGACCGTGGAGCCGGTGCGAACGTTCTTCAGCGTTGTTCGAACGAAAGCTCCACCCTTTCCGGGCTTTACATGCTGAAACTCGGCCACCATGACGAGATCGCCGTCGAGGTCGAGGTGCATTCCGTTCTTGAGGTCGTTGGTCGTGATGGTGGCCATATCGCTCCTTGGCCCTGGCGGGGCGTGTTGCTAGTTGACGATCGCAAGCTTGGGGCTGCTGGTGAGGGGCTGAGTCCCGTTCGCCGTGACCACGACAGTGTCTTCCCACCGCACGCCCCCAACGTCGGGGATGTACACGCCGGGTTCGACGGTGATGACATGACCAGGGGCGAGCGTAGCAGTCGCCGTGGCACTCACCCACGGTGCTTCATGGATATCGAGGCCCACGCCGTGCCCGGTTCCATGCACGAACCATTGGTCGAGCGAAACCGAAGCCAACGATGAGCGGCATGCGTCGTCGATGGACGACGCCGAGACGCCAGCCGAAACTGCGTCGACCCCCGCCCGTTGTGCGTCGAGTACCGCATCGAGCATTTCCTTTTGCTGCGTTGTCGGCAGGCCCAACACGAAGCTTCGTGTCATGTCGGATCGGTATCCAGCGCACTCAGCTCCGAAGTCGATGATGACGAGATCACCCTTTTCCAAGCGTCGATCCGATGGCGAGTGGTGAGGCCGCGCTGCGTTCGGTCCAGAGGCGATTATCGTCTCGAAACTCGCCCCCGAAGCTCCCGCGTCGAGGACGAGCTGGTCGAGGTCGCGGGCGACCTCGCGTTCGGTCGGTCCGGGACCAAAGCGGGTAAGCAACTCTGCGAGTGCGAGGTCGGCGATGGCCGCCGCCTTCCTCATGAGCTCGATCTCCGAAGCGTCTTTGATCTCTCTGAGCGCCTCGACAGCATTGGTCGTGGCCCTGACGCGGTCGGCGCCGAGTGAAGAAATCAGGGACGTAGCAGATGCCCACGAAACATGATCGGCTTCGAGTCCGACCTTCTTGGCGTCGCGGACCGCTTCGAGCACAGCTGTTCGGCCGCCTCCTGGGGCGATCACGATCGATGCGTTGGCCCCCGACGCTGCGATTTCGTCTTCGGCCCACTGCACGTAGCGCCGATCGGTGATGAGCGTCAGCCCGTCTCTGTCGATGATGACCGTGCCGTTGCTCCCAGTGAAACCGCACGTGTACCGGATGTTGCTCGGGGCGGTGACGATCAGTGCATCAACGTCCATATCCAAAAGTCGGGAGAGGAGCCGCTCCGTTCTGCTGGTCGAGTGGGTCATCGTACGAAACGTTCGTAGCTGGACCGAAGGACATGCTCAGGAACTCCGACGATCACCTCGCACCCATCGACCCCGTCGAGAATGAATGTGATTCCATCGAGCGCCTTCTTGTCACGTGCGAGGAGCGGAAGAATCGAGTCGAAACTCGGCGGCCCCGGCGGACGCATGGGAAGATCGTAGCCAGCGAGAATTCGCCGGTGTTCCTCAACCCGGGCACCGTCGATTCGACCCATTTCGAAGGCGACCTCAGCTGCGTAAGCAACACCGATAGCGACCGCTTCTCCGTGCAAGAGCTCGTGGTCACCCAAGGTCTCGAGCGCGTGCCCAAGGGTATGGCCGTAGTTCAGGAGCGCCCGTTTTCCGCCCTCTCGTTCATCAGCCCCTACAGCGTTCGCCTTCAGCTGTACCGATGCCTCGACCCGGTCGGCCAGGTCGTCCGCCCCAAGCCGACCATCCTGAATATCGTCGATCGTCAATAAGTTGAGCGCGCCGTTGTCGAGGAAGTGATATTTCGCTAGCTCGCCGAGTCCGGCTCGGTAGTGTCGCTGAGGGAGCGAGTCGAGTGTTTCAAGATCGCACAGCACAGCGGACGGCTGCCAATACGCTCCGACGAGGTTCTTCCCTTCGGGCAAATTGACGCCGGTCTTGCCTCCGATCGCAGCGTCGATTTGACCGAGCAGGGTGGTCGCGACCTGCACGACGGGCAGACCTCGGTGATAGACCGACGCCGCGAATCCAGCCACATCGGTGACGATCCCGCCCCCGATGCCGACGACGACGTCGTTCCGGTTCAGACCCCAACGCGCCCACTGGCGACAGAGCTCCTCGATCGTCGAAAGCGTCTTTGCTTGCTCGCCTTGTCCGATAAGAAATACGCGCTGGTCGAGGTTCGTATCGACATCGACGCCGATGCCATCCT
Organism: Verrucomicrobiales bacterium; assembly: GCA_047638715.1. Lineage (GTDB taxonomy): Bacteria > Actinomycetota > Acidimicrobiia > Acidimicrobiales > SHLQ01 > SHLQ01. The sequence continues at coordinate 3,867 of JBLIMK010000153.1, forward strand.
GGGTGACAATAGCGACGCGCCGTGCAGTGGATGGCAGGTGCTCCATGAGGCGCGACCTCACCCCAACGCCGATTTCGACGGGATAACTCCTGTCGTCGAGTTCGACCGTCACAGTGCGTAGGTTCACCCCTCGATCCTACGCCAAACCGCTAGGCCAGAATGCCGGTCCCGTCGAGTACCTGGCTCGAGAACACGACGAGCCCCAGTGTCGCAAGCGCCAATGCAGGGCCGAACGGCACGGCAGTTTTCAGCAACGGTTCGAGAGTGCCATCTTTGGGTGGTGGAAAGTCCGGGTCAGGCAAGAATCCAGGCCCAAGGACGCGACGTCCCATTCCGATAAGAATTCCCGACAGCACGCCGAAGATCATCCCGATCAGAAATGCCCAGATGACCAGCCGGGCAGCTTCGAGTGCGGAATCGGCCGACCAGCCGAGAAACAACCCGAGGAGGAGCGCGAGCTTCACATCGCCAAACGCGAGAC
>JBLIMK010000154.1:0-4292 GCA_047638715.1 Verrucomicrobiales bacterium
GGTGCGTAAAGATAAAGCCGCTGTCCGCCAGGACTGCCGGGATCACGCGAGCACTGTAAAAGAGAAGCTCGTTGGCTGCCTCCTTGCCGAGTCGGAGATCGACAGCGAACTTCGGTGTCGGCAGAAACGCCGGGCGGCCAAGAGCCTTTCCGAGCGCCTTGGTGAACTCGCGATTCGTCGCAGGGTTTGGTGCCGTGAGGTTGATCGGGCCCGAAAGCTTCGAATCGATGATGTGCAGGATGGCGTTGACTTGATCGGTGATCGAGATCCAGCTCCAGTACTGCTCGCCGTCGCCAATTCGACCCCCGACACCCATCTTGAAGAATGGGAGCTGTTCTTTCAGCGCACCACCCGTGGAGCTGAGAACGACACCGGTCCGAATAAACGCGGTTCGGATTCCGGCATCGAGCGCGGGTTGTGCCGCAGCCTCCCAGACCTTCGCGACGTCGGCGAGAAACCCGGCGCCTGCACTGGATTTCTCGGTCAATTCCTCTTCGCCGCGATCTCCGTAAAAGCCGATCGCGGATCCGCTAACGAACAGCGCTGGCTTCTTCGTGAGCTTGGCGAGCGTCTCGGCAATCAACGAAGTGCCAAGTCTTCGGCTTTCGGTGATCTTGGCCTTCTGATCCGGAGTCCATTTCCTTTCGCCGATGCCCTCCCCTGCGAGGTGGACGACAGCATCGACGCCATCGAGACGTTGGGAGTCGATCGTTCCCGCCTCGATGTCCCACACAAGATCGTCGGGTCCAGGGTTTGAACGAACGATGCGAATGGGGACGTCGCCCCGCTGCATGATCGCCTCGCAGAGCGCTGTTCCAATGAGTCCGGACGAGCCGGTGATCGCAATCTTCATGGTCCTACACTAGCGAGCTGCCTGCTTTGAGTGGGAGGGATTACTGATCGATGTGTGAGTCGACGGCTTCGGAGATCTAGGCCCGTCGTCGAAATTCCGTAGGTAAAGCCGACTAGGTCGCGCTCATCTCTCGGCCCATACATCCGACAGGTCATCGTGATGACGCAACAACGAATTCGCGAGCGGAGCGGGCCTCGGTCTCCCGTGGGTCTTCGGACCCCGGGGGCCACGCCCGCCCACTCCGTCCTCGGCATCGACCTCAACCTCGGACTCTTTGCCGCCGGGATCATCTGGTTCCTTGCCGTGACCGTCGCTGCGATCATTGGCGTGACCGTCGCAATCGGTCTGCTCGCCCCATTCTTCGCACTCTGTTTGATGATCTTGGTGCGTGGTTTTCGTCGCCGCTCGATCGAACATCATCGTCGTAGCGGGCTTTCCCACCTCGCCAAGCAGACAGTCGTGGTTTTTGGTGCTGGGGATGGTGGAGCTCAACTCATTCGAGCGATGTTGGGTGATGCAGCGAGCACCTATGTGCCGGTTGCGTTACTCGACGACGACCCAGCGAAACGAAACTTACGGATTCAGGGTGTTCCTGTCCGAGGCAATCGCTCCGATCTCGCAGCCGTCATCGCCGAGACAGGTTGTTCCGTCTTCGTCATCGCGATTCCTACAGCAGGGTCGAGCACGATCGGTGGGGTTGCTGCTGAGGCAGAGTCTCTAGGTCTCGATGTGCGCGTCTTGCCCCCTATCCAAGAACTCGTGGACGGCATCGTGTCGTTGGCCGATCTCCGCGAGATGACCGAAGCCGACCTCCTCGGGCGTCGAACGATCGACACGGACGTCGATGCCATCGCGACCTATCTCAGAGGTCAGCGAGTGCTGGTGACCGGCGCAGGTGGATCGATCGGATCGGAGCTTTGCCGCCAGATCGAGCGATTCGATCCTTCTCACCTGATCATGCTCGACCGCGATGAATCCGCTCTACACGCTGTGCAAATGTCGCTCGAGGGTCGGGCATTGCTCGATTCCAGGAATCTTGTGGTGGCTGACATCCGAGATGGGGACCGCATCGCGGAGGTCTTCGCAGAGCATGATCCATCCGTGGTCTTTCATGCAGCAGCGATGAAAAACTTGTCGCTGCTCGAGATGTACGTCGAAGAAGGCTGGAAGACGAACGTGCTCGGCACGAACAACGTGCTCCGAGCGTCAGCGAAGGCTGGCGTATTACGGTTCGTGAACATCTCGACCGACAAGGCCACCGATCCCACGAGCGTGCTCGGCTACACCAAGCGGATCGCCGAACAGCTCACATCTTGGTACGCGAACAGAAGTCGCGGTGATTGGGTCAGCGTGCGATTTGGCAACGTGCTCGGGTCACGAGGCTCGATGCTCCCAGCGTTCCGCGCTCAGGTAGAAGCTGGCGGACCAATCACGGTCACACATCCAGACGTCACTCGATTCTTCATGACGCCTGAGCAAGCATGTCAACTGGTGATTCACGCTGGTGCTATTGGTCACCGAGGGGAAGTGCTCGTTCTTGACATGGGCGACCCAGTGCGAATTCTCGACGTAGCCAAACGTCTCGCCGCGGCAGCCCCCGACCAGATCGACATTGTCTTCACCGGCCTGCGCCCTGGCGAGAAGTTGCATGAGGATCTGATCAGTGAGAACGAGTTCGACATTCGGCGTGCCCATCCACTGATCTCACACGTGAGCGTCCCGGCTTTCCGACCAACACAGCTCGCCTTGTTCGACACCACCTCGAATCAGACGGCCCGCGACTCCCTCGAAAACCTTTGCAGTTCGCCCTCGATCCACGACATGATCACGCTGTAACACTCCAGGGCACGGCTGGTTCGCCCGCACTCAGTCTCTGATCGCTCGCCGGTCGACCAGTTGTCCATCGGCGGAGGCCGCGATCGCTATCAGCTGTTCTTCGCGCTCTGCCTTGCGAGCCCGCTTGGTTTGGTATTGATTCTCGTCGGCAGCGCGGAGCAATGCCGAGCGGGTTTCTATGTCTTCGGATGCAAAGGCGATGCCGCACGATATCGATCGGGGTGTTCCAGACCCGGCGGATCTTGCGAATAGGCGCTCGATCATGTCCGAAACATCGTGAGCGGTCAGCAACGCTCCTCCGTCGATGAGCAGACAGAATTCATCGCCACCGATCCGACAGATCGTGGATCGCTCCGGAGCGCGCACAGCTCCTCGAAGCGCGGCGGCAGCATCGATGAGGAGACGGTCTCCGGCATGATGGCCCTGCGTGTCGTTGATGACCTTGAGTCCATCGACATCGCACATGATGAGGGCGCTGTCGACCCGATCGAGCGGCGGCCTCTCAAAAAGTTCATCGAGGACTCGGTACAACTCGTGCCGGTTTGCCAGTCCAGTCAGTTGGTCACGCAGGGCCATGTGTTCGACCGCAGCCCATCGATTCGTACTCGAGACGGCGGCCGCGGCCTCGGAGGCGATGTGGCGCAGAATGCTTCGGTCGTGCTCGTCGAAGGGGGCATTGTCAGGGCGTCGTGTCGCGACCACGATTCCCCATGTTTCCTCACCGAGCATGATCGGCACGATGACCTCGTCGATGTGGGCCTCGTCAGGGTCAGACTCGGAGTCTTGAGTAGATCTGCTGAGGGTTACCCCGGCGCGTAGCTCGGCCTGCATTGTGAAATCGCGAAGGTCGTCGAGACGTTCGAGATCGAGTGGGCCGTCGCCATCGACCGAGCGTGCAATCGGTTCGGGATCGATCTGCGTCGGAGTCAATTTCATCACCGCGACCTCAGCCGCAGCGACAGTCCGCAGGGCCGTGTCGGCAAACAGCGTCAAAAGATCGTCGATGTCGGCCGCCGATGCGACAGCGGTTCTGATCGTTGTGGCCGTTTGGGTTCCTTCGACGATGCTGTCTGCCACGGCCATTCGCTCCAGGAGGTCGAGGAGCGTAGCGGAGGGAATGGCCGGAGATTCAATATCGTCGACGTCGATCCCCTCAAGAGCGTCACATAATTCGGGGTCGAGCGATGTGCCTCGGTTGCGTCGGACACGCCGCAACGCATGTGTCCACGTCGGCACGAACCCAGCGGCGGGATTCCCGACGAGGGAATCGGCGACTGCGACGACCCGGGCGGTCAGCGGGATGTCGGCGCCCGAAAGTCCATCCGGGGATCCATCGCCATCCCAGCGTTCGTGGTGCGCCCCGATGGCCGTCGCAACATTGCGAAGGCCCGGGATCCGACCCACCATCGTCGAGCCGAGAAGTGAACGCGTGGCCTGGTGTGCTGCCTCTGGGTCTGCGGGCCGGGACACGGTCAGATCGATGTCGGCAAGTGCGGCGGCAGCGATCACCTCGGACGGATCGTGCCCGGGCCGAATCGACGAGAAGACGCGCTCTGCTACGAGCGCTCGCAGCGCAGCGCGGTGGGCGACCGCAGGGTCGTAA
>JBLIMK010000155.1:0-4049 GCA_047638715.1 Verrucomicrobiales bacterium
CTTGCCCGATGCCCGGTCCCTTCGGCGTGTCCGCATCGACTCGGCGCCGCAAACAATGGCCGCACGCACTTCGCCAGAAGCGATGTCCATAGCTGTCTGGTTGACGAGGTCGTATGTGGCGTTTCCCCCGATCCGGGTGAGGGCGGTCGTGACTCCAGGGAGGTCGAGGTAATTTGCGAGAAGTGTGCCCGGGTCCTCGTAGGGCCAAACCCCCTGAACGACTCGGATCGTTTCAATGGATGGCAGCAGAGCATCTCCGGCCTCGGCCAAAGCTCCGCGTGCCGACGTTGCCATCATCGCGATCGGCTCAGCGTCGGCGGTACGGACCGCGACTTCGTGCGCGCCCACGATGACCGGATGATTGCGGTCGATGGTCACCGCCGCCGACGCTCTTTCATGAGCGTCAGGACTTCCGCCGCTGCATCGGGAATGTTCGTTCCCGGTCCGAAGATCCCGATCACGCCAGCGTTGGTAAGTGCCTCATAGTCCTTCGGTGGAATCACGCCACCGCAGATCACCGAGATGTCGGAGCCCGACACCGACAGCGCGTTGATCAACTCGGGAACGAGAGTTAGATGGCCAGCGGCATGACTCGAGACCCCGATGATGTCGACCTCGTGCGAAGCGGCTTCTGCAGCGGCCTCGTCGGGTGTCTGGAACAGTGCACCGACGTAGACGTCGAAGCCCATGTCGGCAAAGGCTGTTGCGATGACCCTGCCACCTCGATCGTGGCCATCTTGGCCCATCTTCGCCACGAACAACCTGGGGTTGCGACCAAACTCTTCGCCGAAAAGGGTGATCGCCGCCTGGAGATCAGCGAACTGTTCGTCACCTTCATAGGCGGCGGCGTAGACGCCAGAAAGTAGCTCTGTTTGGGCCCTGTGACGTTCAAAGACGGCTTCCATCGCATCGGACATTTCACCAACCGTTGCCCTCGCCCGCGCCGCCTCGACGCATGCTTCGAGCAGATTGCCATTGCCGATAGCCATAGAAGTGATGTGCTCGATCGCTGTGTCGAGGGCGCCTGCATCGCGCTGTGAACGGACCTCTTCAAGCTTGCGCACTTGTTGTTGGCGGACTTCGGTGTTGTCGATATCGAGAACGTCGACTTGTTGAGCTGACTCGACCGTGTATTTGTTGACCCCGACGATCGTGTCCTGGCCCCGATCGACACGCACCTGCCGGAGCGTCGCGGCCTCTTCGATTCGAAGCTTTGGAACCCCGGAGGCGATCGCCTTCGTCATGCCGCCCATATCTTCGATCTCACCGATTATCTGTCGGGCGCGATCGGCGAGATCGGCCGTCAGCTTCTCGACGAAGTAGCTTCCGGCGAGCGGGTCGACAGTGCGGGTCACGCCCGTCTCCTCGGCCAGAATCAGCTGGGTATTGCGGGCGATTCTGGCGCTGAACTCCGTCGGAAGACCCAGGGCCTCGTCGAAGCTATTGGTGTGAAGACTTTGGGTTCCGCCGAGAACCGCAGCCATTGCCTCAAAGGCGGTGCGCACCACATTGTTGTGCGGATCTTGTTCGGTCAGAGACACCCCTGAGGTTTGGCAATGCGTTCGCAACATCGACGACTTCGGATCCTTCGGGTCGAACTGCGCCATCAATTCCGCCCACAGCAATCGTGCTGCGCGAAGCTTCGCGATCTCCATGAAGAAATCCATGCCGATGTTGAAGAAGAAGCTGAGACGAGGCGCAAATGTGTCGACCTCCAGCCCCGCATCGAGCGCAGCGCGGACGTATTCGATGCCATCGGCGAGCGTGTAAGCGAGCTCGATATCGCAGGTCGCTCCGGCTTCCTGGATGTGATAACCCGAGATCGAAATTGAGTTAAACTTCGGCATATTCGCACTGGTGTAACTAATGATGTCCGCCACGATCCGCATGCTCGGCTCGGGTGGATAGATGTAGGTGTTTCGCACCATGAACTCTTTGAGGATGTCATTCTGGATCGTGCCCGACAGCTGTGTCTGATCGACGCCTTGCTCCTCGCCCGCCACGATGTAACACGCGAGAATCGGTAGGACTGCGCCGTTCATCGTCATCGACACGCTCATCTGGTCGAGCGGAATCCCGTCGAACAGGATCTTCATGTCTTCGACCGAGTCGATCGCTACGCCTGCCTTCCCAACGTCTCCGACGACGCGTGGGTGGTCGCTGTCGTAGCCACGGTGTGTTGCTAGGTCGAACGCGATCGAGAGTCCCATTTGACCTGCATCGAGGTTGGCTCGATAGAAGGCGTTCGACTCCTCGGCCGTGGAGAAGCCGGCGTACTGGCGGATGGTCCAGGGGCGATTTGTGTACATCGTGGCCCGCGGCCCGCGGACGTATGGCGAAACCCCTGGGGTGCCGCCGAGGTGTTCGACATCGTCGAGGTCAGCTGCGGTGTAAAGCGGCTTGACCTCGATCCCCTCGGGCGTCGACACGGTCAACTCGTCGAGCGGCTTCCCTCGAAGTTCTTTAGTCGCCAGTTCATCCCATTCGGTATTCGTCATGGGTCAGTTTTACTGCCTGACGCACGTAGATCCCATGATGAGCGCCACCATCGGATTCCGGAATTGTTTAATGCGGGAACTAGATGACGTGTCTGAGCGTCGTAGTTCTATGAAGCTGTCTATCTGCGTTCGTCGTTTCGCCTTGGCGGTCGGGCTCTGCCTCGTCGCCACAGGATGTACCTCCAGCGACCCGGCACTCGACGCCGACGTGGTTGATAGCTCCTCGGCGATCGTTCCGGACGAACCAGCGAATCGCCCGGATCGTACGGCCATCGACAGACCCGGCGATGAACCCGAGACTGAGCGCGAGCCACGGGCCGATCCGGGCTTGAACGACACCGACGACCTCATGCGTGTTCCGGGCGCTCTTCGTTGGGAGACGGCAATAACGGGCGGACGACGAATCACCATCTCCTTCGTGGGTGGCGCCGTGGGGAACTACGAAAGCCCATGCGCATGGGACTATCGGTTGGAAACCGAGCAGGACGACGAACTCGTTCAGGTCTTCCTCGGCGCAACGCGCATCCTTCGCCCGGGCGCCCACGTTCGGGACTGCCCGTCAGCCACCACCAACTGGGCGATCACCACGACCCTTGCTGAGACGCTCGGCAATCGCCATTTGCGCGACGGCGAAACCGCTCAATTGCATCGGCCGATCCAGATCGAGACTCGTCTCGTACCGACGTGGCTGCCCGAAGAGTGGGTCGGCATCTTCGACGATCGTTCGTTGCCGCAGCAGATTGCGACATACGGTCGCTCCGATGCTACTGGTCAGCCGCGAATCGAGGTGTTGACGACCCCGATTTCGGTGAGGCCAAGGTTGTCCGACTTGCGGACGCTGACCGGGTGGGAGCCGACGACCATTCGCAGAGTCGACGACGGCGTCTTGTTCGTGGGCGATAACCGAGAGACCACGCTCGGCTTTGAGGAGCAGGGTTGGTACTACCTGATCGTTGCCCAGCCCGATGTGGATCCATCGGTCGTGTTGGAGTTTGCTCGTAGCTTCGAACGCCCTGCCCTATTCGAAGGCGACCTGTCTTCGGCGTTCACCGACGTCGTCAGGACCGTACCCCCTCAGCCTGGCCAAGAAGAGCGCGAGGCGACCCGATAGGTCAGTCGATCTGACGCATCAGGCCCTCTTGTGCGGCAGACGCCACCAAGATGCCATCCTCGGTGAAGAAGTGGCCGATGTTAAACCCTCGCGCACCTGCAGCAGAGGGTGACGTAGTCGCGTATAGCAACCATTCATCCGCGCGAAACTCTCGATGGAACCAGATCGCGTGATCGAGGCTTGCGGCCATGATCTGATCAAAACTGGGCGTATGCATTCGAACAGCTGTGCCAAGCAATGAGAGATCGCTCAGATATGCGAGGAGCAGACGATGAGTGATTGGATTGTCGGGGAGCGAGCCGTTCGACCGAATCCACATGTTTCTCTCAATGACCCCTGCCTCCCAATCAGCGGGACCTTCAAGGTGGCGCATCTCGACCGGAACGCCTGTCGTTTTCCAGTTCGGGGGGAGAAAGTCGCGCTGAGTTAGCCCGAAGTCG
>JBLIMK010000156.1:0-4012 GCA_047638715.1 Verrucomicrobiales bacterium
CGATGGTGTCGCTCGTGTTGTCTACGTCTCGCCTCTGAAGGCGCTCGCTGTCGATATTGCCGAGAATCTCGAGCGGCCTCTGCTTGAAATCGCCTCGATTTCCAAGGCGATGGGGCTTGGTGCGCCGACGATCCGTATCGGCGTGCGTTCGGGCGACACCCCAACGTCGGCTCGTGCAGCCATGGTGAAGAAACCTCCGGCCTTCATCGTGACCACGCCCGAGTCGCTCTATTTGATGTGCACGTCGTCGAAGGCCCGCGCCGCGTTGAGCACGGTCGACACCGTGATCGTCGACGAGATTCATTCGCTCGCACGCGACAAGCGCGGATCGCATCTCGCGCTCACGATGGAACGCCTTGACCACATCTGTCGTGAGGCCAGGGGTGAGGGATTTGTTCGCGTCGGTTTGTCGGCCACACAAAAGCCGATCGCGACCGTGGCGAACCTGCTCGTTGGCAATCGGGTAGGAGACGACGGCGAGGCGGCGTGCAAGATCGTCGACGAGGGTCATGTTCGCGAGCTCGATCTCGACCTCGTGGTTCCGGCGTCGGAGATGGAAGCCATCGCGCCCGCTGAGCAGATGGGCGAAATTATCGACAACATCGCGCAGCTTGTCGAAGCGCACACAACGACGCTGATCTTCGTCAATACACGGCGCATGGCCGAACGGATCAGCCATGAACTGGGCGAGCGACTCGCCATTGACGACGAGGGTGCCGAGGCCAACGTGGTGGCGCACCACGGCAGCCTGTCCAAGGATCGTCGCCAGATCGTCGAGCGGCGTTTACGCGCTGGTGATCTCAAGGCGTTGGTGGCGACCGCGTCGCTCGAGTTGGGTATCGATGTCGGCCCGGTCGATCTCGTGTGTCAGCTCGGATCGCCCCGCAACATCGCCACCTTCTTGCAACGTGTTGGCCGTGCGAATCATGATCGGTACGGCATCCCGAAGGGACGTCTCTATCCGCAGACCCGCGACGATCTGGTCGAATGTTGTGCGCTCCTAACCGCTGTTCATGGAGGTCGGCTCGACGCGTTGCTGCCGCCCAAGGCTCCGCTCGACATTCTGATCCAGCAGCTCGTTGCCGAGGTGTCGGCACAGGAATGGGATGTCGACGACTTGTTCGCGCTGGTTGGGCGGGCGAGTCCCTACCGCGATCTCACCCGCGACGACTTCGACAAGTGTCTGGCCGTCGCGTCCCAAGGAGTCCAGACCGGGCGCGGTGTTCGTTCACATTGGATTCACCACGACGATGTAAATGGTCAGGTGCGCGGCCGGCGCGGCGCTCGAATGGCAGCGCTCACCAGTGGCGGGGCAATTCCAGAGCTCGGCGACTATCGGGTTTTACTCGACCCCGACGACACCTTTATTGGTTCGGTCAACGAAGACTGGGCGACCGAGTCGATGCCGGGAGACATCTTCACCCTCGGGACCCACAGTTGGCGAATTCGTCGGATCGAACCGGGTGTCGTTCGCGTCGTCGATGCCGAGGGGATGCCCCCAACGATCCCCGTGTGGTTTGGTGAGGCCCCGGGGCGCACGCTCGAACTCAGTGAGGAGGTCTGCTCGATCCGGCGGGCGGTCGAGGAGCGCCTTCGTATTGGCGACCCCGATGCGGCGCGCGCCTGGCTGATGGGAGCCGCGCAGATCGATGCCGAACCAGCGCGGCAGGTGATCCGCTATTTGGCTGCGTCTCTGGCAATCCTTGGAACGTTGCCGACCCGAGACAAGTTGGTCATCGAACGGTTCTTCGACGAGACGGGCGGGATGCAACTGATCGTGCACTCGCCCCACGGTGCGCGCCTCAACCGAGGCTTCGGGCTCGCGCTTCGCAAGAAGTTCTGCAAGAACTTCGACTTCGAACTCCAGGCGGCTGCGTCCGACGACGCTGTCTGTTTGTCACTCGGTCCGCAACACAGCTTTCCTCTCGGTGATGTGACGGGGTTTTTGAAATCGAAGACCGTCGAAGCAACGCTCATCAACGCAACCCTTGTGCCCCCGTCACCGATGTTCCTCAGCCGCTGGCGATGGAACCTGAACCGTTCGCTCCTCGTTCTGCGTTGGAAGGGCGGCCGAAAGAATCCACCTCCGATTCAGCGCATGGAGGCCGACGACATGATGGCGGCGCTGTTTCCCTTGGCCGCAGCGTGTCAGGAGAACGTGTCGGGCCCGATCGAACTTCCCGACCATGTCATCGTGCAGCAGACGATGGACGACACGTTGCGCGAGGCAATGGATGTCGATGGGTTGCGCGCTCTGGTCGAACGGATCGAGGCTGGCGAGCTCGAGATCGTCACGGTTGACTCGACCGAACCGTCGCCGTTGTGTCACGAGTTGCTGGTCGGCAAAGCCTTCACGTTCCTCGACGACGCTGAAGCCATCGACCGGCGAAGCCGGGCCGTGCCCCTGCGACGTGGGCTGCCCGTCGATCTGACCGAGATCGGCACGGTCTCGGCCGCGGCCATTGCCGAGGTGGCTGAGCAGGTCGTGCCCGATCCGAGGTCTGCCGATGAGCTCTATGAACTGGTCGAGTCACTCGTTGTCACCAGGGCGGTCGATGCGTGGCGTCCGATGTTCGACGAGCTTGTCGCGGCCAATCGGGCGACGATTGGCATGGGTACGTCCAAATTCTGGACGGTCGGTTCCGACCGGACCGCAGCGGCGGCGATGCGTCCCGACCTGTGGCCCGATGTCGAGACGACCTCCGAGGACCGAACCGATGCCCTCGGACGGGCGGTTCGTGGCCGACTCGACTGCTGCGCGCTGGCCACGATCGACATGTTGGCGAATCAGCTTGGCATCGATCGGTCGGCCGTGGAATTTACGCTCGTCGGCCTGGAGAACGAAGGCTTCGCCATCCGCACGAACGTTGGGGCTCGGGCGGGAGTCCCGGCAGAAAACTGGGCATCGCGGCGTCTGCTTTCTCGCATGCATGTGTATTCGCAGAAGGGGAAGCGGGCGAGGGTCGAAGCCGCAACGGCGCAGGACTTCATGCGGTTCCTGTTTGAATGGCAGCACCTTGCGCCGGGCTCGCAGCTGCAAGGTGTCGACGGTTTGACCTCCGTCGTGGCCCAGCTGCAGGGTTGGCATGCAGCAGCAGCTGCATGGGAGCCCGAGATTCTGACGCCCAGGCTCACGGATTTCCGTCCAGAAACCCTCGACCGTCGAAGCCTCGCTGGCGACATCACGTGGGGGCGGTTGGTGGCGAATCAAACCGATTCGGCTCGTCCGACAGCGACGAAGGCCACCCCGATCACCCTTGCACTTCGCAACGACCTCGACTGGCTGATCGCGTCGGTCCGTGGCGCGGACGAGCTGGCCGAGCTCGGCCCTGGATGTGCTGGGGAACTGCTCGAAGAACTTCGAAGTCGAGGTGCGCGATTCCACCAGGAACTCGGTCAGACCACCGGTCGGATCCCGACCGATGTCGAGCAGGGTTTGTGGGAGTTGGTTTGGCGTGGGCTCGTGCACGCCGATTCATTTCATGCCGTGCGATCGCTCTTCGATGCCCGCGACCGCAAGACCGCGCCAGCGCGGTCGACCCGTGGCCTGCGGCGTGGAACGACGGCTCGGCATGGGGGAGAGGGCCGGTGGACGATCTTCGCCGAACATCGCCTCGAGGCCGACGCTGATGAACTCGCCGAGGCCGTGGCCGAACAACTCCTCGCTCGGTGGGGCGTGGTATTCCACGCGCTCGTGGCTCGCGAACAGCTCGCTCTGCCGTGGCGAGAGGTGTTGTGGGCACTGCGTCGACTCGAAGCGCGTGGCCTCATCCGCGGCGGCAGATTCGTCACCGGCTTCAGTGGCGAACAATATGCACTGCCCGAGGCAACACAACACCTCGATCGAATTCGGCGGACCGAGCGAACCGGCGTCGCGATTTCGGTAAACGGAAGCGATCCTCTAAACCTGACGGGAGTCATCACGCCTGGCGAACGAGTGCCGGCGCGCCGCTCAATGTCGGTCCGGTACGTCGATGGCCTCCCGCAGGTTGAGTTGGAGATCTAATCCGCT
>JBLIMK010000157.1:0-3923 GCA_047638715.1 Verrucomicrobiales bacterium
GGCGGCATAGGCGTCTTGGTCGGCCTGATCGACGGCCTTGCAATCATCGGCGTGCTCGCGGGGATTGGCCTCGCAATCCAAACTGCGCTTGCTCTCGGCTTCCACGTCAGGCGCCACGACACGCCAAGAACGAGGCTGCCTGCAGCGATGTTGATGATCCTGGCGATCATCTATGTCATTGCACGCATGGCCAGCGCCTAGCGTTCAAGCCGAGCTACGACTCGGTTACGAAACATCTCGATGCGAGCTGCCACTTCGGGCTTCATTGCGTCGCTCGACCCGCTGCGAGCCATGCGGCGGGCTGCACCTCGATCCGATCGACACATCGTCGTCGGTGCCTCAGCCCAGACCGAAGACTGGACGACATGAGCCATGTTGATGGAAATGCTGTGATCGGAGCACTGTCGATCGGTCGCTGTTTCCAGGTGACAGTTTCCGGCGTCTCGCGCTTGACAATGGCTACGTAACTAACTCCGACCAAGGCTTGTCTGAAGCAGGCTCATGTCAGTGAGTCGAGCTTTGCGAGGGTATCGAATGCTTCTTCGATGAGCGTGTCGAGCGATTTTTCGGCATCGTCTTCTTGCCAGCGGTCGAATGCGGCGTCGAGAGCCAACATCGCGGCACCGGCGAGCAGCGAAGCGGCATGTCGGTTCCGCGGGGTCAGGAAATGCTCGAGCCCAGCCGTGAGTTCGGCGGTGTCTCGGAAGCTAGCCTCAACCGCCGCTGCATGCAGCTGCTCGGTGGCGTAGATGTACCGAACGCGGGTGAGTTGGAAGTCGAGATCTTCGGTGTATCGGCCGCCGATTTCTTCGGCGAACAGCGCTCGCATCGCTTGAAATGGCGCATGCCGGGCGAAGTGTTTCTCAAACGCTTTGTCGAGCGCGGCATCGTGTTCATCCCAGAGCACGATCGCCTCTTTCGTCGCGAAGTGGCGATACAGCGTTGAGGCTGCCATCCCGACTTCGTCGGCGATCTGTCCGACCGTGACCGCGTCGAATCCATTCTCGCGGAAGAGTTCGAGTGCTGTTCGCTGGGTGAGGCGCATCGCATTGTGTCGATTTCGTTGGCGAAGGGACATCATCCTCAAGACGCTATCAAGATCCTACTTGGGAAGGATGCCGAATATGCGAGTTACTCCTATAATGGTCGTATGGAACCTGCACTGCAGACACTCACCGACGTCCTCGAAGCGCTGATCATCCCGATCTTGCTCTTCGAGATCATCTGGCTTCGACGTCAAGGACACCTCACATGGGCACGTATCAAGGAGATGCTCGCGAACGCTAGCTCGCTTCTGTTCATCATCCCAACGGGTGCACTCGGGCTCTTTCTGTGGCTCTCGCTCTTCGATTGGATCAGAGATGTCGTGCCGTACGCCATCCCCACGAACTGGTTCACGGTCGTGGTCGCCGTCGTGCTCGCGGACTTCATCTACTACTGGGAGCACCGATTTGAGCACGAACATCGTCTGCCGTGGGACCTGTATCACTCCGTGCACCACAGCTCAGAAAGCTACGACCAGACAACAGGCCTTCGACTCGGAGCATTCGATGCGTTCCTCACTATTGGTTTCAGCTTGCCGCTCGTCGTCGTCGGCTTTTCACCCGCGATCGCTCTCGCTGCCACTGGTCTCGTCGTTGGTTATCAGACATGGATTCACACGGAATCGATAAAGAAAATTCCGAGGTGGCTTGAAGCCATCTTCAACACGGCATCGCATCACCGGGCCCACCATGGCGCAGACGAGCACTATCTCGATGTGAACTACGGCGGCATCTTCATCGTGTGGGACCGAGCCTTTGGCACGTTCCAGGCCGAAACAACTCGGCCGGTCTATGGCTTGACGACGCAGATCGAGTCGTCGAATCCACTCGACGTGCAATTCTCTCAGCTTCGCCTTCTGGTCCGTGATCTTCGCGAAGACACTTCGTGGAAGGTCCGACTTCAGCGACTTTGGAGCCCGCCGGGCTGGAATTTGGAGCCGTCCAGCGAGCCGCAGCCGACGTCTCTCGGTGAACCAGCGGCAGATACGCCGTTTGTATAAAACTATGTTAGATGCATGTTACATGCGATTCTATAATCTTGTATGCGTCTAACTGCATCTTATACTTCATCTATGGTTCTCTACGTTGATGATCAAGACGCTGCCCGTGTATTCGGCGCCGAGCTTCGCGAGGCGCGCATCCGCGCTGGGCTTCGGCAGGCCGATCTAGCCGAACGCGCCGGAGTGTCGACCCGAACGATTCACCAGATCGAGGCCGACGGCTCGGCCCGTTGGCTGAACCTCATCGCCGTACTCCGTGCGCTCAACCTCTTCGATCAGGTGCTTGAAGCCGTGGTCCAGCCAGAGTCATCGCCGGTCGACGACCTCGACAGCGCTCCCGTCCGGGCTCGTCAGCGAGTGCGAACAGAAACCGCCGGCGCAATCGGAGATTGGCGATGGGGTGACGGACGGTGACGGTCGCCGAAGTAAGGCTCTGGGGCACTCGAATCGGCGCTGTCCGCTGGACCGACGGCGTGGCGAGCTTCGCCTACACTCCCGAATTTCTTGCCTCCAAGATCGAACTCGCACCAATCACGATGCCGCTCAACTCCTCGACGTACTCGTTCCCAGCGCTCGACCCAGGCACGTTTCACGGACTACCCGGCATTCTCGCCGACTCCCTTCCCGACAAGTACGGCACCGCACTAATCGACGCTTGGCTGACACGCGCGGGCCGAACAGGTTTCAACCCGGTCGACCGGCTGTGTTACATCGGTAAACGATCGATGGGTGCACTCGAGTACGAACCAGCGGTCGATGAGGGCCGCGATCGTCACGCAGCGCAGATCGACCTCGGCCAACTCCTCGACCTCGCGAATGCCGCGACCGCCGGGAAGGAAGCACTACGCGCAAAACTCAGCGAGTCAGACGATGACCACGAACCGATCTCCGACATCTTGTCGGTCGGCACATCCGCCGGCGGGGCGCGGGCCAAGGCCGTGGTGGCATGGAACCCCGAAACGGGCGAGCTTCGATCGGGCCAGACCACCATCGCTGATGGCTTTGGTCACTGGCTGATGAAGTTCGATGGCATCACCGACAACGTCGACAAGGAAACCGCCGACCCCCAGGGATTCGGCCGTATCGAGTTCGCCTATCACCTGATGGCCGTCGAGGCCGGAATCGAAATGACCGAATGCCGCCTCTACGAAGAGAACGAGCGCGCGCACTTCATGACTCGCCGCTTCGATCGCACCGTCGACGACAAACTTCACGCGGTCACGTTGTGCGGACTCGCTCACCTCGACTTCAACCAAGCGGGCGCGCATTCCTACGAACAGGCGGTCTCAACAGCCAAAACGATCCGTTGCGGCAAGGCCGACATCGCGGAGCTTTACCGACGCACGGTGTTCAACATCGTTGCCCGCAACCAAGATGACCACACGAAAAACATCGGATTCCTGATGAACCGACGAGGCCATTGGTCGCTCTCCCCGGCCTACGACGTCTCCTATGCATACAACCCCGACGGAGCCTGGACGTCGCAGCATCAAATGACCGTCAAGGGCAAACGCGACGGCTTTGCAATCGGCGACCTGCACGCCTTCGGCGACTACAGCGGCATCAAGCGGTCAAGCCAAGACGACATCATCGACCAAGTCATCGACGCCGTGAGTCACTGGACCACCCACGCCGAAGCCGCCCATGTCGAAGACCGGTTCATTTCTGTCATCGGCCAAGCTCACCGACAGCTGCCTCGAGGCGTTCAGGCAAAATGAAAGGAACCCCCGAACCGAGGGTTCGGAGGTTCCGATGTCCTGAGACATCACATTGGCGGAAGGTGAGGGATTCGAACCCTCGGTAACCCGAAGGCTACAACGGCTTTCGAGGCCGCCCCATTCGTCCGCTCTGGCAACCTTCCGCAGACGAGGCTAATGAC
>JBLIMK010000158.1:0-3867 GCA_047638715.1 Verrucomicrobiales bacterium
GCCGATGGGTCACAGTTGCGCCGATATTCAACAGCTCCGAGACATCCCGGCTGGAGTCTGGGGTTGACCGCGCGATTGCACAGCAGCGATCCTGTCCTCGCTTCGTTCGCAGAAGAGATTGGCGACGTCGGGCCCGTAGCTGTTCAAGGCAACCAGACCCGCTGGAACCTGGGCGGCCCGCTGTTGGATGGCACGCCGGTCGTGTCAGCGCCGTCGGGAATCGTCGACTACATAGCCGAAGAGATGGTCGTTGTCGTCCGTGCTGGAACGTCGGTAGCCGAGCTCCACGAAACGCTCGCAGCGTCGGGCCAATGGACGGCGCTACCGGAACGAGGCGGCACCGTTGGCGGAGCGGTGGTCGTCGGCGAAAACGACTATCGACGTCCTGCCCGTGGCGACCTTCGTTCCTCGGTGTTGCAGGTTCGGTACGTCTCGGCCGAAGGCCTCCAGGTCGCTGGAGGAGGACCGACGGTGAAGAACGTGTCGGGATTTGATCTTCCCCGGCTGATCACCGGGTCACTTGGAACACTGGGCTGTCTTTCGGAGGTAATTCTGCGGACCAATCCCATCCCATCGACGACTCGATGGCTTCGATCGACCGATGCCGACCCCTTTGCTGTTCACGCTGCGTTGCTCGCCCCAGGAGCAGTCCTGTGGGACGGAGCCACGACGACCGTGATGTTGTATGGCCACGAAGTCGCTGTCGACGCCGACGTGGCGTTGCTCGCACGACTGGGAACCTTCGAAACCTGCCCAGACCCCGGGACGCCCGAGGGGCATCGCTGGTCCCTTAAGCCATCCGATCTCACGACCATCGATCGTCACGACCTCGGAACGTTCATGGCCGAGGTTGGGATCGGCACCGTACACGCCGAGCGCCCGCAGCCGCCAACGCCATTACAACCCGGCGTCCGCATCGTCCACGACCGCATGAAACTCGAATTCGATCCGACATGGCGACTCAACCCCGGCCGTGTCGTAGGAGTGCGCTGATGAAACTCAACGTTGATGACGACGATCTGAACTCGTGTGTGCAGTGCGGCCTCTGTCTGCCGCACTGCCCCACGTTTCGGGTCACGGGTGAGGAAGCAATGTCGCCTCGGGGCCGCATCCATCTGATGCGCGAGGTCCACGACAACAACGCGCCGCTCTCGAACGAGGTCATGCGATCGTTCGAGACCTGTGTGCAGTGTCGAGGCTGCGAGCCCGCTTGCCCATCGCTCGTGCCGTTCGGTCACCTCATGGAAGGCACTCGGGAAGCACTGGCAGAGGCCGGCGAGATGACACCCAAGTGGCAAAGGATTGCCTTCAAACCTCTGGCCAGTCCCACGATGCTGCAGGTTGGTTCATCCGCGTTGGCTGTCGCACAACGGTTGAACCTGCTCCCAGATCGGCTGGGGATATCGGCCGAGCTCCCGATTCGTCGCAAGCCGCTCGTCCCGTCGGGAACCGACGTCTACTTCTTCACCGGATGTGTGATGGATGCATGGCAGCGCGACGTACATCGCGCCGGAATGCGAGTAATCGAGGCGGCCGGATTCGGTGCCACGCCGACGAATGAGTTGGCGCCGTGCTGCGGCGCGCTGCAAGCCCACGCTGGTTTGACGAACGACACCCGAAGCCTCGCCGAGAAGATGATGGCCAACCTCGATCCCGACCGGCCGATACTGGTCGACTCGGCCGGATGCGGTGCCGCAATGAAGGACTACGGCCACCTCCTCGGCACGGCGGAGGCTCAGGCGTTCAGTGCGCGTGTCTTCGATATTCAAGAGTGGCTGGCCGAGAACATGGCCGAGCTTCCAGTGGTCGACCCGCTCGATCTTCGCGTCGCCGTGCAAGATCCGTGCCACCTGCGCCATGTCCAGCGGGTCCACGAGGCAACCCGAACCATGCTGCGTCCGTTCGTCCGCGAGCTCGTCGAGCTCGACGACGACGGGTTGTGTTGCGGCGCTGGAGGCGCATATTCGGTGCTCGAGCCTGAGCTCGCTGGCCAGATCCGCGATCGCAAGGTTGCCGCGATCGATCGCGTCACCCCCGACGCCGTCGCTTCGGCGAACCCTGGCTGCTCTATGCACCTCGGAGCGGCCGGCGTTCCAACGATCCACCCAATGCAGCTCATCGACCAAGCCCTCCACGCCATTTAGGGGCCAGGCCCCTTTCCTGTTTCGAATCGATTTCCGATTCGTCCACGACGGCGTCATCGAGGACGTCGCCAACGCTCAATGTCGGAACACCCAATGACGGAGAACAAGGCGCCCAGTCCAACGATGATGTTTCGAATCGGAGACGAAGAGCGCATGTAGGCCAATCGGCCCATGAGATGTTCTGCTGAGTGGACGAATGAAGATCATGGGGTTTCGCCGACCAAAACCAGTCGAAACGGGCGTGTTCACTTCGCCCGCGCTCGGCGTCGATGCCCCCTATGACCTGATCGAGGATCCGAACGCCGCAAGCGGCTTCGTTGTCCGCTGTTTGGAAAGCGACACATTCCACGACGTAAGCACGCTCGCGCGCCCCACGATGTCGCAGATCGGCGACCAGCTCGAGGCGTTCATTCGTGAGCTGTGCGCTTGGCTCGTGGCGAACGGTCCTCATAGCCCGGCTCGCCGACGCACCGCGGTGCGAGAAATTCGCCGACTGACCGGCCAGGACTACACGGTCGATGACCTCGATGACGATGTGCATTGGACCCTGACCCATGACTTAGGCCAACGCCTTCCGATTCTTGGGACGTACCTAGACGAAGCGGAACGGCTGACCTTGATGCACCTCGGCGCGGAACTCGGTGCTGCAGGTTCGGGGCTCGCCGAGTCGGACGCACAATTTCTCGAGCTCCTGGGCACTGGATTGAAGATCGACGGCGATCAGGTTGCTCGGATCGTCCTGTCGGCCGTGCAGAACGCATCGTTCCGCGCCGCGTAGCTACCCGCTCCTCTAGCGTGGTGTAGCGCCCGGGTGGCGAAACTGGCAGACGCGGGGGGCTTAAACCCCCCTGGAGGGCAACCTCCGTACGGGTTCAAGTCCCGTCCCGGGCACTGATAAATCAACGGTTAGAGTAAACATCTTGTCTCGAGCGGCCCGTGGGATTTCGCTCCAAATCAGCAAAAGTGCACGAAAAGTGCACGGATGCTAAAGTTTGCCTATGGCCAGAGGCAGAATCTTCAAGCGGCAAGGTGGGTATGGGTACCGTGTCGACCTCGGCCCGGACCCATCGACTGGTCGTCGTCGGCAAGCCCAGAAGCAGGGTTTCCGCACCAAGCGAGCTGCCGAGACTGCGCTCACGGAGCATCTGGGCGCGATCAGGTCTGGAGACTCGATTACGCCATCGACGGCGAATCTTGGTGACTTTCTCGACGAATGGTTGGCTGGTCAATCCTCTCGTCTGAAGGAGACCACTTGGGAGAGTTACCGGATCGTCGTTCTTCGAATCACGAGAAGGATCGGCAAGGTGAAGCTCCAGGCGCTTACTCCTCTCGAGCTTGAGCGGTTCTATCGGGACCTGGTGGAAACCGGTGGCCGTCGCGGTGGCCCGCTCGCAGCCAAAACTGTCCGCAATACGCACACCGTGTTGCGCAAGGCGCTTGCGGATGCGGAGCGCCTGGGTCTGATCATGCGCAATCCGGCGGCAACTGCCCGGCCCCCGTCTGCCCAGACGAAGGAGCATCGGACGTGGTCGTCCGATGAGGTACGTGACTTCTTTGAGCACGTGAAGGACGATCGTCTGTTTGGGTTGTATGTGTTGCTGGCGACCACGGGGATGCGCAGAGGTGAAGCGATTGGTCTTCGGTGGCGAGACCTCGATCTTGACGCAGCGGAGCTTCATGTCGTTCAGACATTGGCATCGGTCAGAAACGCGGCGTTGTTCTC
>JBLIMK010000159.1:0-3751 GCA_047638715.1 Verrucomicrobiales bacterium
GGAGCCATCTTTCTCGTCAGCATCGACATCGGGTAGTTCCATGGCGTCACGGCAGCAACGACGCCGACAGGCGCTTGCACCGAGAGGAACCGTTGGTTGCGACGGGCGGAGGGAATCCACTCACCGGTGAGCCGTCGGGCCTCCTCGGCGAACCAGCGGATGAAGTCGGCGCCGTAGTTCACCTCGGCCGCTGCGGCACGAAGTGGTTTGCCTTGCTCGGCGGTCATTAACGATGCGAGTTCGTCGGCGCGCGAGCGCATGACAGACCATGCGTTCATCAAGATGTCTGCGCGTTCGTACGCCGTTGTTTGGGACCATTCCGGGAAGGCCGCGCTAGCCGCTGCGATCGCTCGCTCCGCGTCCGCAACCCCGCCATCGGGGACGTCGCCCAGATGTTCCCCTGTCGCCGGGTTTGTGACCATGAAGGTCGCTCCCGAGATGGCATCTACAAACTCACCGTCAATGAACATCCAATCAGCGTATTAGGCGGCCGCTCACCGCTACGATCTTGGCGTGAACAACCCGCCGGCCTCACCCATGGACCCGAGCGCCCAGCTGCTCGGGATCGAACTGATTCACGCCGGCGACGGTCGAGCGAGGTTCGAGATGACCGTCCGTGAAGATATGGCCAACGGACACGGCATGTGTCATGGCGGAATCATCTTTCTTCTCGGCGACACGGTGATGGACTACGCGACCAACGTGGGAAACCCGCTGTCCGTGGCTGTGCATGCCGAGGTCGACTTCGTCAGCCCCGCACATGTTGGCGACCGCCTCGTGGCCGAGGGTGGCGTGCAAGATACGTGGGGTCGGAAACGTCTCGTCGACGTCACGGTCACGAACATGACGACCGGCAAGGACATCGCCCATTTTCGGGGCCGCACACAGGAGATTCGAAGGTGACCGATCCCGCTGTTCTACTCACATGGAGAAGCACCTTCGACCGGCGTTGACAGACGGTCGATCTCGATGAGGCCCGTCGATCCCTCGGCCGCCAGGACAACGTCGATCGCGGCGACCTCGAGGTCGATCTCGAAGAAACGGGACGTCAGCTCCACAGAGCGAGCTCGTTCGCTGACGATCGATGTCAGCGACGCACGCGTGAGGTCGCCAGCTTCGGCTGCGAGCAACAACATCTCGTGGACGGCTTCGGCTTGTTGCCAACCGAGCGTCAGGCTGTCGGCGTCGCGGTAACGAACGTCGGGGAAAGCTTCCGCGATCATCTCGTCGCGAGTCGAGGAATCGGAAAGACCATATGGGGCGATCGAGGCGACGTGGGTGTACCGCTCGTCGAGAAGCTCAGCCGCCGCGACCTCGAGCAAACCTGCGTCGTAGCTCTGGGGAGTGCCCGACCAGCGCCAATCGAACTCGAGGTTCTGAACCGCGCCAGCCAACAGGCCCAGCTCACGAGGGGAAACGGCGACCCACACAAGATCCGGCGATGCTTCGACAAGCCGCTCGACAACGTCGTCGAGTTCTTCGACATCGTCTGTCGACATGACCACTGAGGAACCCAGTTGCTGAGCTACCCACTCCGCGGCCTCTCGAGACGATTGACCATAGGCGCCGTCTCGGGCGATGATCGCCAACGTTGGGGCCTCGAGGTCGACGTTCGTAAGTAGCCCAGACACCCCATCCACGGTGTCGACGCACGTGGTTCGCCCAATTTCCAGAACACCTGACGAGCCATCGGCCACCGTCTGTGCGGCGCCTTGCAGGACCGCAGCGAGCCCTTCTCGCTGAAGTATTGGCAACCCAGCATCAGCAAACTCACCCGAGCCCGCTGAACCGACGAGCACGACACCTTGTTCGGAGTTCTCGGCCAGCTGCGCGAGGTTGTCGACATGGGCGTCGAGGCTCGATGCGTGGTTGAGCGCAACGATGTCGACATCGCGACCCGCAATTCCACCGGCAGCGTTGACGATGTCGAAGTACGCGAGGTGTGCGTCGAGAATCACCGCGTCGACAGCGGAGCGCGAGCCCTGCAGATCGAGCGACAGCCCGACTCGAATCGACGAATTCGTCACCCCAAAGTCGAAGAGTTCGGACGGCTCGTCGACGACGGGTTGGGTCGTGGTCGTAGCGACTACATCTTCGGCTACGACCACTTCGGAGGCAGGAACTGTCGTCGGCTCGTCCTTCGCCCCGAGCTCGGGAACCTCACCAGAGGAGCATGCGCCGGCGAGGAAGACGAGCATGGCCGCAAGTGGCCACGCCCGATCTCGGATGGATATCACCGGGTCATGTTAACCGGCAAGCTCCCCGCGAAGGTATGCGGTGATGTCCATCAGCGACGTGGTCCGCGCTCGACGGGGTGACCATCCGAGGCTCGAACGGGTTAACCAATGGCGATCGTCTGATCCGCAGCGGCCAGGTTTTCCATGGTTCGTCTGGACGCTCTCGCGAGGTTGGAGTACTCCGCATCGACGTCATGCATCACACGCTTGAAGTCGGTTTCTACACTTGCTACAAGTTCAGAGGCACGGGCAACGAACGCGTTTCTCTCCGCCTCGAGCCGATCGGTCGCCGATCCAAGAACGCTCCTAACCTGCCCTTGCAAGTGTTCTTTGATCGCCACAGCGTTGTCCCGAGATGCGCCCTGCCAGTCGGCGCCGACCAAGGATCGATGCGAGGAGGCAATCTCTTCGCTCATGCCATCGGCGATCGAACCGAACGATCTCACTAGATCGTTGAGGGCGGCGGTCACCGCCGCTTCGAGCGAGTCTGCTGCACCCTTCGTCCTCGTCGCCGTGGTTATGGCCATCGCTCCGCTCGCGTCGAGCCGACTCGCGCTCTCCGAGATCGACTGCAAGTTCCCGCCGATGAAAGCTCCTCCACCCATTTTCGCATCTCCCTCTACCAATTTAATGATGTTTCAGTATCTTTCAATAGACATTACAGCACATGGATATATTCGACGCCAAGGCGGCCCGATCTGACGGAGTCCAGCCGACGATCACCTCGGTTAGTTATTCGCAGATCTGGATTGCGGTCGCGTCACCTGAGCAAATGAGGTACCCGCGCCCAGCAGCAGGTCCAACGCGTTCCGAGCGGGGTAGGCGGATCCCAAAAAGATCTCCATCGACTGCGTTGTCGGGTTGCAGAACAATCCCTGCACCAGAAGCTCGGATGTATCGCGTCCAGTGGCCGTAGGCCTGTCGGGCAACCGAGGATCGAACGGCAGCGATCACCGTGATGTGTGGCGGCCCATTTCGCGCAATATCGACGAGGCAACCTGAGTCGACGTCGATTCGCTCGGCATCGTCGACGAGCACGACCCATCGACGATCATCGCCAACAGCCACCGTCAATACGGACTCCATGTCGCTGACCACGCCGGTCGCATCGAAGACGCCCTCCTCAAAGAGCAGCGCTGTGGGCGTTGGTGAAATCCCGACCAGCACCACATTGGGGTCCGCCGCACGTAGCTGCGCAGCGATCAAGCGGAGCGCGCTCGTGCGACCGCTCTGACTCGGCCCGGCGACCAGTGCATGTTCGCCGGCCCGGATGTTCAGTGCCACAATCTCGTGCAATTCGGATCCGACACCGACGGGGATCGAGAGGTGAGAATCCGTTTCGGCCGCCGGCAACATGTTCCGATGGATCCGCTCGGGCAGGATCTCGATCGAGGGCGGCGGATCGAACGGAAGGACCCGAAGTGGACGTACGAACGGCTCCCAATCGATAACCTGAGCAACCATTGCGCCGGGGGCGAACAAGGCTCGGCCGGGGCCGAACGCGGGCAGGCCGA
>JBLIMK010000160.1:0-3480 GCA_047638715.1 Verrucomicrobiales bacterium
ATCTCGATGTCGACGGTCTCAGGACCGGTGGGACGAACGAGGAAGAAGAAACACTGATCTGGCGCCGTTCCAAAACACAGGGTGGGCGGCATGAGAGCGAACGTCGAACGCGTGCGTTCCTCGTCGGTGAGATCAGGAAACACGTCCATGATCACCCGATGCGTTGCATTGAATCCGCCATCGATGTGCGTGTAACCGCCGGTCCGGAAGATCACGTTGGAGTCGTCCGACCACGGCACCGGGAACTCCGACATGCTCGACGGACAGAAATCCTGCACGTATTGATGGAGCCGATTGGCGTGATAGCCGTCATTGAAATTCTCGAACATCACTTTCCAATTCCAGGGCATACCTTCCAACGTGAATGTGCCTGGACAAATTGCATTTTCGAGGTCGTAGTTGTGAACGAAAGGTGAATAGCGCTCAAGGGTCGGGGCGAGTGGTGCAGCGTCGCTGTCAAAGTTGACAAAGATGAATCCGAGCCACTCTTCAACTCGGAGTTGCGGCAGCCCAAAGTCGGCTTTGTCGAAGGCTTCAGTTCGTTCCATCGCGGGCGCGCCGAGCAGGCGACCGTCGAGTCCGTAGTTCCAGTGGTGGTACGGACATTTGAAAGTGGTGCTGTTTCCTTCACCTTCACAGATCTGCATTGCGCGGTGCTGACAGACGGCCGACATCGCACAGACCTCACCGAGTTTGTTGCGCGCGATGATGATCGGCTCGTCAACGATCGTCACGGTGAACCAGTCACCGACATTCAGGATCCTCTCGGCTCGCCCGACACAGAGCCATTCCTTCATGAAGAGCGCTTCGGATTCGAAGGCAAGAACGTCAGCGGACGTGTACAACTCAGCGGGCAGCGTCAGGGCCTGCGACACATCGGCGGTCGATGCCTCAAGGCTCGCTAAGAGCTGGTCACTCATGGACAACGGGTTGGTGGTCATGTCTGCAACACCTCGTCTTTCAGCATGAATTTTCGAATCTTGCCCACGCTGGTGCGTGGGAGTTCGTCGAGCAGGGTGATCTCCCGCGGCCGCTTCGCTTTGCCGAGCCGGCTCTGGCACCATTCGTGCAGATCGGCAACCGACGGCGGCGAGTCGGGCTCGGCCGCTACGACGAACGCAACTGGCACTTCATCTCGCACCTGGTCGGGAACCCCGATGACTGAAGCCTCGAGGACAGCAGGGTGCGCGGTGAGTACGGCTTCAACCTCCACGGTCGAGACGTTTTCGCCAGCGACTTTGAGCACGTCGGAACGGCGCCCCTCGAAGAAAAACCGACCAGTCGAGTCGCAAGATGCACGATCACCAGTGCGAAACCATTCGCCGTCGAAGGAGTCGGCCGTGGTCTCCGGGTCAGCGAGGTACTCGGTGAACAACGTCAAGCCCGGTGTTGCTCGGACAACGATTTCGCCGACTTCGTCGACGCCGACGCGAACGCCTTCGACGTCATGGATCTCCACGTCACAACCGGCTGTGACGAATCCCATCGAGTCTGCACGGGGAAGGGCGGCCTCATCGGTGAGGACGGCGGGAATGGTTTCGGTCATGCCATACAACTGACGCGGCGCACATCCGAACCACTCGGTGATCACTCGGTGCTGGTCATCGGCGATGTTCTGGGCGAACCAGCAGTGACGCAACCGCAGCCCCTCGACCGGACCACCTCGAGCCAGAATCATTCGCAGCGGAGCCGCGAACAAGCTGGCGCATGTCGCAGCGTGCCGTTGTGCCTGCGGCAAGAAGCCACTGGCTGAGAACGTGTGCATCAGCGCGACCGAGGCTCCGGCCCAAACGGCTGCGGCAAAGGAGTAGTACTGCGCGTTGGCATGAAACATCGGCAGCACGACGAGGTAGCGATCTTCGCTCGTGAGGCCAGCGGCCTCCGCCATGGTCTGACCGGCAAAGGCGTAGTTCGCTTGCGAGACAACCACCCCTTTGGGACGACCCGTCGTACCACTCGTGAACATCACTGCAGCCGCATCGCGCAGGCCCGGTTCGGGCCAGTGGGTGAACTCCTGTGTTGGCAACCATTCGAAATCGACGTCTGCCTCGTCGATCGGGAACAACGCGATGTCGGTTGCGGCGGCTCGATAGACAGTCGCTCGGTCCTCTGCGAAGAAACCGGCAACCGGACCGGTGCGCTCGATATGGTCCGCGAGCTCAGCGCTGCGACCCATCGGATCAGATGGCACAATCCAGCCGCCGAGCCGAATGGTCGCAATCCACACCGCCACGAACGTCGGTGAGTTGGTGAGCGCAAGGTGCACCGCAGCACCAGGGCCTACGCCGTGACTGGACAGCTCGGTGGCAGCGCGGGCGACCACCCGATCGAACTCGCCGTAGGTCCAGTCAGTGACCGTGCCGTCAGGTGCTTCGAACGTGAGGAAGGGCGCGTCGGGGCGCGTCGACGCAGCGTTGGCCCAAACATGGGCGAACGTCGTCGGATCGGCGCAGCCGGTCATGGCTATTCCGCTGCCCCGTATCCCCCACCACCGGGGAGCTCGAGCCTGATGACATCGGTGCCGGTCAGGCTCAGACGCGCCTGGGTATCGACGGCTTCGCCATTGAGCAAGAAACTGCCGGTGGCTCCGGGTTCTCCGCCGAACACGCCCAGCGGCGCATCGGCAAGCCGGCTCGTGACCGCATTCAGCTGCCACGCTCGGTCGGTATCGACGCTGAACTCGATTGCCTGACCGAGCCCTCCGATCTGAGCCCCTGTTCCACCAGAATTTTGCCGAAGCGACTTCTCGTGAAAACGAATCGGCGCCGACGCTTCGACGACTTCGATCGGAACCGCTGAAATGCCGGTCGGGTATGAGCATGCACTCAACCCAGGCTTCGTTGCTCGGGCCCCGACGCCACCCGCATAGGTGAACATCGCCGTAATGAATGGGCTGCCATCGGGATGGCTGCCATTGACCTGCATCGTCCACACAGCGCCAGAACCTTCGGCCATCGCTGCCTCGGGGCGGATCTGCGCCAATGCTTTAAGGAGCGCATTCGGCAGGAACATTCCAACGACATGCCGGGCGGTCCCCGGCTGCGGCGAAACTGCGTTGACGATCGATCCTTCAGGGGCCTTGACCTTGATCGGGCCGAGGCTGCCATGGTTGTTCGGGATGTCAGGATTGAGCACCGAACGCACACAGAATGTCGTGTAGGCGTGCGTGTAATTCATGACCACATTGATGCCCCAGGGTGATGCCTCCGAGGTCCCCTCGTAATCGACGGTGATCTCGCCCTCATCGCTATCGACGGTGAGTGCACACACGATGTCGATCTTTGACCCGTCGGCGAGATCGAGAATCGCGCTGGAGTTGTACGTGCCGCTTGGCAACTCGCGAATGCTCGCTCGGGTTGCTTCCTCGGAGCGCGTGATGATCTCGTCGGCGAGTTCCTCGATGTCGTCGAGCCCGTGCGCTGCGCAGAGTGTGTTCAAGCGTTGTGCACCGATTTCGCCCGATGCCATCTGGGCGTGAAG
>JBLIMK010000161.1:0-3474 GCA_047638715.1 Verrucomicrobiales bacterium
CCACATCGACGACGGCCTCTCCCCCGGGCATCGAAACGGTCACCCGTTCGCCGGCCAAGCCCCACTCATACATTCGCTGTGCACTAACCGTGGCTCCTGAACCGCAAGCCTGGGTGATGCCTGCGCCTCGCTCCCAGACATGGAGAATCACGTCGCCGTCTTTGCCAGCACTGACGAAGTGAGCGTTCACGCCATGTGGAAAGTGTTTCTCGATCTGGGGACCTACGTGGGCCAAGTCGACCGAGCTCGGATCGTCGACGTCGATAACGACATGCGGGTTGCCAACAGCGCCAACCCCCCACCGGTTCACCGCTGGGAGCCCGTCGATCTGGTCGAGAAACTCTTTGGTGGAGGGAGTATCGCCCTCGGTCACCGCTCCCATGTCGACCGAAGCAAACACGACGGTCGAATCATCGGTGGGCTCGAGCACGCAGGCGCGAACTCCAGCGAGCGTGTCAACATCGATCTCGAGTTGTTGCACCCCACGCCGCATCGCCACGGCTTGCACAAAACATCGAAGCCCGTTTCCAGAGATCTCAGCGGCCGACCCGTCCGCGTTGAACAACCGCATGACCGCGGTCGAACCAGAGTCGATGCCAAAGATCAACCCGTCCGCCCCGATGCCGGTCCGTCTATCGCAGAGCTCGACCGCCCGCTCGGCCGCGTCGGACGGAACCTCGTCGACGAAGCTGACGAGAAAATCGTTTCCGAGTCCGTGGTGCTTGGTGAGGTGCATCAATCTCCAGTATGGCGGCAGAGTTCGAGAGCACGCTCTACGGCCCTCGTGTGATCGACCACACCGGTTGCGTCGAGATCTACCCATTCAATTCTCGGATCTCGCTGGAACCACTTGAGCTGGCGTCGAGCAAATCGCCGGGTACGCACCCGGGCAACCTCCAGTGCATGGTCGAGATCGGCACCATCTTCGAGATGGGAGAGCAGCTCGCGATACCCAAGTGCTTGGCGAGCCGTCCGCCCAAGCAATCGATCGCGCTCGACCAACGAGCGGACCTCTTCGAGAAACCCGTCGGCCATCTGTGTTTCATAGCGGGCGTTTATTCGGTTGACCATGGGCTCACGATCGAGGCGCAGGCCGAGCAGCCGGAATGGAATGTCCGGGTACTTTTCGAGGCCAGGACCAAACGACGAAAATGGACGTCCTGAGCCAAGGGTTACCTCGAGTGCTCGGACGATTCGCCGCTCGTTATGTGAATCGATCCGCGATGCCGCCAACGGATCGAGGTCTTCGAGTTGGCGATAGAGAGCACCGAGATTTTCGACCTTGGAGTCGAGTTCGGCACGGACGTCGGGGAAGACACCAGGAAGCTCTAGTGCATCGATTACGGACCGGAGATAGAGCCCTGTTCCGCCGACGAGGACCGGCGTCACTTCTCGCTCAGCTAGATCAGCAGCGACCCGGCTCCACGCCGCTTGAAACTTCGAGACGGCGAATTCATCACTCGGATCGGCAATATCGATCAGATGATGTCTGACCGCCTGTTGCTCCTCCCGGGTTGGTTTCGCTGTGCCGATGTCCATTCCTCGGTACACCTGCATCGAGTCGATGGAGACAAGTTCTACATTTTCGAGCTGTTCAGCAACCGCCATAGCAACGCTCGATTTCCCAGACGCCGTAGGTCCGAGGATGCACACCGGCGGCCTCGGAAACTCGACGGTCACCGGAAGGCTGCAATCACGCCGTACCAGTCGAGGGTGGGGCCATGGGGCAAGGTCCCACCGAGCTCGACATAACCGTCGAGGAAGGTAGCTGCGACCTCCGACGTGAATGTCTCGGCAATCGATCGGATCGCTATAGACAGATCTCGTTCGGGCGGATCGAATCCCTCGGTTCCAGCGGATTCGAAATGGACGATGGAGTTCGACAGAACGGCCGCGGAAACAATCGGCGCTCCGTGGGTAAGCACAGCGGTTGTCATGTCGGGGCGATTGGCGAGCATTGCTTCAATCGTTTCAACTCGCACCCTGTCGAACGGTGCTGGAGGAAGGTGGCCCGCACGGAGCTGCTCCAACGCCGCATGAACCTCTGCCTCCGTCCGACCGGTCGCGTCAGCTGGAGTTGGACCAGTGTGCAGTTGTGCCAGCGCCCGACCCATAGCGCGAGCAATCGGAAGAGGATTCTGCGCAAATTGCGCGTCCGTGGCGCGCCCATTCAAATTCAGACGCTCGAGCTCATCCGGCAATGACAGGGATCTTTGTTCGAGTCAGTGGCCCACGGATGACCTCTTGGAACTCACCGAGCAGGTAGTGCGATTTGGACGATGTCACCTCGACGAGAGCCGACGAACCGGCCTTCAAATCGCCTTCGAAGTGCAAGAGCTTGTTCTGACGGGTTCGCCCCGTGATAACGCCAGGGTTTCGCTTTGATGGACCCTCGACGATGACCTCTTCGATTCGTCCGACTCGCGCTGCGTTCTTGGCCGCTGCTGAACGTTCGACAACGTGACGTAAACGCTCCATTCGCTCCTTAGTAATTTGCTTTGGAATGAAGTCCTCGCTGAATTCAGCTGCCTCGGTGCCCTCTCGTGCAGAGAAGACGTATGTGTAGGCGCTGTCGTACTGCGCTGTTGCCACGACCTCCAACGTCTGTTCGAAATCGTCGTCGGTCTCGCCTGGAAATCCAACGATGATGTCTGTACTCACCGCAAGGTCGGGAATTCCTTCGACCGCGGCGTGGAGGCGTTCTAGGTAACGGTCGGCCGTGTATCCCCGATGCATGCGCTTCAGGATCCGGTCGCTTCCCGACTGGAGCGGAAGGTGCAGGTGATTGCACACAGCCTCCACTTCGGCCATTGCGGCAATCGTGTCGTCGCGGAGATCCTTTGGGTGCGGGCTCGTGTACCGAACACGTTCGATCCCCGGGATTGCTCCCGCGGCGCGCAGGAGATCAGAAAAGAGTGGCCGTCCGCGCCGACGACTGCCTCCAGCCCACAATTCGCCCGCTTCGTGAACATCGAGTTCATCAGCGTCGCGACCGCCGAGTTTGAGTGTGATGTCCCGACCATATGAGTTGACGTTCTGGCCGAGCAGCGTGATCTCGGCGACGCCGTCTCTGGCGAGATGGTTCACTTCACGGATCAAGTCCCCGAACGGCCGGGATATCTCAGGACCCCGAACCGATGGCACGATGCAGAACGCGCAGTTGTTGTCACACCCGATCTGGATAGTGACCCAAGCAGCGTGGTCGACCTCACGCTTCTCTGGAAGCGCAGACGGAAACGCTGCATGCTCGGCGTCGACGGCTGCCTCGAGAATCTCAACGATCTGTCCGTGCTCTCGACTCTCAGCGAGCAACTCAGCCGCTCGGTGCACATTGTGGGTTCCGAACACCACGTCGACGTGGCGCGCCTTTGTGACGACGAGCTCCTTATCCTTTTGGGACAGACAGCCACCGACGGCTATTTGCATGTTGGGGCGACGTTGCTTCTCGGCCTTCAGATCGCCGAGCACGCTGTA
>JBLIMK010000162.1:0-3466 GCA_047638715.1 Verrucomicrobiales bacterium
CTGATAGCCCCCGAGGAGAGAGGTCGTTCACCTGAGATCGTGGCGAACTGCGCTATTGGCCTTCACGCGGTTTGGTGGCGACGAAACTCTGTTGGAACCCGATCGGCTCGATGAGACGAGTCGCCGTAAAGCCCGCTTCACGCAACCACTCGGAGAACTGTTGATGCGTGAAGGTGAAGCCCTTTTCGGTACTGGCCATCATCGTCGTGCCCATGATCACAGCATGAGGGTTGAATTTCCGCTCGATGTCGGTGAAATAGTCGGCCAGAACGAGTCGGCCTTGCGGTTTGAGCGCCTCGAACGCTCGAACGATTAGCCGTTGAGCGCCTTCGGCTCCCTCCGTCCGACAGATGTGGCCCAGGACCACGATGTCGTACGTAGCTGGTTCGATCTCGAGCGTATGAAAGTCGCCCGGGCGTAGTTCGCAGCGGTCGGCAACGCCGTGTTCTTCGATCTTGCGCGCGGCGACGTCGATGACACCGGGGAGGTCGTTTATGACCGCTGAGCCGTCGGTGCAGCCGTGAAGCATAGCGATGGCCCAAGGCGCACCGCCGGCTCCGAGGTCGAGGATCTTCGGCGCCCGTAAAGCCGAGTACCGAATCTTCAAATCTGCACGCGTGGCGCATCGAAACATCGTGGTGAAGGTGCCCTCGACGAGCGGCACATAGAACGCGACCGGGTCATCCTCGATCGGCGTCGCCGGTCGACCGTTCTTCACGGTCTCAGCAAGCTGGGTCCAGTTCTCGTGTGGACCGGGCGCGACAGCGATCAGATCGGCCATCGTGGCCGGCCCGTCCGAGACGAGATAACGCTTCGCAGTGTCGTTGAGTTCGTAAATATCGGTGAACTGATCGAGAAGTTGCAGCGCGACAACGCCGTCGAGCAGCGAACGCATGTGGTCGATCGGCGCTCCGATCGCCTCCGCAACCGCTTCTGCACGAGAAGGGCCGAGTCGCTGCAATGTGTCGAACACGCCGAGTTCCAAGGCCGCTAACAGGATGTAGTAGCGGCCAAGGCCCTCGATCGCCGCCCACACGGGTGCGGCGGGTGGCGGTTTGTAGTCTGTCCATGGACGGCCCTTGTGGGCCATCGTGTGGGTCTTCTTCAGTTCGGGATAGGGCGCGTCGCGCGGCTCGAACATCAGCTACGGACGCAAGACGATCTTGCCGAAGAAATCGCTGGCGAGCATCTTGTTCTGAGCTTCCGCTGCATCCTCCAAGGCGAACTCTGAATCGATGACGACCTCGAAGTCGCCCGAACAGAACGTGTCCCAGATAGGTCCGAACTCTTCAGGTCGGTACGGATCGGAGCCCATGATTTTGATACCGGAGTGAAAGAGGTAACCGAGCGAAGGAATCGTTGCATCGTCGCCCGAAGAGTTGCCGCAGTTGACAAGCCGGCCGTGCACGCCAAGTCCAAATAGCGACTGGCCGAACAATGCGGTTCCGACATGATCGAACACCATGTTGACCCCGGCGCCCTGCGTCACTTCGCGGGCGAACCCCGCGACGTCACCTGTGCGGTTATTCAGCACATGGTCGGCGCCAAGGGCCAACGCACGTTCGCATTTTTCGTCGGTCCCGGCGGTCGCGAGAACAGTCGCACCGGCGTTTTTTGCGAGCTGAATGCCAGCCGTCGAAAGACCCGATCCGGCGGCATGGATCATCACGGTCTCACCAGCCATCAGTTCACCGACGTCAAAGAGTGCGTGAGCCGCGGTTAGGTAGCAGGTCGGAAAGGTGGCGGCAGTCGTCATCGACATGTCGTCGGGAACGGCGTACACATGAGATCCAGGGACAAGACACTTCTCGGCGTAGCCACCGTCGACCGTGCCACCGATGATGCCGAGGTCGCCGAAAAGATCACCCCGGCCGGCGAGCTTGGAATCGTCGGCGACGCCGGCGAGCGACGGATCGACGACGACCCGATCCCCAACCGAAACACCGCTGACCGTGTCACCCACCGCCGAGACCGTGCCAGCGACGTCCATTCCCGCAATGTGCGGGTACACAAACCCCGGCATCTGGAACCAGCCGTTTCGCTGCACGAGGTCCAGTCGATTGAGCGATGTCGCCTCGACATCGACGATGACGTCGCCGGGACCGGGCTCGGGATCGGGGAAGTCGGCGTACTGCAGAACCTCAGGTCCTCCGGCCTCGGTGTAGAACATCGCCTTCATCATTACCTCCGTCGTCGAGCGTCAACCGCGAGCCCTGGCGGGACCCAGTCGGTGTCGGCTGCATTTATCGTAAGTCCCGGCGGGACCACGTGGTCGATTGCGTTCAACACATCGTCTGACAGCCGCACATCGGAAGCGTCGACCAATTCCCGAAGCTGTTCTTCGGTCCGCGGGCCGATGAGCGTGGATGAAATCGCGGGGTGTTCGCCGTTCCATGCGAGAGCCATTTGCGTCAGCGACAAGCCGGCCTGATCCGCTATTCGTTGGAGTGCTTCGACGGCATCAAACTTTGCTTCGTTGCCAACGTCGAAGTGGTCGGGATTCGTCTCGGCGCGACTTCCCGCTGGTGCCGGATCTTCGCGACAATACTTGCCGGTCAACCAACCGCCCGAAAGTGGGCTCCAGGTCAGAACTCCTGCACCGTAGCGTTGACAGACCGGCAGGACATCACGCTCCACCGAGCGGCACAAGATCGAGTATGGCGACTGTTCGGTATGCGGCCCGGTCGCTCCACTGCGCTCGCCAGCCCAGTGCGCCTCAACCAGGTCCTCGGCTGGAAACGTAGAGGTTCCCCAGGCTCGGATCTTTCCAGCGTTCACGAGCTCGGAAAGAGCATCGACGGTCTCTTCGATCGGAACAGTTGGATCGGGTCGGTGGGCCTGATAGAGGTCGATGTGATCTACGCCCAGGCGTCGGAGACTGTCCTCGACTGCCGTCACGATCCAGCGTCGACTATTCCCGCGCCGTGTGGCGTCGGGATCGCCTCCAACCGGGTGATGGAACTTCGTGCACAGCACAACTTCGTCACGGCGCCTCCGAAGCGCTTCGCCGACGAGGGTCTCGTTCTCGCCATCACCGTACATGTCGGCCGTGTCGACGAGATTGATTCCTGCATCGAGCGCGGCGTGGATAATGCGCTTGCACACCTGGACGTCGGTGTTGCCCCAGGCGCCGAGCACCATCGTCCCTAGCCCAAACCTGCTGACCTGAATTCCAGTTCGACCGAGCAAGCGATACTCCACGCGCTACTTCAGCCCGCGCACGAACGGACGGGCGAGGGCGGCTGGCGCGCGAACTCGGTGCGCAAAGATGGCCATGCCAAACAACGTGACCAGGAATGGCAACGATTGCAAGAGCTCGCTATTCACTTCGTAGCCGAGTCCCTGAATCAAAAGCCTCGCGGACAGCGCGGCTGCGAACAGCGCGCAGCCAGCGATCGTGCCGCGCAACGTCCAGCCACCGAAAATCACGGCCGCGATCGCAATAAAGCCGCGGCCCCCGACGATC
>JBLIMK010000163.1:0-3319 GCA_047638715.1 Verrucomicrobiales bacterium
GGCCTGTTGCCGCACTACGTCGATGTGGACCAACCGTTCTGCGCCCAGTTTCTCGACAAAGTCGATGGGGCCGTCCTGATACATCCGTTGCAGCCCCCGCTCGAGGTGCTCGCACAAATCGATGCATGCGACATCGTCTTTTCTTCCAGCCTTCACGGTCTCATCTGCGCTGACAGCGTCGGGACTCCCAACGCCTGGGTCGAGCTATCCAGGAACGTTGTCGGCGATGGCTACAAGTTTGCGGACTACTACTCGTGCTTCGACCTGACACCAACGGCCCTCCGTCCAATGGATCCTCGCGAGCTCGAACACGCAGTCGAAGACATCACCTCGACCTACAGCCGCCCACAGCTCGATCGATTGTGCGCAGACTTGATCGACGCGTTCCCGTCGAACCTCTAGCGGCGGTCGAACCGAAAGAGCACTTGCCGTTTCCAATCCTCGCGGTGCCCGCACGAATAGCCCAACGATTCGATAACGCGCACAAGGTCATCCTCGGAGTAGTCGTTTACCCACCCGTGAAAGCGACGACGCTCTGGATTGGCTTCGACTGTGGCGTAGGAGCAGATCAGCGCTGGAACTCGTTCGGAGACCCGTGCAAGCGAGCGCGGCAGGTTATTGACATACTCGAGAACGCCACTAAAAAACGCGACATCGGCATCGGGAAGCTCGGGAAGCGTTCGATGATTTAGATCACAAATGTAGGTACCGGGCCCTCGAGAAACGAGGTCGGTTGCGATGTGAACGGCGTCTGCCGGTAAGAGTTCGCGCAGAGCGAGCATCCCCGAGCCAAACTCGAGTACGCGTTCTCCGGGTCGTACGAAGGTTGCGAGCTGGGCTGTCCGCTCATCCCAGTTTTCGTGAAAGCTCTCGTCGGCGCTCCATCGCCCCGTATCGGATCGCCTGAACAAGCGCCGCAGGGAGGTCCGTTTCTCGATCCAGTCAGTTGCCATCCTCTGTCCCTTCGACTTCGTCGTCCGATTGTGCCAACTCGATCGTGTCGCCGAGATCCGGGTCGGTGCATCCGTTGAGTCCTCCACCACCACCGGAGGTTCGCAAGCCAAAGCTGGGCTCGACAAATCCCGAGCCTGCATCGTCCGTCGTGAACCATCGGACGATCGCCGCCGCGATGGCTTCGGCTTCAGCGGTCTGGAGCTGACCAGTCTTCAAAAGATCGACCTCGGCCTGGTTTCCGAGGAACGCCATCTCAGCGAGCACCGCGGAGGTCGTCGGCAGTCGGACCATGCCGTAGAAGTCTTCACCCGTGTCTCGATGCGGCCTATAGGTTGCGCCGGCGTCGCTGCCGGCGAACCACTCGATATCGAAGTCGCCGAGCACCCGTCGGGACTCTTCGACCAAAAGACCAGCAAAACGCTTCGACGGGGCCGACGCCTGCTGGTAGTAAACCTCGGTTCCAGGCTCGGTGGAACGGGGGACGTTCGTGTCGGTCCCCTGATGGTGAATCGACACCAAAAGTTCTGCCTCGAGCCGGTCGGCGATCTCGACACGCGTCAAGAGCGGGACACGGATGTCGCTGTAGCGAGTGAGCGTCACGTCGAAGCCCTGGGCTTGAAGCAACTCCTCGGTCTGGAGTGCGACCTCGAAGTTGACGTCCTTCTCCGCTATCCCATCGTTCGTAACGGCGCCGGGCTCGCCGCCGCCATGACCGGGATCGAGCACAACGTGCACACGATCGTTCGTTTGCCCTTCGACGACGACGGCCAACTCTTGGCACGGCGTTCTAATCAGATGTCCATTGGCTCGACGCTCGAGGACAGGGACAACAACATCGGTCGTCGTTCGCAGAACCCTCGGGATGCCGTCCTCATCGAGCGCCGGAGCCAGAGTCGTCGTTGTGGTCGTCGAGGCGGGTGCGCTGGTCGTCGTGGGAGTGGATGCCGAGGTCGTCGTTGGTGAGACCAGGACTCTTGAGGAATCGACCCGTTCGGCGGGGACGCTTGCGCAGCTCGAGGCAAGCAATAAGACGACTCCGCCAAGAATTGAATTGCGCCGCGACCACCTCCTCACCATTCGTCCGAGTCTTGCTGACCTTTTCGAGCCGCGGTGGGACCAGTACGATCAACCCATGGGTATTTCAAAGAAGCCAGGTGTATCACTTCTTCTCGTCGGCGTCGTTCTGTTCTTTCTGGTTCGGCCAGTCGTCGGAAGCGTGTGGGTGATCGGCGGGCTGCTGAGCCCGATCGCGTTTATCGTCGGCCTTCTCGGCATCGTCGGCGGCGGATACTTGCTGGCTCGGAGCACCCTCGGCACCGGCAGCTGAGATGGCGAAGAAGAAGAGCACCGCGCTCGACCTTCATCAATCGGGCCGATCCATCCTCACCGAGATCAGTTCACACGCCTGGGAACACCCAACGGATCGCGCCGCGCTCGGCTCCCTTCAACAAATTCCCGGCTTCGATGGACTGTTGAAAAAAATCGTCGGCACGTTCGGCGAGAAGAACATCGCCACGATCTATACGGCAGCGGCGGTCCGGGTCGGCCCAACGCAGTACTCCAGTCTTCACGAATCGCTCGTTCGTGTATGTGAGGTGCTCGACACCGACGTACCTCCGCTCTATATCTCCCAGACTCCCCTGGCGAACGCTGGTGCGGTGGGCATGGACAACCCGTTTATCGTGCTCAACTCAACACTCATTGAGCTCGCGACCGATGAAGAGATCGAGGTTGTTCTCGGTCACGAGGTCGGCCACATCATGAGCGAACATTCGCTCTATCGGACCTTGTTGTTCCTGTTGCTCAACATGTCCGGGCGGATGCTGCCGATCGTGAGTCAAGCGGTCGTGCCGATCACCCTCGCACTGCTCGAGTGGAGTCGAAAGGCCGAGATCAGTTGCGACCGCGCCGGGCTGCTCGCCGTGCAGAACTTGGAAGCTTCTCAGGGGATGCACGCCGTTCTCGCAGGTGGCATCCGTGGCCGCCGCGACGAGCTCAGCGTCGAGGCGTTCATCGAACAGGCAGACGAGTATCGCAGCCTCGACGGACTGTCTGCCTACTACCGGCTGATGGCCACCCTGGGCCGGTCGCATGACTTCCCCGTTATTCGCGCAGCTGAGCTGCGGAATTGGGTCGATTCGGGCGAGTACGCAACGATCCTTTCGGGCGACTACCACCGAATCGGCGATCCTTATTCAGCGTCCGCCGATTGGAAGAACGCGGGCAAGAACTTCTCCCACCGCGCCGGTCAAGTCTTCGAAGACACCGATAAGTATGTGAACGACGCCCTCACCGGCTTCCTCAGCAGTGCAAAGAAGATCTTCGACAGTTCTGAGTGACCACTGTCGCTTTCACGGCCGACTCC
>JBLIMK010000164.1:0-3272 GCA_047638715.1 Verrucomicrobiales bacterium
GCACCTTCGCAGCCCCAACCCCATACGGCTCCAAATTCTCCAGGGGAATACCAGCACGATCCGCAATCTCAGACAACGGAAGCAACACAGCCCCCTGCGCAATCTCAAGGTCAGACGGAAAACTCATGATTATCCTTCGTTAAAGCTTTGGCGCCGCATCGCGTCGTTGCGCTGCGGACGTTCGAGACTGTAGTAACCGGCCGAGGGCCAGCGATGGATGTTCCACATTATGGAAGCGTTCCACATCGTGGAACGTAGCAAGGCCGGCGTCGATGGGCAAGGCGGGCTGAGCGGTGTCGACGCCCAGAATGCTTCGGCCAAATCCGCAAGAGGATAGATATGTAATTGTTTCTCGGGGAGAAAGAGCGCAGCGAGCTCGTTGGGGTCTTCGACGATCCGGATGCTCACAATCGGCCGGCCTCGGTGACACGCTGGAGGAACTGCTGGGTGCGTTCGTGTTGTGGATTGTTGAACAGTTCGGTCGGTGGCCCTGCCTCGAGCACCCGCCCCTCATGAAGGAAACACACCGTGTTCGCGACGTCTCGGGCGAAGCCCATCTCATGTGTCGCCAAAACCATCGTCATGCCACCGGCCGCCAATTCTCGGATGACCGACAACACCTCACCAACGAGTTCGGGGTCGAGGGCTGATGTCACCTCATCGAGCAGCAACAACTCGGGGTCGTTCATGAGTGCCCGAACAACGGCGGCGCGCTGATTCTGTCCGCCGCTCATCTTGTTCGGGTACGTGGATGCCTTATCAGCGAGCCCGAACCGTTCGAGAAGTTCCATGGCTCGGGCCTCGGCTGTTGTCCGATCGACGCCGTGGGCGACCCGTGGCCCGAGTGTGACGTTGTCGAGCACGGTCATGTGCGGGAACAGGTTGTAACTCTGGAAGACGATGCCAATTCGGCGTCGCACATCATCGCCGTTCACGCCTCGACCCGAAATGTTCTGACCGTCGAGCAAGATCTGGCCGCTGTCGATCGTGTCGAGCAGGTCGACACAGCGCAGGATCGTGGATTTACCGCAGCCGCTCGGCCCGATAAGGCACACGACTTCGTGCTCCTCGATGCTGAGATCGATGCCATTCAACACATGGGTGTCGCCGAAGCTTTTGTGCACTCCACGAAGTTCGAGTTTGGAGGTCATACCGGTGCCTGCGATCGGAGTCGGCGGTCGCGCGCGGTGTACCAATCTGCGAGCCGGGTGAGTGGAATGCTGATGAGAAGGAACAAGATTGTTGCCACGACGTACGACGTGTAGTTGAAGGTCTTGGCCGTGTAGATCTGCGCCTCGCGAACCGCTTCCCGGATACTCCCGAGAATGGAGAGCAACGCGACGTCCTTTTGCAGGCTGACGACCGTGTTCATCAGTGCGGGGACCACGTTTCGCACCGCCTGGGGGAGGATTGCGTGTCGCAACGACTGCCACTGCGTGAGTCCAAGAGCGCGAGCGGCCGATCGCTGGCTTTCGGAGACCGCGTCGATTCCAGAACGGTAGATCTCGGCGGTGTAGGCCGAGTACGACAACGTCAGCGCAACGATGCCCCAAAACTTCGCTGAGACCGGAACACCGGTGATGTTGAGCGCCGGCAAACCAAACCCGATCAACAGGATGAGCAGAATGAGCGGGATGCCGCGAAAGATGTCGGTGTACAACGTGGCGAGCGCCCGGATGGGAAAGAACGCCGGCCCTCGAAAGCTGCGCATCACTGCGATCACGAGCGCAACGATGCCTACTGAGACCGTCGCATACCCGAAGAGTTCGAGGTTGACCCAAAAGCCGTCGAGCACATCAGGGGCAGAAGCGCGAAAATCGTCGCCGTTGAAATATTGATCTCGGACCTTGGGCCAATTGGGGCTACGCGCGATCAGGATCGCCGCGCCACCAAACACGATGACGGTCGACAAGACCGCGATCGCGCTCGATCGGACGCCCTCCTGGGCAAAAAGTCCAGGAGGGCGCTCGTCGTCTAGTTCATTTAGTTTGAGAGGGTCGGAATCGACCCGCCGCTGTTCAGCCACTCGTCCTCAAGCTTCTCGATCGCGTCGTTGTCCTTGAGTGTTGATAGCGCGGCGTTGACGCACGGCACGAGCGGGCTGCCTTCTTCAAACAACATGCCGAGTTCCTCTGGCGTCCCCTCACGAGGCAGAACGCCGAGGATTGCTGCCTCGGGGATCTCGACGGCGGTGATGTAATACGCCGTGGGGAGGTCGAAGACGATCGCGTCGACCTGGCCGGCATCGAACGATGACTTGGCTGCGACGTTGTCGTCGAAGACAGCTGCTTGGTCGTCTGGTTCGATCGTGTCTTCGATGTAGTCGAGGCTCGTCGTACCGATTGCGGCGCCCAGTTTGAGCTCCTTCAGGTCATCCACCGACTCGGCCGACGATGCGGCCCCATCGGCTGCACCGATGATCGCTTGTTCCACCTCGTAGTAGCCGTCGGAGAAGTCAACGACCTCTTCGCGGGCATCGGTGATCGAGAACTGCTGGATGTTGAAGTCGTAGGCCTTCGCTCCGGGAGAGATCGCGTCGTCAAACCCTGTGCGGGTCCAGACCACGTTGTCGATGCCCATCTCGGCGGCGAGCGCATATACGAGGGCTGCTTCGAAGCCTTCTTGGCTCTCGGGGTTGTCGTCGGCGACCCATGGAAGGAATGCCGGCTCACCCGTTGCAACCGTGAGTGTCCCGGCTGTCTCGAGTGTTGGGTTGTCGCAGTCGACGGAGTTACCGGCTGAGTCGACGGTTGTGTCGCTACCGCATGCGACGGCGATCAATCCGAAGGCGAGTAGGAGTGCGAGTGTGAGTTTGCGCATGAGAAACCTCTGTGTAGGTCGTGTTCTTGCGACTCTATCCCTCGACACCGCTGCGGTGCTGCGCGACTTGAGCGGCGCATGACACACGTCGAGGTTGTCGACTTGGTTGTCCCACACTGCTACATGAGAGAGGTCGTCGATTCCCGAACGATGAGCTCGGGAGCCATGATGACACTGCTCGGCGATTGCTCCGGTTCTCCGATGAGTGAGACGAGCAGCTCAGCTGCGACTCGTCCAGCCTCGTAGGCGGGCAACTTGATCGTCGTCAGCGCTGGCGTTAAATGAGCGGTGAGCGGGACGTCGTTGTAGCCAACGATCGAGATATCGGAGGGGCATTCGAGGCCTCGCTCCTTCGCGAGGTGCATCGCGCCGATCGCCATTGAGTCGTTCTGAGCAAACAGTGCCGTTGGGAGTTCGCCTGTCGCCCGATCGAGCAATTTGGTCATCAACTC
>JBLIMK010000165.1:0-3207 GCA_047638715.1 Verrucomicrobiales bacterium
GTTCCGATACCCGTCTCGACCTGGCCGGTGAATTCGGCCTCAAATGATCGGGCCATGCCAATGCCATCCTCGTACATGGGGATGTCGCCATAGTTCTCGCGTGCCGGGAACGGCCGATTCGCGTTCAAGTAGTACTCGTCTGAGGCGTGCACAAGCCGGCGACCGATCGTGGCAAGGAAAACGTCTTGCCATTCCTCGACGACATCGACCACGGTCTGTGCTTCCTCGAGGGTATGGGCGCGCATTCGTTCTTCGGTCGAATACTTCGATACTCCGAGAGGCACGACCGACACGGTTTCGAGGTTGCGATATTTGTCGGCGATATCGGCCAACGTTTGGTCGAGCACGTCGCCATCATTGATGCCAGGGCAAACAACGACCTGGCCGTGAACTTCGATGCCAGCATCGAGAAGTGCCGACAACCATCGCAGGGACGAAGCGCCGCGCCGATTTCGCAGCATTTCCTCCCGGATCTTGGGGTTGGTCGCATGAATGCTCACGTTAAGCGGTGACAATTTCTCGGTGATGACCCGCTCGAGGTCTGCCTCGGTGAAGCGCGTCAAGGTCGTGTAGTTGCCATACAAGAACGACAATCGGTAATCGTCGTCCTTCAAATAGAGGCTCTTTCGCAAATTCGGCGGGAGTTGATAGATGAAGCAGAATTCGCAGTGGTTGTCGCAGGTTCGAACTTCGTCGAACAGCGCTGAATGCACCTCGATGCCGAGTGGCTCGGTGGGCATCTTTGCTACATCGACATCGAGCGTGAGACCATTTCGATCGATCACGAAGGCGATCTCGTCGCCATCGACGAGCGTGCGGTATTCCAAGATGTCGCGAGGTTGTTCGCCCTCTATCGACACGAGTTCGTCGCCGACGAGCAATCCAGCGCGCGCGGCCGGCGACTCCGGCTCAACAACGATCACGCGGGGTGCAGACATCGCGTCAAGGCTACGGCGGACAAACAGGAAGAGGTCTGAATCGACCGTAGCCGTGGTCACGCGAGCCATAGACTGCAGACATGGCCGTCGATCAAGTTCTGCTCGCTGCACCACGCGGATTCTGTGCTGGAGTCGAGATGGCGATCAAAGCATTGGCCGCGATGGTTCGCGCCTTCCCGCCACCCGTCTACTGCTACCACGAGATCGTGCACAATCGGCTTGTGGTGCAGCGTTTCGAAGATATGGGCGTCGTCTTCGTCGACGACATTTCCGAGGTCCCCGAGGGCGCTCCGATCATGTTGTCTGCGCACGGCTCAGCACCCGAGGTGGTGCAAGCGGCGGGCAACACCGGCGGTTACATCGTCGATTCTGTCTGTCCACTCGTCACGAAAGTGCACCACGAGGTCAAAGTTCGCGCCGGCAAGGGTTACCAGATCGTCTATGTCGGGCACGATGGCCACGAGGAAGCAGTGGGCACGATGGCCGTCGCCCCAAATGCGATCCACCGAGTCGAATCTGTCGATGAGGTCCAGGCGCTGCCGCAGCTCGACGGTCCAACGGCATTGTTGGCGCAAACGACGCTCAGCCATCGAGATTGGTCGGCTGTGCAAGAGGCTGCTCTTGAGCGATGGCCCGAGATGTGGACGCCAGGTCGAAGCGACCTCTGTTTTGCCACGACCAATCGTCAGGGTGCGTTGATGAAGATCGCCCCCGATTGCGATGCAATGGTGGTCATTGGGTCGTCGAACTCGTCGAACACGATGGCGCTGTCACGATTAGCGGCCGAGTCTGGCTGCGACCGCGTCCTCCGCGTGAACACAGCCGATGAACTTCCCGGGGATCTCACCGGAACTGTGGGTGTGACGGCTGGGGCATCGGCGAGCGAAGAGCTCGTCGAATCCGTCATCAATCGGTTGAATCCAACAAAGGGTGTCTCCGAAGTTCGGATCACCGACGAAGACGAGTACTTCCCCCCACCGCGCAAACTTCGCGATCTCCTCACCGCTATCGATGCTGCGGCGGCCCTGAGTCTCGGCGCTGATCGCTCAGAAAAACCAGCAACGGGCGACCGGCAATTGGGCGCTAGCGAGGTCCTCCGACTCCTCGGCTGACCGAAGCAGCAAGCCTGGATTCCGATGACGGTCGGCTCAGAGTTTGGTTTTGGCTTCGTCGAAGAGCTCTTGGAGGCGTTCGCGCAGGAGGTCGGTGTGTTCCTTCACGGCGCGCCGCGGGACCCGTCCATTTTCATTTGCTGCGGGCGGTTGCATTGGTTCACCGATGACGACCACGATCTTGCGTGGATAAATGAACCTCGTCCCCACAGGCATGGCCTCGGCACTCCCGGCAATTCCGATGGGAACGATCGGCACCTGCTGCCTGCCAGAAATGAAACTCGGACCATCGAACATGTTTTCTTCGCGCACCAGGGGTCCGTCACGCCGCGTGCCCTCGGGAAACATCACCAACGCTTCGCCTCGTTCGACTACCTCCTCGGCCAAACGCAGCGCTCCCCGATCGGCGGTGTCACGGTCGACAGGAAAGCCACCGAGCATCGTGAGGAGCCAATCCGCTGCCTTGTTGGTTTCCCAGAGCGACGCTTTACCCATGAACCGAATGGGTGCTTTGCGGATTACGGGCAGCAGCGGAGTGTCGAGGTTCGACCGGTGGTTTGGGCTCACAATAAACGCCCCGCTCGTCGGAAGGTTCTCTCGCCCGTGCACCTCGCAGCGAAACCACGTTTTCGCGATGACCACAACCAATCCCCGCGCTATCACCCACGTAATGCGTTTGGGGATGGTCAGGTCTTGTCCGTAATCAGCACGAGCCACTAGACACTCTCTTCGGTTGCGGCGGCCCAGGTGGCTGCGATCAGGTCGACTACGTCTGCGAGTGTTCGCGACGTTGAGTCAATCACGATCGCATCGTCGGCGATCATCAGCGGATCGGTCTCCCTCGTCATGTCGAGGCGGTCGCGTTCGGCGATCTTCGCGGCCATCGCTGCGAGATCGGAATCGCCCGTTTCGCGCGCACGGCGGCGAGCGCGCTCTTGCACCGACGCGTTCAAATAGATCTTGACCGTCGCGTTCGGGAACACGGCGGTACCGATGTCGCGGCCTTCAAGAACAGCAGCCCCGCGTGCTCGGGCCCAGTCGCGCTGCGCCTCGGCGAGCACCAATCGAACACCCGATATCGCTGCGATTGCCGAAACTGCTGCAGTCACCTCCGGTTCGCGAATCGCCGTGGTCACGTCGGCGTCATCGATGACGAC
>JBLIMK010000166.1:0-3192 GCA_047638715.1 Verrucomicrobiales bacterium
ACTCGCCCATCTCGTTCGCTTGGCCAGAGAACAGCTCGGAGGCCGGCGTTTGAGCCAACGAGCATGAGTTCGCCTACTGGCGACTCGATGGTTTTTGAAAGGAGTGTGGTCATGA
The DNA here is from genome assembly GCA_047638715.1 of Verrucomicrobiales bacterium. Taxonomy (GTDB): domain Bacteria; phylum Actinomycetota; class Acidimicrobiia; order Acidimicrobiales; family SHLQ01; genus SHLQ01. The sequence goes on from JBLIMK010000166.1 coordinate 116, forward strand.
TGAGTAGTTCTTTCTAGCGAGTTGCCCAGAGGGTGCACGCTGCGTAGGAGCGCCAAGGCGCGAGACGATCGGTGTTCGTAATGGCGAGTGCGTCGAGCCGGCGTTTGACGATCAGGTCACTCGCGAGCATCACGTCGGTATCGCCGAGCGCCCGCATGGCGATGACATCGGTGGTCCAGGGGCCGATACCTGGAAGCGCGAGGAGCTGTGCGCGCGTTTCGGCCCGATCGACGCCCATATCGAGGACGAGCCCATTGCTTCGAACAGCATCTGTGAGCGAACGAATGGTGCGCTGCCGGGCGTTCGTGAGACCGATGGTCGCAAGGTCGAGGTCGGCGAGCTCATCGGGAGAAGGGAACAAGGCGCGCGAACCCTCTTCGAGGTCATGATTTGCTGCCGCCACGATGCGGCCGAGCATTGTGCGGGCACCAGCGACCGAGATTTGCTGGCCGACGATCGCGCCGATCGCCGCTTCGAATCCATCGACGGAACCGGGCACACGGATCCCCGGACGTTGGCGTCGAAGCAGGCCGAGCACGGGATCGGCGCCAAGAGTTTCATCGATGTGGTGCGGATCGGCGTCGAGGTCGAAGAGGCGCCGAACCCTCGCAATGGCATCCGACAGATCGGCAATGTGTTCCAACGTGAAGGTCGCCCACACGCCGGCGTGATCGAGTTTGTCTGCGACGACCTCGACATGGCCGTCGCCGCCGCTCAACCGCAGAGTTCTCTCGAACGACGACTCAGTACCCGCGGAGATTCCCGGCAGCCCATGGCCGGCCAAAAACCCGAACATCCATGAATGATCGATCGGCTCTCGCGCTGGGAGCCAAAGCCGCAACTCGACATTTGAGTCCAACTTCGGAGTCGACGAAGAGGTCTTGCGAGCCTTGCGAATCTCACTTGGGGTTCGGTCGTACACGGCGCGCATCGTGTCGTTGAACTGACGGACGCTTGAGAACCCCGCAGCAAAAGCCGTGTCGGTAACCGGCATCGTGGTCGTTTCGAGCAGAATGCGCGCGAGGTTTGCTCGCTGTGCTCGGGCGAGCGCAACAGGGCTTGCACCGAGAGCATCGTTCACAATTCGGTTCAGGTGTCGCTCGCTGATGAAGAGTTGTGTCGCCACGCCCCCGACGCCGACCCGATCGACCTCGCCACGCTCGATCATCCGCATCGCACGACCCACGAGGTCACCGCGCAGATCCCATTCCGGTGAACCCGGCGCCGCATCTGGGCGGCATCGCTTGCACGACCGGAACCCGGCTTGTTGTGCGGCGGCTGCCGTGGCGAAGATCCGGACATTCTGCTTCTTTGGCCGAACGGGTGCAGGGCAACTCGGTCGGCAGTAGATGCCGGTGGAGGTGATCGCTGCGATGAACTGCCCGTCGAATCGTCGATCGCGACTGACCAACGCGTCGTAACAGCGGTCTTCACTAAATCGAACGGCTACGGGTGCTGCGGTCATGAGACCATCGTGCCGGAATGGAGGAGAGATAAGTAGCGGTTTTCGGACATCTGTATCTTGTCGGGACTTCCGCCCGACATCCGCGGCTGCGCCGTTGCTTCGCTTCGCGAGCTTCGCTCGCCTGACAACTTGTGGGACTTCCGCCCGACATCCGCGGCTGCGCCGTTGCTTCGCTTCGCGAGCTTCGCTCGCCTGACAACTTGTGGGACTTCCGCCCGACATCTGCCAAACTCGGTTCATGACATCGATCGACTCCGCTGTCCCTCCGCACCTTCGATTGACTCCGCCGGTCGATCTCGATGCGTTGATCGCCACCGCCCACGCGCAGTACCGAGCCGTTCGGCCCAACAGTGAGGCCGCAGACGCTCGGGCGAGGATCGTGTTGCCGGCTGGCAACACACGATCGGTGCTCGACTATGCGCCATTTCCATTTCGCGCAGAGCGGGCAGAAGGGTCCCAGCTCGTCGACATCGATGGGCATCGCTACGTCGATTTCTGCGGAAACTACACCGCAGGGTTGCTCGGGCACTCGCCAGATGCGGTGAAACGTGCGATCGTCGAGGCGCTCGACAACGGCTGGGCCCTCGGCGCAACGCACACAAAAGAGATCGAACTGGCGGAGCTCATTTGCGCCCGGTTCCCATCGATCGAACAGGTTCGATTCACAAACTCGGGAACCGAGGCCAACCTGATGGCGATCGGTACCGCCCTCCATCACACCAGCAAGAACACGGTCGGCGTATTTGAAAAGGCGTATCACGGCGGTGTGCTGTCGTTCGGATCCAAGGGCGACCCACAATCGCCGCTCAACGTGCCGCATCATTTTCACCTCGAACCCTTCAACGACATGGCAGCGCTCGATGAGATGTTTGCGAACCTGGACCTCGGTTGTGTGCTCATCGAGGTCGTGCAGGGTTCGGGTGGGTGCCGCGTTGCTGATGTGGAGTACGTGCAAGAACTGCGACGACGTTGCGATCAGCACGGCGTCGTCCTCATCTTCGACGAAGTGATGACGTCGCGTCTCTCCAGCGGTGGAGCTCAACAGCGGTACGACGTGATGCCGGACATGACCACACTCGGCAAATACCTCGGCGGAGGGATGACCTTCGGCGCTTTTGGTGGCCGTCGCAAATTTCTCGCCGGATTCGATCCGGTTCAAGGCGGAACACTCACCCAGGCGGGCACGTTCAACAACAACGTCATCTCGATGGCGGCCGCGATCGAGACCATTTCGACGCAGTTAAAGCCCGAACTCATCGAGGCTGTCAACGACCGTGGCGATCGACTCCGAGCGCAACTCAACGCGACCTTTGACGACGCGGGCCTGGCGATGTGGGTTACCGGCCTTGGTTCGATGCTCACAATCCACGCAGCCGATGACCGCCTACTCGAATTGCTCTTTCATGCTGCCATGGCAGACGGCTACTATCTCGCGCGTCGCGGCTTCATTGCTCTCTCGATGCAGGTGACGGACGAGGATTGCGGCGCATTCGCGTCGACGATTGGCAGATGGGCGAACGGGCTGTAATCAGCCTCGGGTCACTCCGATGTCGCTCTAATACCAGTCGTTGGTTCGTCGAGGAAGAGCAGATCGGGATTGTGCATCAGCTAC
>JBLIMK010000167.1:0-3129 GCA_047638715.1 Verrucomicrobiales bacterium
GTGCGCCACACAGGATCACATGGAAGTGCGATCACTGACACGCGCTGGCCGTAACGGAGGAGTTCCGTCACGATCGGCCGCGCAGAATGAACGTCGACAACGGTAATGATGTCGGGAACGCAAGCCAGGACTCTGCCATCTTCTAGTACGAGGGTGTTTTCGTTCTGGAACTCCAGACGGATGAGGCGGCCCCCGTCGGTACCGGTTCCTTCGATCGTGACCGTGCCACGAGCGAAAGCGTCGGTCGTTTGGCGATCGACATCGACGATCTTTCCTTCGACCAATGCGAATCCGTCGACGCTCGAGCAGAGCGCTGCAATCGGATCGTCGGTTGCTTCAAGCAAAACTCGACCCACGTCCATTGCACGACTCAGTGAACCTTGCACAGTCCCAGTCTTTGCCTGCGCAACGGTCATTGGGTACAAGCACATCGAGGCCTCGCCGCCGACTGACCCAACGACGGTTCGGACCATTTTCTCGGCCCAGTTGGCGTTGATGGTCGTGAATGTGGCCACATTTCCGCGTTCGTCGGTTACGACAACCGGGCTGATGTCGATCCCGGCCAGGGCAGCAGTGGTCATCTGCAGTTCAGGAAACGCCCGGCCCATCAAATCGCAGTCGACGATTGGCAGCTTGCTTCTCGCCGCCCAAGTTATTGGAAGTACACCGTTGATACCGCCGAGCTCGGCACAGCAGTACGCCGCTACCTTGCGACCGAGTTGAGCTTCAAGCGCAGATATCAAACGCTCGCCTTCATCGCCGGACGCGAACTTTTCGGTCATCACGGTCGGGGCACCGATCATGGCCGCGGGAACGATCAGATCGTCATCGTCGAGCGAATCGAGATCGATCAAAGAAACGGATCCGTGATTAGCGATCGCCTGCCCGGCCATCAACGACCCGAGCAGTGGGTCTCCACCACCGCCGCCGCCAAACACCGCTGCGCCCAACGTGAGCCACTCAAGTTCTTGCTTCCCGAACTCAATCACGCGATCGATCCTAAGCAGGACCATGATCTGCGTCATTAGAGGAAGTTACAAATTACAAATCGTTCTTGTGCAGTATGTACAATAGTGGTTGTGGAACACGTTGAACTAGGCCGGCTTGGCGACATTCTCACTTTCCAGAACGGCACCGATCTTCCCAATAACCGGGTCACGGCCGTTCAGGCAGCACATTCGTTCGACGAGATTGGCAACGCCCAAAACGGCGCGATTGTTGTTTTGGACTCGGCTCTCAGCCTCGAACTGCAGTCGTTTCAATTCGATATGGCCCTCGCAACAGTCGGTAGCCAACCATCGGCAGTAGTAAGCACCGGCACGGACGCGCCGGAACTAACCGCTACGGCTATTCGGATCGCAAAGAACAAGGGCATCGCCCTGGGCGTGCTGTCTCCGCTCCACGACGCGGTATCACTCGCCTTGCGAGTACGCGACCTGACCCGCGGTGGTTTTGAGGCGGAGGTATCCGCGCTCGAACAGACATGTGCCCTCACCGACGCATGCGAGTCACTCGAACAAATTCCCGCCCTCTTGTCGTCGATATCGGTTGAGATAATGGCCTCGCTCGACATGTACGACGCACAGATGACCGAGCATGACATAACAGTTCGAGTCCAAGGAATTGTCAGGAGCCATCTGAGCTACGGCGACCTCACGCCATCGCCGACCATGAAAGCAGCGGCCGCATACGCGGCCCGCAAGATCGAAATGCTTCTACAAAACGACTACGAGGCGCGAGAAGTCCCCGAAACAACCCGATCAGAACTGCTCAACGAAATACTTCTGAGCGAAGCGGCAACGTCAGCAAACGCGGCAGGCCGACTGCGGCTCGCCGACTTTCCGATCGACGGATCCCACTACGCAATTCGCGTGGACTGCCACGACCCCCTAGCGAGACCAACCTCTATTCAGGCCACCTATCGGTACCAACAGCGAATCGCCGAAACCATGCTCGGGTCCGTCCGTGCTACCGGAGGCCATTGGACCAAGGCTGGGACCGCCAACTCCATTCTCTTGATTTCGAGCCGAGCGACACCTCACCGGGAGCCCTTTGCGTCACGCGCTACAGAGCCAGCCGCTGAGGCCATCGACAGCGCCGTCTCCACGATCCCGGAGCTGCGTTTGCATGTCGGCGTCGGAACCCCCCATCTCGGAATCGCTGGAATTCGCAGCAGTGTGAATGAAGCAACCACAGCGGTTCGAACCGCACGAGACAGAAACATCGTGAACAAGCCCCTTCAATTCGACCGATTGGGGCTAAGCCGTGCCCTCGTACGGTGGGCCGAAATCGATGGCGTCCGACCGGTCATGGACGAACTTCTCGCCCCTCTGCTCGACCAAACACCTCGGCGAGCTCGAGAATCGCTCACGACCCTGCGCGCATACCTCGATGCCGGAAGAAACGTATCCCTGGCAGCAGCGACGCTTCATATCCACCGCAACACTGTCCGTTACCGCATGGAGCAGATAACGGCGATCCTGACGGTCGACCTAAACGACCCCGACGAGCGTCTCCTCCTCGAGCTCAGCTGTCGTCTCGCCTCTGCAGACGTGCCTAACCGGTAGAACTATGAGCGAGCCGCTGGTAACCACCCGCGCTTTATACCAGCGGCCGCCCAGACCTTGAATTGCTGCCTCGCAACGACCGTAAATCCAGTTGATCGAGCGGCCGGGCAGGATCAGTTGAGGTTTCCCTTTTGGCAGCCACCGTTTTCGGTTTCGGGATCGGGATCGTTGCACGTGTTCGTGCCGTTGGATCCACGAAGGAAGTCGTCGCCGGGGCCGCCGAAGAGCAGATCGTCGGCGAGGCCGCCATGGATATCGTCGTTTCCGAAGTCACCGAGCATCGTGTCAGCCCAGCCGTTGCCACGCATGAAGTCGTTCCCCTGACCACCATCCATGTTGTCTTTGCCGTTGCCACCGAACATACGATCCCAGCCGTCGCCACCTTGGAGAATGTCGTTGCCGGAGCCACCCCAGATCTTGTCGCCGTCGCCACCGCCGTTGATCCAATCGACGCCAGCAGCGCCACGAATTTCGTCCTTGCCACCGAGACCACAGATGGTGTCGTTGCCCTGACGGCCATTGATCTCATCGTCACCTTGCGTTCCGATAATAACGTCGATGC
>JBLIMK010000168.1:0-3098 GCA_047638715.1 Verrucomicrobiales bacterium
ATCGAGGGTCCGGGCACGGCATTCCACAATGGGCCAACGTATGCGGTCGAGAGCGAACGTATTTGGGCCGCCGGCGATGTCGATCCGCGTTGGCGCGAACTGGGCCATCAGGCGGGCCTTGAGGGCGGCGATGCTGGGCTGAACGACTTCCGGCCGAAGTATTTTCACCTCACGGGCAAGTTCCAACCGATGCGCCGTGGCAAGACGAACAAGAACAAGGTGATTTCCGATAAAGCGGTCGCGACCGAAGGCGAGGTCGGCGGCGAGCCGATTTTGATTCGTTGGGTGAATGCGTCCTACACGCGCCAGTCGATTTGGTTCGATGGAATCGACGACGGAAGTCTCGAGGTCGACGTGATCGCTTCGGATGGACGTGGTTTCGACAACGTTGCGCCGAACTTCGCAAAGCCGTTCCGCATGACGAAGCCATTGGAAACCGGGTCATCGGAGCGATATGACCTCCTCATCAGGCCGCTTCGAACCGGAACATCAGCAGCGACGATCTCGTACCTCGATTGGATCACGGGTGAGGAACTCGGCGTCGTCCGATCGACAATCACCGGCGTCTGAACACAACCGGTTGACCGATAGTTGAAACTGAACGATCGTTCAGCCACTATGTTCAGGTGATCGCACCTCGGACACGTATGGAACGCAACAAGGGCTACGACCCCGCGCCCTTGGACGTCCCTCCGCTCTTCCAATCGCCACCGCGGCCCGTGGCCATGTTGCGCTGGTTCGCGACCAAGTACTTGTGGCCACAGTCATTAGCGTGGATCGGTCTCGGCGTGCTGATGTACCACGTCTTTACCCCCGAGCTCGAACGATTCGCATCGTTCAGCGTCGACGACGTCGCGCTCATCTGGATTCGCAACACCCTCATGATGCTCGTGATTATCGGCGGGCAGCATTGGTGGCTTCATATCAGGCGCTCGCAGGGCACCGAGTTCAAATACGAACGCCGCTGGCTCGCCAAGAACCGCAAATCATTCCTGTTCGACAATCAGACCCGGGACAACATGTTCTGGACGCTCGTCAGCGGCGGTGGCGTAGCAGCGTTGTACGAAGCGATCATGTTCCGCCTCTACGCTGCAGGATCGATCCCTCAACTCACGAACTTCTGGGCGATCTCGGCAATGACCATTGCAGTGTTTTGGATCGCAGGTGTGCACTTCTACCTGAACCATCGACTGTTGCATGTCGACCCGATCTATGGGTGGGCCCACGCTCTTCATCATCGCAATGTCAACACCGGGCCGTGGTCGGGCATTTCGATGCACCCGATCGAACATCTTCTGTACCTTTCTCTGCCGTTCGTCTTCCTCGTCATACCTGGCTCGCCGTTTATTGCGAGCTTCTCGCTCGTGTACCTGATGATCTCACCGTCGCCCTCACATTCGGGCTTCGATCGATTCACGGTGAAGGACGGGACGAACATTCACGGCGGTGACTATTTCCACAATCTGCATCATCGCTATTTCGAAGTGAACTACGGAATGCTGCTTCTGCCGTTGGACAAATGGTTCGGTACGTTTCACGACGGCAGCGTCGAAGCGCACGAGCAAATGAAGAGCCGCCGTCGCTCCTCAGCCGAAGCGGATCATTCAGGCGAGATACAGTCTGCGAAATGACCCCTGACGAGTTCGTGCGGTACGACGCCACGGGGATCGCCGCGCTCGTGGCTGGTGGCGACGTGTCGGCCACGGAAGTCTGTGAAGCGGCGATCGACATGATCGAGCGGCAAAACCCGTCGATCAACGCCATCACCGAAACATGCTTCGATGAGGCTCTCGCTGCGATCGACGATGTCGCCGATGGCCCGCTTCGCGGTGTTCCATGGGTGGTGAAGGACCTCCACACTTGGGTAGGGGGCATGCGCGGCACGAACGGTAGCCGTGCTTTTCGCGATGTCGTGATCGAAGCCGACAGCGAGCTCGTCGCCCGCCATCGGCGGGCTGGTCTCGTCGTTCTCGGCAAGACGAATACGCCGGAGTTCGGGATGAACGTATGCACGAACCCCACGCTCTTCGGGCCAACTCGGCACCCCCTCGACTCGGGTCGAAGTGTGGGCGGATCGTCGGGTGGAAGTGCAGCCGTCGTAGCCGCCGGCATGCTGCCCGCAGCACATGCCACCGACAGCGGCGGATCGATCCGTATTCCTGCATCGAACTGTGGCCTGTTCGGTCTGAAGCCGAGCAGAAATCGAGTACCTCTCGGCAACGACTCGAGCGAAGGACTTGCGGGCCTGAGCACTGGGCATGCGTTGACGAACAGCGTGCGCGACTCGGCGCTGCTGCTGGATGTGACGCACGGAGCCTTGGCCGCTGATGGCGGCGGCCCGCCTGCGCCATCAGGAAAGTTTGTCGATGCGCTCGAGGCTGAACCCGGCCTGTTGCGCGTAGGTCTGCTCACTGAGGGCTTTGCCGGTGAGGCTGTGCATCCCGACTGTGTCGCTGCGGCCGAGAATGCAGCGACATTGCTCGAAGGCCTGGGCCACCGGGTCGAGAGGGTGGAGAACCCCGTCGACGGACAAGCGCTCCGCAACGCGAGCAGCGGTCGAACGAGCGAAAGATCTCAGCGGGTTTGACTATGTGCATGCGCAAATGTCCTGTCGCAAGGTGGCAGCGCAGCTGTCGTCCTTCTTTTCGAGCAGCGATCTGTTGCTCACCCCGACCCTGACCCATCCGTCGCGGCCGATCGGCTATCACGACCCCACCGAAGAGAACTGGTTCACCTATCTCGGCCGCATGCTCGACGACATCGCCTTCACGCCGCTGTTCAACGCATCCGGAGGTCCAGCGGTGTCGATGCCGCTCGGGACCGATTCGACGGGTCTGCCGGTTGGAGTGCAACTCGGGGCGAAGGTCGGGGCCGAAGAACTGCTGCTTTCGGTGTCCCGACAAGTGGAGCGTGCGAGTCCGTGGCACGACCGTGTCTGAGCAAACGACGGCTGCGACCGAGATCGGGATCGAGATGTGGACGATGGTTGAATGCCCCGACCTGTGGCCATCACGAGAAATGGTCGGGGTCAGGCTGGCTCGACCATCACGAAGGCGGCGAGCACAATCGCGAGTACACCCGCCCCGGTGGCGACCGCC
>JBLIMK010000169.1:0-3008 GCA_047638715.1 Verrucomicrobiales bacterium
TGGGTATGGTCTTCCAACACTTTGCCCTGTTCCCACATCGCTCGGTGATCGACAACACCGGCTACGGGCTGAAGGTCCAAAAGGTCGACAAGGCCCAACGAGACGAGGCCTCGCTCGAGGCACTCAAGCTCGTCGGCCTCGAATCGTTCGCGCACAACAGCCCACGCGAACTCTCGGGAGGTATGCAACAGCGCGTCGGCCTCGCCCGTGCGCTGGCCGCAGATCCCGACATCCTGTTGATGGATGAGGCGTTCTCCGCGCTCGATCCGCTGATCCGTCGTCAGATGCAGGACGAGATGATGGCGATTCAGGATCAGCTGAAGAAGACGATTCTGTTCATCACACATGATCTGAACGAGGCGCTTCGTATCGGCGATCGAGTCTGCATCATGAAGGACGGTGCAGTCGTACAGATCGGCACTCCGGAAGAAATTCTTACCCAGCCCGCAACCGGCTACGTTGCCGAGTTCGTGCAGGACGTCGACCAGGGTCGAGTCATCGACGTAGCCACGATCATGGGCGACGCACTCACCGTCGATTCGTCGATGACGATCGCCGATGCGCTCACCCGAATCGGTGACCGCGGTGGCGCCTTCGCGGTTGATGATGCCGGTCGACCAACCGGGTTACTCACACCAGAAGACGCCATTCGCGCGGCGAGCATGGGCACGACCGACGTGGGGGCAGCGCTTCGCCTCGACTTCGAGAGCGTGAACGGACACCAGACGTTCAACGAGGTGTACGCAGCCGCGGGACGTGGCCTTGCCATGGCCGTGGTCAACGACGCAGGGTCGCTAATCGGCACCCTCGATCCACGGGAGATGATGGAAGAGATGGGTCGAGTCGAGCAATTGATAGATGGCTTCGAGCGAGAGGTGTTCATGTAATGGGTTACGTACTTGCACAAGATAGTTTTCTCGACAACACCTGGCCCGAGTCCTTTCGCTTTCCGTTCGGTGAGTGGCTAAAGGAACTCGTCTTCTGGGGTGTCAACAACCCGATCACGTCGTTCCTGGGCGAGGTCGTCGAATGGCCGTTCAAGACCTTCTTCGAGCTCATCATGAGCGAGCGTGTTGGTCGTGACTCGATCATGACCATTCCGTGGGTGTGGCTTGTTATCGCTGTTTTTGTTGTGGCTTCGTTCACGCGCAACACTCGAATTGGCTTGGCTTCAGCATCGATGCTGGCGGCCTGCGGGTTCCTCGGCGCTGAGTACTGGACGGAGACGGCCAAGACGATCGGCATGATCCTCGTATCGGTGACGTTGTGTGCCATCGTCGGCATCCCGCTCGGGATCATGTCCGGCCGGTTCGACAGCGTGTGGAATGTAGTCCGACCGGCGCTCGATGCAATGCAGGTTGTTCACTCGTTTGTGTTCATGTTGCCGTTCATCTTCTTCTTCGGTCTGGGCAACGTGTCGGCCACGATGGTCACGATGGTGTTTGCTCTGCCGCCACTCGTACGTCTAACCAATCTTGGTATCCGTCAGGTACCAGAAGATGTGGTCGAGGCCTCGCGCGCCTATGGCGCTACGGAGCTTCGCGTCCTCACCGATGTGCAGCTTCCTCTGGCCCGGCCTGCGATCATGACCGGCCTCAACCAGACGTTGTTGCTCGCAATCTCGATGCTCGGCATCGCAGCACTCATGGGCGCTGGCGGTCTGGGCCGGTTGCTCTTCCGAGCAATCAACAACCTGAACCTTGGTTTGGCAGCATCGGCTGGACTCGCCTTCTTCTTGGTTGCGGTCATCCTTGACCGAATCTCACAAACCGAGGCGCAGGACGGCGTCAGGATGTCGCTCAAGATCAAGCAGGCCTTCACGTATCGTGCCGATCCTGAGGGACTGCTCGCTGCTCAGGAAGCGCAGGCCGCTACACCAGAACCTGTGGAACCATCCGAACGCCCAGCGCCTGTGACTTCCGGCGAACGCACCGGCCTGATGATCGCAGCAGCTGGTTCGGCAGTAGCCGTGATCTCGTTGTTCCTGCCCTGGGCCAACGATGCTGGTCTTGCGAGCTCCTATGGTCGCCTTGTCGATGAATCGCTTCCCGGCCTTAGCTTCAACGGCTATCAGGCATCGGGTGGCACGTTCTTCGGCATCATTATGGGGCTCTTTGCGATCCTGGCACTCCTGGCCGCGATTCGCCCGCTTCTGTCGTTCAACGCCTCGATCGGCCGGCTCATGCTGAAGGGGCAAGGTTTTCTCCTCGCCGGTATTTCAGGGCTGATCCTGCTCGTGTGGCTGATGAACATTTTCGATATTGGCACCGGACCGCTCGGGACGATCGGGCTCTGGATGTTCGCTGTCACGGTCCTGTTCATTGCGATTGAAACCTTCACGACCGGCACTGCTCGTCTCGGATCCGATGGTGCGTTGATCGCAGCGATTGGAATGCTCGGTGCGGCGCTCGGCTACGCGTTGTTGCAACCGACCGATTTCGTTCAGAACTACAGCCACGGAATTGGCGTCTACGTTGCACTGATCGGGTCGGTGATCGCTGTTGGCGGTGCCGCAATGGCGACGCTTAGCGCTCCGTACGGTCCTCGTCGTCCACTTCCTGGCGATATTGCCTGGGTTCGTGTCGGCGGAGCGGTCTTTGCGGTGCTCCTCGTCGTCGGGGCAGCCCTTGGTGTTGGCAAGCGCGAAGATGCCGACGGCGGCTGGGGTTGGTACTTCGACGCACGCGTCGAAACCATCCAACGTTCGAGCGCTGATGTTCCACCCGACATTGAGGCCGAGGTCCAGCGCCTGAAGGACGATGCGGGAGATGACATCAACAAGCAGATTGCGAACGCTCAGGCCATTCAGAACCTGATCAACAGCGTCCAGCGAGGTGACAAGATCATCTTCAGCGGTGTCGACTCCCAAGGTCCGCAGCTGGGCATCATCGCCATGTTGATCGCTGGGCTCGGGTTGACCGCGGCCCTGTTCTCAAGTGGTGCGATTGGCACGGGCGACCAGAGCCGATGGAAGGGTTCGGTCGTTCTGGCCGGACTCGGTCTCGCGC